>NZ_ACQA01000001.1:1704166-2045000 GCF_000182645.1 Brucella intermedia LMG 3301
GCTGAAACGCGGATGGTCAGCGTGCCGTTCGGCTCATTGTCAGTATTCATCAATGTCGTTCCTTGAGTGCTTGAGAGAGTCGGCCGCTAATATGAGACAAGGCCGCCCGGAAGAAAAGTACCGCGCAATACGCTCTAAACCGTTAGAATCAGGCCGCACCTAAAAGGTTGGCAATAATTAATCATGAATTGAAATTGATTATCCGTGATGAGCCGGAATAATATCGGCTATGCTATAAGTAATGATGGAAAGTATATTAGAGGAACGATAAATGAACCTATCGGTGAAAGCTTCCATATTTACATTAGCATTCCTTGTTTCAGCAAATGCTTATGCATCATCGGCCATCGTCACCTCGACAGTTAATCTGCGCACCGGTCCCGGTACCCAGTATGGAACCATCGGGGCGATCCCGAACGGCGTTGGAGTTACCGTCGGGGGCTGCACCAGCGGCTATGGCTGGTGTCAGGTGAGTTACGGCGGCATGACCGGCTGGGCGGCATCGAGCTATATCGCCATCCAGACGGGCAACGGCTACACGACCAACGACAATTTCGGATCGACCGCCGCAGCCGTGGGCATACCGCTCATCGCAGGCATCGCCATCGGCTCGGCACTGTCGGCCAACAACGACCGCTATTGGGGTACCGGCCCCTATCGCGGCTGGGGCGGCGGCGGCAACGTCTATAATGGCTGCATCGGTCGCAATTGCCAGTCGAACTGGGGTCCGCCGCGTCCGCACTGGACGGATCGCCCGGGCTGGAACGACCATCCGGGCTATCATCCCGGTTTCGGTCGCGGCTTCGGTCCCGGCCCGCGCATACGCATGGGCGGCAGGCTGTAGAGCCATCCGCAAAATGGTCGCCTCCTGACAGCCTTCTGTCAGGAGCATTGGCCGGATATGTTGAGAGCGCCGAGGATTTCGCCTCGGCGCCCTTTTCATTTGGACGCTGAAATTCCATATTGGAAGCATGTCGCAGAAAAGTGGAAACCGGTTTTCCGCTTAAGACATGCGGTAACAATATAGGGTCATGGCTTCCTCAAAAGACAAACATTCCCAGGATTCGCAAGACAAGGCTGGCGGCTTCGGTGAAGCGCCACAGGCCGGGTTTTCCGGCGCGCCCCTATCCGGTTCAATTGCTGGCCCCATTGCTGATTGGGCGAAGGAGATCGGCGACGAGGCGGCCAAGCCGCGCGCAAAAAATCCAAAACAACCCAAGAAGATTCCCGAGCGCAGCAAGGAAGCGTCGCGCACAGGCCGCGGCACGTCGATGGGCGGCGCAGCTTCGGCGAAGGAACGCGCAGCCGCGGGCCTCAACCCCGTTGCCGGTCTCGACATCAGTCTTGAAGACGCAGCCGGTCTGAATCCATCCGGCGCGACCGCCACGGTTCAGGCCCTGTCGGACCTGATCGCCTCCGGCAATCCGCTGTTCAAGAACGGCGAGCTGTGGACCCCTCACCGCCCCGCCCGCCCGGAGAAATCCGAAGGCGGCATCGCCATCGAGATGGAAACCAGCTTCGAGCCGTCTGGCGACCAGCCGACTGCAATCCGCGATCTGGTGGAAGGGCTGGAGAACAACGACCGCACGCAGGTTCTGCTCGGCGTCACCGGCTCGGGCAAGACCTTCACCATGGCGCAGGTCATCCAGCGGACACAGCGCCCTGCCCTGATCCTCGCGCCCAACAAGACCCTGGCCGCGCAGCTTTACGGCGAGTTCAAGAGCTTCTTCCCGAACAACGCCGTCGAATATTTCGTTTCCTACTACGATTATTACCAGCCGGAAGCCTATGTGCCCCGCTCGGATACCTATATCGAGAAGGAATCCTCCATCAACGAGCAGATCGACCGGATGCGCCACTCGGCCACCCGTGCGCTGCTTGAGCGTGACGATGTGATCATCGTCGCCTCCGTGTCGTGCATCTACGGTATCGGTTCGGTCGAAACCTATACGGCCATGACCTTCGAGATGAAGATCGGCGACCGGCTCGACCAGCGCCAGCTGCTCGCCGATCTCGTGGCGCAGCAATACAAGCGGCAGGACATCAATTTCGTGCGCGGCTCGTTCCGCGTGCGCGGCGACACGATCGAACTGTTCCCCGCCCACCTGGAAGATCGCGCCTGGCGCATTTCTCTTTTCGGCGACGAGATCGAGTCCATCACCGAGTTCGACCCGCTGACCGGCCAGAAGACCGGCGATCTGAAATCGGTGAAGATCTACGCGAACTCGCACTATGTGACGCCGCGCCCGACGCTCAATCAGGCGATCAAGTCGATCAAGGAGGAGCTGAAGCACCGCCTTGACGAACTGACCCGCGCCGGTCGCCTGCTGGAAGCCCAGCGCCTCGACCAGCGCACGACATTCGACCTCGAAATGCTGGAAGCGACCGGCTCCTGCGCGGGCATCGAAAACTATTCGCGCTATCTCACGGGCCGCAATCCGGGCGAGCCGCCGCCGACGCTGTTTGAATATATTCCCGACAATGCGCTGGTTTTCATCGATGAAAGCCACGTCACGGTTCCGCAGATCGGCGGCATGTATCGCGGCGACTTCCGCCGCAAGGCGACGCTGGCCGAATATGGCTTCCGCCTGCCCTCCTGCATGGACAACCGCCCGCTCCGCTTCGAGGAGTGGGACGCCATGCGCCCGCAGACCATTGCCGTTTCGGCAACGCCGGGCAACTGGGAAATGGAAGAAGCGGGCGGCGTGTTCGCAGAACAGGTCATCCGCCCGACCGGGCTGATCGACCCGCCGGTCGAAATCCGTCCTGCCAAGACGCAGGTCGACGACGTGCTCGGCGAAATCCGCGACACTGCGCAGAAGGGCTATCGCACGCTGGTCACCGTGCTGACCAAGCGCATGGCGGAAGACCTGACCGAATATCTGCACGAACAGGGCGTGCGCGTGCGCTACATGCACTCCGACATCGACACGCTGGAGCGCATCGAGATCATCCGCGACCTGCGGCTTGGCGCCTTCGACGTGCTGGTCGGCATCAACCTGCTGCGCGAAGGTCTGGACATTCCCGAATGCGGCTTCGTCGCCATCCTCGACGCCGACAAGGAAGGCTTCCTGCGTTCGGAAACCTCGCTCATCCAGACCATCGGTCGTGCGGCGCGTAACGTTGACGGCAAGGTCATTCTTTATGCCGACAATATTACCGGCTCCATGCAGCGTGCGATGGATGAAACCAGCCGCCGCCGCGAAAAGCAGGTCGCCTATAATGAAGAGCACGGCATCACGCCTGCTTCGGTGAAGAAGAATATCTCTGATATCCTCGGCTCGGTTTACGAGCGCGATCATGTCCGCGCGGATATTTCGGGCTTTGCGGAAGAAGGCGCGATGATGGGCAACAACCTTGCCGCCCATCTGGAGCATCTGGAAAAGCAGATGCGCGACGCCGCCGCCGATCTCGACTTCGAAAAGGCGGCGCGCCTGCGCGACGAGATCAAGCGCCTGCGCGAGACGGAACTGGCCATCGCCGACGATCCGCTGGCACGCGAGTTCGAGGCGGGCGATGCGGGGGCGAGCCACAACAAGGGCAAGCCCACCGGCAATTCGCGCTTCCGCAAGCCGACGCTCGATGAAATGGGCGCCGATACGACGCGCCCGCTTGGCAAGCCGTCCCTGTTCCAGAAGCCGTCGCTTGACGATATGGGACCGGGCACGGACATGGCAAAACCGCTATTCCGCAAGAACACGCTCGACGAGATGACCGTGAAGCGGACGGAAGTGCCATCTGGCGGCAACGATGCGGCGATCCGCCGTGAGCGCGCGGGCATCGGGTCTTACGAAGACCCGGCAGAAACAGCGCGCAAGAAGCGCCGCCCCGGCAAGACAGGCCGACCGGGGCGTTAGAGCATAATCCGACCCGAGTGAAACGAGGATCGATAATGTGCCGGAAGGCTCACCAGCCTTCCAGCACGATCTTGCCCTTTGCCTTGCCGCTTTCCAGCACGCCATGCGCTGCCTTGAGATTGGCGGCATTGATCGGTGAAAGGACTTCCGTCAGCGTTGTCCTGATCTTGCCTTCATCGACCAGCTTCGCGACTTCGTTCAGCAGTCTGCCCTGCTCCGCCATATCTGCGGTCTGATAGATCGGGCGCGTGAACATCAGTTCCCAGTGCACCGACACGGACTTGCGCTTGAAGGGCATGATGTCGAGCTTGTCCGGATCATCGATGAGCCCGAAACGGCCCTGCGGAGCTATGAGCCTGACGATTTCGGAAAGATGATCCAGCGTCTGCGTCGTCGAAAAGACGAACGCCGGTACGCCAATCCCCAGAGCTTCAACCTGTTCGGCCAGCGGCTTGCGGTGGTCGATGACGTGGTGCGCGCCAAGCTGCCTGACCCAGTCTTGCGTTTCGGGCCGCGATGCGGTCGCTATCACCGTCAGGTCGGTCAGTGCGCGCGCCAGCTGGATCGCGATCGAGCCCACGCCGCCCGCGCCGCCGATGATGACGATTGCATTCACCGCACCGGCAACCGGCCTGCGCACGTCCAGCCTGTCGAAAAGCATTTCCCATGCGGTAATGGACGTCAGCGGCAGGGCGGCGGCTTCGCTGTTGGACAGCGATGCCGGTTTGCGCCCGACGATGCGTTCATCGACCAGATGAAATTCGCTATTGGCGCCCGGACGGGTCAGGGAGCCTGCATACCATACCCTGTCGCCGGGCTTGAAATCCCGAACCTGATCGCCGGTTTCGACGACGGTGCCGACAGCATCCCAGCCAAGCACCTTCCATTGGCCGGCGTCCGGTGAAACGCCGCCACGGATCTTGTAATCGACCGGGTTCACGGAAATCGCCTCCACCTGAACCAGCAGATCGCGCCCGGCGGCAACCGGCTTGTCCAGTGTCACGTCGACAAGCGAATCGGCGCGATCCAGTTTACCGGCGTTCTGATAGGCAACAGCTTTCATCGTCTTTGCTCCATTTGCTATGGACCAAATATTAGACTACGTTCCCAATTTAGAAATACGCACAAATATCGCCTATAGTGTCGATATTTGCACTTGGTATAAAAAGGATACCGAAATGGCCAAAGCCAGGCATTCCCGCTTCGACTGCAGTCCCGGCTGTGCGGTTGAAGCCGCCATCAGCCTGATCGACGGAAAATGGAAGAGCGTCGTGCTCTTTCATCTCATGGGCGGCACGCTTCGGTTCAATGAATTGAGGCGACAGATACCAAGCGTCACCCAGCGCATGTTGACCAACCAGCTGCGCGAACTGGAAGAAGACGGGCTTATCGAGCGCAAGGTCTATGCGCAGGTGCCGCCGAAGGTGGAATACAGTCTTTCTCCGCTCGGCCGCAGCATCGAGCCGATCCTGCTCGCATTGAAGAAATGGGGCGACGCCAATATCGACCGGTTCGGCAAGCCGGTGAAGGAATCAGCGTCCTCTGTTCAGGAAGCGGCGTGAAAAGGGCGGCACCTGCCGCCCCTTCCATTGAGCCAGTCGTTACCGACACTGCCCGCTGCTCATGATGCGATAGCCTGCGCGGTCGGCTTCGCAACGGTTCGGGAAGGTTCGCCTGTCATTGCCGCGTTGCGCGCAAACCGGCATGAACTCCCGCGTGCATGCGCCTGCTCCCGGCCTGCCCGGCCTGTTGCCCTGGTGCGGCGGATGCATTCCGCCTGCGCCGCCCCAGCCCGGCCCCGGCCTCGATGAGCAGCGACCGTTGGAAATGACGCGGTAGCCCTCTGCCCGCGCCTGGCACGAATTGCTGAAGGTTTGGCGTGACGATCCGCGCTGCGCGCAGACCGGCGCATAGTTCATCGGGCAGATTCGCGGCGGCTGTGACGGTCCGGGGCGCAGCGGCGGACGATGATCCACCCCGCCTTCCGCAACGCAACCGGCAAGAAGCAGCAGGCCCGCGAGCACGGACAGTTTTCTGAAACGATGAAATTGCATTTTCCTCTCCCTTTGTCCCGAACCCTAAGATGGCGCAGCCTTCAATAAGGGCAAGTCTTTTCGCGAAAGTGCAAAACCTTCCGGACCATATCGACAACCCGCCCATATAGGTTACCTTGGCCGAAGTTGAGGGGCGGAACAGGCAGCATGAATCGTTACAGGCACAGCATAGCGGTTATCCTCGTTTCCCAGCTTTTCAGCCTGCCTCTCGGCGTCATTTCCTCCCATGCAGCCAGTGAGCCGACCCCGCCGGTCTATGCGCCGCCCCTGCCCCCGGAAAAGAAGACGCCGACCGTTGGCCGCATCTGCCAGCTCATCGGCGCCAATGCAGACGCCCATGGAATCCCGCGCGACTTCTTCGCGCGGCTGATCTGGAAGGAAAGCCGGTTCGACCACAAGGCGGTGAGCCCGGTCGGTGCCGAAGGCATTGCGCAATTCATGCCCTATACCGCAAGGGAGCGCGGGCTCGCCGACCCCTTCGATATCGAGCAGGCCATTCCCGCCTCGGCGAGCTTCCTGCGCGACCTGAAAGGCGCGTTCGGCAATTGGGGCCTTGCAGCCGCCGCCTATAATGCAGGCGCGGGGCGCGTTTCCAGCTGGATGCGGTCCGGCGGCTTTCTGCCGCTCGAGACGGAAAATTACGTGCTGGACATTACCGGCGCGCCTGCCGACGACTTCGCCGCCGGCAAGGAAATCATGAACCGGCCGCTCGATCCCAAGCTCGCCTTTCACGACGCCTGCAAGCGCCTGCCGATCATCCGCAGCGCCACCATTCCGATGTCGCGCGTCAAGCCGAAACCCTGGGGCATACAGGTTGCCGGCAATTTCCGCCGCAGCGCCGCCGTCAATCAATGGACCCGCCTGCGCAGGCAGTTCAGCGCCGTGCTTTCAGGCCACGAGCCGGTCGTCAGCCGCATACGCACGCCAATGGGACGTCGCGGCATCTATGCAGTGCGCATCGGCGCCGACAGCCGCGGGGAAGCCGATGGCATTTGCACAAAACTTCGCGCTGCCGGCGGAGCATGCATAGTTTTACGCAACCGATGAGAAAAACACGGTCAGTACCTGCTAAATCAGCGATATATTAGGGAAACCCTGTTCTGTTTTGGGATTCGACCGAGGATTTTCTTGAAACAATCGTAAAAAAATCAAACGATACCGGTTCGAAGATAACCAATCATGTCCACCCCAAAGAATTTGCTTGCCAAATACCGCTTCATAGATCAGTCTCCATCTGTTCGGGCATTTAGCGAACAAATGGAAGACTGGAAGAACGGCGTGCCGGGGCCGCTATAAGTTCCGGGTCGAAGGCTCCCCTTCGGCAATGATCGGTTCCTTCCCAATGTCGAGAACTGCCTGCATAACCCTCTGCCGGGTGTGTGGTGCGCTTGGCAGAAATAGTAATACCACCGTCTCCACAGGAGCGGTGGCGCCAAGGAAAAGGAACGGATCCCATGGCACAGACCGGACAGGTCAAATTCTTCAATACCGAAAAAGGTTTCGGTTTCATCAAGCCGGACGACGGTGGCGCAGATATCTTCGTACACATCTCCGCGGTACAGGCTTCTGGCCTCACAGGCCTCGCAGACAATCAGAAGGTTTCCTACGAGACGGAACCGGATCGTCGCGGCAAGGGCCCGAAGGCCGTGAACATCACCGTTACCGGTTGATCGTTCATTAAAGAACCTACCACTTGCCCCGGCTTCTGCCGGGGTTTTTTATTGCCTGCGCGGCGCCCCGTCTGGTTTCTTAAAGGCACCCATTCAAGCGCGAAATATTACAGATACTGCGCGTAATTTACCGGAAAATGGGCGTTTTCCGCAGCCCATCACCATTGTTCAGCCTCCATTCATGTCGAAAGAGTTAATCACTTATTCACAAACGATACGTGCCCCTTCGGCCAACGTATCGCAGACATTGCAGTCGAGCTTCTGAAGGAGCGAACAATGAACCGATTTGCGAAAACAGCCATTCTGGCAGCGGCATCCCTCGCGGCAGTTGCCGCGCCGCTTGCAACGGCATCGGCAGATTCCTGGGGTCGCCATGGTTGGAATCGTGGCGGCTGGGATCGTCCCTACTACCGCGACCGGCATCGCGGCCACGGCGACGCGGTTGCCGCAGGCGTGATCGGCCTTGCAGCCGGCGCCCTCATCGGCAGCGCGCTGAGCCAGCCGCAGCCGACCTATGTGCAGCCGGCCCCGGTCTATGCGCCGCCTCCGCCGCCGCCTGCCTATTATCCGGCAGCCCCGGCGCGCCAGGTAACCTATTACCGCGCAGGCTATGAGCCATGGAGCCGCGGCTGGTATCAGTATTGCTCCGACCGTTACCGGTCGTTCAATCCGAACACCGGCACCTATCGCGGTTACGACGGGCGCGACCACTTCTGCTCCGCGAATTGAGGCTGGCCAGTCCACCGGACTGGTCTCCTGTCCCGCTTCGATGCGCAGATAATGCCGCTAAAAATAAGAAGAACGGCTACCCTGATCTCAGGGTAGCCGTTCTTGTTTGCGGTTTTCAATTTATGCGTAGCCGATGTCGTTCAGGAACGGATTGGAGCGCCGCTCCTCGCCGAACCGCCCGCCCGGACCATGCCCGCAGATGAAGCCGATATCGTCGCCAAGCGGCAGCAGCTTTTCCTTGATGGAGCGAATCAGCGCCGCATGATCGCCGCCCGGCAGATCGGTGCGCCCCACCGAGCCATTGAAAAGCACGTCGCCCACGATGGCGAATCGCGCCTCCGGGTTGAAGAACACGACATGCCCCGGTGCGTGGCCCGGCGTGTGGAAGACCTCGAACTCGTGTCCGGCAACGGAAACCTTGTCGCCCTCGTTCAGCCAGCGGTCCGGCGTCACGTTGCGCACGCCTTCGGTAAGGCCGTATTTCAGGCCGGTCGTGGCCAGATTGTCGAGCAGGAATTTGTCATCCTTGTGCGGGCCGATAATGTCCACATCCAGCGCTTCCTTGAGATCGAGCGCAGCCCCGGCGTGATCGATATGGCCATGCGTGATCCAGATGGCCTCGACCTCGACTCCCTGGGATCCAATCGCGTCCAGGATGCGGTCGAGGTCGCCACCCGGATCGATCACCACGCCCTTCTTGGTCTCGCTGTCGAACAGTATGGTGCAGTTCTGCTGGAACGGCGTGACGGGAACGATGATGGCCTGCAATTGCCCCATTGGTCTTACTCCACTTTATAGCGCGTCCCGCATAAATGACGGTCTGGAAAACGCATTCTGTCCCACACTAGAGCATTTCCAGCAAAAGTGCGAAGCGTCTACGCGGGGAAATCAGTTCACTGGTCTGATTTCTTAACCCGCTTCAATGCGTGGGATAATGCGACAAAACAAATACTTAGAGCCCCGCCTGTCCGGTGAAGCTTCAGAACATAATCCGACCCGGGGATCGATAAGATTATGCTTCAAACAGAACGTCTCGACCGGAACCGCTCCAAACAGATACGGGCGGCTGGTCGCCGCCCGTTTTCCCTCTCCAGGATTGACCGGGACGCCTGCCCGAAAGCCGCTTCACGGTTTTCGGGACGCGCCCCGACAGTTCGTCTTGCCGGTTGTCCCCACAACCTTACGTTCTGCGGTGCATCAGGCCTTGGCGGCCATCGCGTTCTTGATCAGGCCGACAATGGCCGTGAGTACGATACCGCCGACACCGCCACCAGCCAGCTGACCGACAACGCCGTTGAGAACGGAATCGAGACCGCCGCCGGATAGCATCGGAAGCAGCTGACCGAGGATGACACCACCGATGCCGCCCGCCACCGTGTTACCCGTGGTTCCCAGACTGATATTCTTGACTGCGCCTGCGATGTTGCCGCCAACCGCGCCAGCGACCAGCTGAAGAATGAGAGGTAGTAGAGCTTCCATAATCGTCACCCCATCTGAGTTTTAAACCGGAATAGCGCGACTCCGGCAAAAAAATCATGTGCCGAAACTTGCCAATGTCAAACAATAACCGACGGAAAAACAAAAAAGCGGCCCGAAGGCCGCTCTTTTTCTGTTTAAAACCCAGTTACTCCGCCGCCGCGCGCTTCGGCTGAACTTCCGTTGAATAGTCATTCATTAGAACATTTGTAATTTCGGAAGGCTTGAACCGGTATTGTCCGATTTCCGAAACCGGCGTCACTTCCGCAGCCGTTCCGCACAGGAAGCATTCGGAGAAACCGGCAAGTTCTTCCGGCATGATTGCCCGTTCGATGACTTCGATGCCGCGACGCTTGGCAAGATCGATGATCGTGCGGCGCGTGATGCCGTCGAGGAAGCAGTCGGGCTTCGGCGTGTGCAGCGCCCCGTCCTTGACGAAGAAGACGTTCGCGCCGGTCGCTTCCGCGACCTGTCCGCGCCAGTCGAGCATCAAGGCATCGGCATAGCCCTTGGCTTCGGCGGCATGTTTGGAGATCGTGCAGATCATGTAGAGACCGGCGGCCTTGGAGCGCGACGGCGCGGTGCGCGGGTCCGGGCGGCAATATTCGGCGATGTCGAGCCGAATGCCCTTCATCTTTTCTTCCGGCGAGAAATAGCTCGGCCACTGCCAGATGGCGATGGCCAGATGAATGCGGTTGTTCTGCGCCGACACGCCCAGCGAATCCGAGCCGCGCCAGGCGATCGGGCGCACATAGGCATCCTCGAAGCCCTGCTTCTCGAGAAGCTCGCGGCAGGCATCATTGATTTCCGCGACGCTGAAAGGAATCTCGAAACCGAGAATGCGCGCGGATTCATGCAGGCGTTCGGTATGCTCGTTCAGCTTGAATATCTCGCCGCCATAGGCGCGCTCGCCTTCAAACACGGCGCTCGCATAATGCAGGCCATGGGTCAGCACATGGACTTTCGCATCTTTCCAGTCGACGAATTTTCCGTCCAGCCAGATGAATCCGTCCCGTTGATCGAATGGAATCGCAGCCATTTTCTTGCTCCTTGACTTTCCTCGCGGCGCTGTCTCGACACGGTTACAGGCCGATTTCAGACCGGACAAACTTCTCCGCGACCCGTCTTCCCCAGTTAAATCGATATAAATGGTGAGACGGCCACCTTTTTCTGCGTAACTGCTGGCCTTTTTGTTCAAAATGCTTTGAGGTCACGCAAACATATTGCGCGAAATCCAGCCGGAGCATGCATGGAAAGAAAATAAATCCTCCATCGGGACGGAATATTGCGGGTACTCTTCTCCCCGTCCGCGTTCAGACGAACGGCGGCAAAGCGGCCAGCGCAATTATTCCTCCTCCATGCACGCGTCAGCGCAAACATTATTCCAAAAAAGCCAGCTCACGCTTATCGAAAATTATCTGGGCGATTGAATTATGTCAATAATGCTGACATATTTAACGCGACAGAACGGAGCACAGATGTGAATTCGACGAACGATCTGAATTATATAAGCAATCCGTTGACGGCTGAGGAGGCGGCCGATCTCAACGTGATCGAACTTCTGTTTTTTTCCTATCGCGATTTCACCGCCGACCCTGATCTCATTCTGGAAAAGATCGGATTCGGGCGGGCGCATCACCGCGTCCTCTATTTCATCAACCGCAAGCCCGGCATGACGGTTGCGGAGCTGCTGGAGGTTCTGCGCATAACGAAGCAAAGCCTGTCGCGCGTGCTCAAGCAGCTCATCGATACCGGCCATGTCGTTCAGGCCACCGGCCTGCATGACCGCCGCCACCGCAAGCTCTATCCGACCAGGAGCGGCCGCGAGCTGACGCTGGCGCTGGCCCTTCCGCAGTCGCGGCGCATTGCGCGCGCGCTGGAGGATTGCGCCCCGCAGGACCGCGCGGTGATCGAACGCTTTCTCTATAATATGGTCAATCCCGAGCGGCGTGCGCAGATCGACGAGTTTTCTGCCGATGATCCATCGTCCCGGCAGGTCTGAGGCGAAGTGTTACGCATCGTTGCAGAAAGTGTCTGAATAAAGAGCGTCAGGCCGTGGCGAAAATGACGGGTTTCGACAACCGCAGCTTGAAAAATACTTGAAGTATATGCGCCTCGGCAGCGCAGAAAGCCGCTATTTGCAGCAGGGCATCGCGGCTTTGGACCAGACACTGAATGATTGCATAAAAACAGGCGCATGCAGGCAGTGAATGGACGTGCCGCATTCCTGTCGATAATATGCATGCCAAAGCATCGGGCATGATGCCGGGATGCTGAAGTCAAATTATCGGAACGGGATCGAAACACGCCATGGCAGCAGAAGAAGAAAAAACGCTTTCGGATGACGCGCCGCATCTCCTCGTCGTTGATGACGATACGCGCATCCGCAGCCTTCTTTCGCAATATCTGACGAATAGCGGTTTCCGTGTCACCATGGCTGGCAGCGCCGCTGAAGCGCGCCGCAAGCTGGAAGGCATCGACTTCGATCTGCTCATCCTCGACGTCATGATGCCGGGCGAAACCGGCGTTTCGCTGACGCGCTCGCTGCGCGAGCAGAAGAATGTTCCCATTCTCATGCTGACGGCATTGTCGGAAACCGACAGCCGCATCGACGGGCTGGCCGCTGGCGCCGATGACTATCTGCCCAAGCCCTTCGATCCCCGCGAGCTGACGCTTCGCATCAACAATATCCTGCGGCGCGGTGCGCCTCCGGCGCAGCCGAAGATCGAACAGATCGTGTTCGGCCCCTATACTTTCTTCATCCCGCGCCGCGAATTGAAGAAGGGTTCGGAAACGATCAAGCTGACGGATCGCGAACAGGACATCATGGCGATCTTCGCGGAGCGCGCCGGTGAAACGATCCCCCGTCACGAGCTGACCGGTCAGGACGGCGATGTCGGCGAGCGCACCATCGACGTGCAGATCAATCGCCTTCGCCGCAAGATCGAGCAGGACCCGGCCAATCCGGTCTGGCTCCAGACCGTGCGCGGCATCGGCTATAAGCTGAGCATCGAGTAGCATTCGGCAGAGCCGGGATAGTGCGATCGGAAATGGTATTCTCACAAAACGCGAAGCGCAGCCTGAAAAGAACTTTTCGGCTGCGCCAGACGCCGGGAAGGCCGTCGCGAAGCGCAATCACCGCCCCGAATACCGCCGCGAATACCGACCTTGTGCCGCAGCCAGTGTGGGCCTGACACGATGAAATCGCCCTTGAGAAAATTCTCCCGCTGGTTGGCCCGCACCATGCCCAAGGGGCTTTATGCGCGGTCGCTCATCATCATCATCGCACCGATGGTGCTGCTGCAATCCGTGATCGCCTATGTGTTCATGGAGCGTCACTGGCAGATGGTGACGGAACGCCTGTCCACCGCCGTCGTGCGCGATATTGCAGGCATCATCGATATTCTGGAAACCTATCCGCAGGAACCGGGCTACGATAATCTGATCCGCATCTCGCAGCAGCGGCTGGCGCTGAACATTTCGATCCTGCCGCCCGATCCGCTGCCGCCGCCCGGACCGAAGCCGTTCTTCGCCATTCTCGATTACTTCCTGAGCGAGGAAATCACCCGCCAGATCAACCGGCCCTTCTGGGTGGATACGGTGGGCGATTCCGATCTCATCGAAATCCGCATTAAGCTCGAGGACAAGGTGTTGCGCGTCTTTGCAAGGCGCAGCCAGGCCTATGCGTCCAATACGGGTATCTTCCTGACCTGGATGGTCGGCACCGCGCTCGTTCTGCTGATCATCGCCATCGCCTTCCTGCGCAACCAGATCAAGCCGATCCAGCAGCTTGCCGAGGCGGCGGAAAGTTTCGGCAAGGGGCGCCCCATGCCGGAGGGCTTCCATCCGCGCGGGGCCGAGGAAGTACGGCGCGCCGGCATAGCCTTCATCCAGATGCGCTCGCGCATCGAGCGCCAGATCGAGCAGCGCACGGCCATGCTGTCGGGCGTCAGCCACGACCTGCGCACCATCCTCACCCGCTTCAAGCTGCAGCTGGCGCTGGCTGGCCATTCCATCGACACCGAGCCGCTCAATCAGGATATCGCCGACATGCAGACGATGCTGGAAGGCTATCTTGCCTTTGCGCGCGGCGAAGGTTCGGAAGAAACGGCAAGCTATGATGTCACCAAACTCTGCGAGAAGCTGGAGAACGAGGCGCGGTTGCGCGAACGCGGCTTCAAATATCATGTCGAGGGCGACAGCGAGGTTCATGTGCGCCCGAACGCCTTCTCGCGTCTGGTGAGCAACCTCGTATCGAACGCCTTCCGTCACGCGCAAAATGTCGAGCTGTCGATCTCGCATGTCGAAGGCTGGCTGAAAGTCGTTGTGGACGATGACGGACCCGGCATTCCGGAAGACCGGCGGGAAGATGTCTTCAAGCCATTCGTCCGGCTGGATGAAGCGCGAACGCAGGATTCAGGCGGCACGGGCGGGCTGGGGCTTGCCATTGCACGCGACATCGCGCGCAGTCACGGTGGCGACATTTCGCTGGAAGATTCGCCTCTGGGCGGCCTCCGCGCCATCATCCATATTCCGGCTTAGAGCGGTTCCTGTTCTAACGCAATCGCCGGAACTGCTCTAACTATTTGTTTTATCGCATTATCCAACGCATCGAAGCGGGATAAGAAATCAGTCCGGTGAACTGATTTCCCCGCCTAGACGTTACACACTTTTGCTGGAAATTCTCCAGGCGTTCTGGCTTGGGGCCGGGGAAAAAAACTTCAGAGCAAAGCGATAAGCAGGAGTTTTCACGCTTCTTTTCCCTCATCCTGAGGAGCCGTTGAAAACGGCGTCTCGAAGGGCTGAGGGAAAACGCCCAATGCCTGCCACAGTGCCTGCCCTCGTCCTTCGAGACGGCTCCTTCGCAAGCTCAGGAGCCTCCTCAGGATGAGGGGTTAAACGCGGTTGCAGAATGCTCTCAATAAAGCTTGCCGCCGTTCGGCACCGGCTTGTCGATTGCCGCGAGAACCACTTCGCCGTCCTCGTCCGGCATGCCGAGCGTCAGCACTTCCGACATGAAGGGGCCGATCTGCCGCGGCGGGAAATTCACCACAGCCATGACCTGCTTGCCGATGAGTTGCTCGGGCGTGTAGTGCTTCGTGATCTGGGCCGACGACTTCCTGACGCCGATCTTTTCGCCGAAATCGATCTTCAGCTTGTAGGCGGGCTTGCGCGCTTCGGGAAATGGCACGGCTTCCACGATGGTTCCGCTGCGGATATCGACCTTTTCGAAATCTGCCCAGCTGATGGTGGTTGCTTCGCTCATTCTTTCACTCCCCGGCCCGCGCTCCCGGCCTCGCAGAAAACCCGGCGCGAGCGCCGGGCCAAAATTAAACTGATTTATAGTCAGGCGCGACCGACTGTCTCGAACACCACACTTTCCAGCGCCTCGCGGGCCGTGACGCCCGACCAGACCACGAACTGGAAAGCCTGGAAATAGGCCTCGCAGGCTTCCAGCGCCGCCGACAGCAGCACTTCCACCTGACGGCTCGTCGGTTCCGCGCCGCCCGCCAGCAAAAGCGACTGGCGATACATGATCGCCCCTTCCTGCTGCCAGAGGTCGAAATGGCCCATCAGCAGTTTTTCGTTGATGAGCGAAAGCAGGCGCATCACTTCGTTGACGCGCGGCTCGGCCACCTTGATGTCGAATGCGCAGGCCAGATGCAGTGCCTCGAAATCCTCCATCCAGGAAAACGAGATGTGATAGTCAGTCCAGTTGCCCGCAACCGAGATTGCGATTTCGTCGTCGCCAGTCCGCTCGAACGTCCAGTCGTTTGAATGCGCGACCTGTTCGATCACATCCACCGGATGCGCCTCACGTGCGAATTCAAGCTCAAGAAGGCTCATGTCCGTTTCCTGTTCTGGGAACCATCTGCCCCCAGATGTTTCCTAATTCCCGGCGTGCAGATAACTGCCCGCCCGCGCCGGTCACCGCGCAAGAACAAGCGCAGGAAAACAGGCACGAATTGATCGGTCGAGGAACCGGCATGCACGGTGGCATGCAAGCGCCCCAATGGCACACGCACATACGCAACTGATACTGGAAAGCAGCCTGAAAGACGCGAAACCTGACACACAGCCCCTCGCCGCCGCCTACATGACCACATTACGAATCATGTAGTGTTTTCAGTCTATTGATGCTGAATCTGAACGCCAGCCCCTTTTCAAAAAAGAGACATGAAAGCATGTGGAAATATATGAAGGGCGGGCCGCACCCCTTGCCTTAACCGACTCTAAGACAAGGGTTTTTGCCACTTGCGGCCTGTTAATAAATATTCAGGGATTATTTTTGGATTTAGCCGAAGTTGAAGCCGATTTTGCCGATTTGGCATCGGAATCGACTTCGAATTTCGCAAGACGCGCTTCGAGAGCTTCGATTCTTGCCAGCAGGGCGCTGTTTTCGGCACGCGCCTTGATCGCCATTTCACGAACGGCTTCGAAGTCTTCGCGCTGCACCACGTCGAGCGTGTTCAGCACCCGTTCGCCCTGAGAACGCAACGCCGTTTCCACTTCGCGGCGCACGCCCTGCGCAGCGCCTGCCGCATCCGTCACAAGCTTGGCGAGTTCATCGAGAACCCGGTTCTGTCCGCTGGTCATGGCAATCATTCCTTACTTCCAGGAGAGACCTGTTGAAAACATAAATTTGAAATAGGGCCGTCTCGGGTCCGATGCAAGCTCGGCTATGGAAAGTGATCGGCTTCGGCGCAACGAAAGCAAAATCAGGGGCTCCTGCGGGATCGGAAAACCCGAGGCGAATGTACTTAAGGCTGCCTTAAGGGTAGATGAGCACCGCAAGCACCGCAAAACGCGATTTGCAGCACGGCGGGAACGGCTTGACCGGCAAGGGCTGGTCCAGCATGTTCCCTCACAAAACGGAGTGATTTCATGATTGAGACGTTGCTGCCCGTATCGGCGCTCGCCTTCCCCAATATCGATCCGGTGATTTTCCGGATCGGGCCGCTGGCAGTGCACTGGTACGGCCTCGGCTATGTGGTCGGCATCATGTTCGCCTGGTGGTATGGCAAGAAGCTCCTGCGAAGCCACCGCCTGT
Organism: Brucella intermedia LMG 3301; assembly: GCF_000182645.1. NCBI lineage: Bacteria > Pseudomonadati > Pseudomonadota > Alphaproteobacteria > Hyphomicrobiales > Brucellaceae > Brucella > Brucella intermedia. Next base: position 1,721,004 of record NZ_ACQA01000001.1, read on the forward strand.
GGGCGAACAACCAGCCGCCCATGGCCCCGGAAGCGCTCGACGACTTCGTCATCTGGGCCGCGCTTGGCGTCGTGCTTGGCGGGCGCATCGGCTATGTGCTTTTCTATAATTTCTCCTTTTACATTTCCAACCCGCTCGCCATTCCGGCGGTCTGGGATGGCGGCATGTCGTTCCACGGCGGCATTCTGGGCACCACGCTCGCCATGATCCTGTTTGCCCGCTCACGCGGCATCAGGGTGTGGAGCATGTTCGACACGATTGCCGCCGGCGTGCCGGTCGGCCTCGGCGTCGTGCGCGTCGCCAATTTCATCAATTCGGAACTCTGGGGCCGGGTCAGCGAGGTGCCATGGGCGGTCTATTTCCCCAATGGCGGCCCGTTGCCGCGCCATCCAAGCCAGCTTTACGAAGCCTTGCTCGAGGGTCTCGTGCTCTTCTTCGTGCTGTTCCTGCTCGTCTGGGTCGGACGCAAGCTGAAGAAACCCGGCTTCATCGCTGGCGCATTCGTCACCGGCTACGGCCTCAGCCGCATCGTGGTGGAATTCTTCCGCGAGCCGGATGCCCAGCTCGGTTATCTCCTCGGCGGCTGGCTCACCATGGGCATGGTGCTTTCGGTGCCGATGGTGCTGATCGGCCTGTGGGCCATGTGGCGCGCCAACCGCGCAGCAGCCAAAGATGCCTGAGTCATCGCTGAAAGACCGGCTGAAACGCCTGATCGCCGCCTCCGGGCCGATCAGCGTCGCCGATTACATGGCCGCCTGCCTCGGCGACCGCGAGGCTGGCTATTACACCACGCGAGAACCTTTCGGACGTGACGGCGATTTCATCACCGCACCGGAAGTGAGCCAGATGTTCGGCGAGCTGATCGGCATCTGGTGCGTCAGCGAATGGGATGCGCTGGGACGCCCGGACAATGTGGTGCTGTGCGAGATCGGCCCCGGTCGCGGCACGCTGATGAGCGACATGCTGCGCACCATCGGCAGGCTTGCCCCTCAAATGCTTGGCGCTGCCCGCATCGCCATGGTCGAAACCAGCCCGCGCCTTGTCGAAAGGCAAAAGGAAAAGCTGGCCGGTGCAGGCGTAAAAATCGACTGGTTCGAGCGCTTCTCCGACATAGCTGACGGACCGCTGATCCTCGTCACCAATGAACTCTTCGACGCCATTCCTTTTCGCCAGTTCGTCAAGGTGGGTGGCCGCTTTGTCGAACGGATGATTGCGCTCGACGACAAGGACGAATTTCACTTCGTCAGCGGTCTGGGCGGCATAGATCCGGCTCTCCTTCCGCAAGATCACGCCACGGCGGAGGAAGGTGCCATCTTCGAAGCGGCCCCGGCGCGCACGGCCCTGATGCAGGAAATCGCCAGTCGTATCGCCACAACACGCGGCGCGGCGCTCAACATCGATTACGGCCATCTGGAATCCGGTTTCGGCGATACGCTGCAAGCCATGCTGAAACACAGCTTTGACGATGTGTTCGCCCATCCGGGGGAAGCCGATCTTACCAGCCATGTCGATTTCGACATGCTGGAGAAGGCAGCACGCGCCAGCAACTGCAAGACCGGAACGATGACGCAGGGCGAGTTTCTGCTCGCAATGGGCCTGATTGATCGCGCCGGACGGCTGGGCGCGGGCAAGGATGCGGCATTTCAGGAAAAAATCCGGCAGGATGTCGAAAGACTGGCCGCGCCCGATCAGATGGGAACCTTGTTCAAGGTGCTGGCCATCAGCGATTCCGACACAAAGCTCATTCCTTTTGCAGTTCCACGTTAGCGAAAGCTTCGATTGACAAGCCAACCGACCTCCCCCACCATCCCGCCGTTTAACGAAAGAATGCCATGACCGACATGCCGCAACCGCTCCGTTCGCCTCTCCTTGAAAAGCCCGTAGGACAGAACGGGAAGCGGATTGCGCACGGCTTCTTCACCCGCAAGGGCGGCGTTTCCGATGGCATCTATACGGGCCTCAACGTCGGAAGCGGATCGAACGATGTACCGGAAAAGGTCGCGGAGAATCGCCGCCGCGTAGCCGAAAGCCTCGGCGTTGCGCCCGATCATCTCATGACCGTGCATCAGGTTCATTCGCCCGATGTCCTCCACGTCACCGAACCGTTCGGCAGCCCGCGCCCGAAGGCCGACGCCATGGTGACCAATGTTCCCGGCATCGCCATCGGTGCGCTTTCCGCCGATTGCGGGCCAGTGCTGTTTGCCGATCACGAAGCAGGAATCATCGGCTCTGCTCATGCGGGATGGCGCGGCGCTTTTGGCGGCGTGCTGGAAAACACCATCGAAGCCATGATCGGGCTCGGCGCGAAGCGCGAGAATATCGTGGCTGTTCTCGGCCCCACCATCGGCCCCGACAATTATGAGGTCGGACCGGAATTCTATGCCGAATTCATCGGCAGGGACCCGGCCTATACCGCCTATTTCCGCCCATCCGACAAGGCGGACCACAAGCTGTTCGACCTGTGGACGTTCATCACCGACCGCCTGACGAAGGCAGGTGTGCAGGCGGAATCGCTGCGCCAGTGCACCTATGCCGATGAGGAGCGGTTCTATTCCTACCGGCGCACCACCCATCGCAATGAACCCGATTACGGGCGCCAGATCGCAGCCATTGCCATCATAGAAGACACCGCCACCCAGGAAGATTAGGAGAACCGCATGGCCCTTCACTTCGAGCCGGAAGAATTCGCCGCACGTCGCGACCGTCTGACCTTGAAGATGGAGGAGGAGAAGCTGGATGCCCTTCTGCTGTTCGCACAGGAGAGCATGTACTGGCTGACCGGCTATGACACGTTCGGCTTCTGCTTCTTCCAGTGCCTCGTCGTGAAAGCCGACGGGTCCATGGTGCTGATGACGCGCTCCGCCGATCTCCGGCAGGCGCGTCATACGTCGAATATCGAGAATATCGTGGTCTGGACCGACCGCGACAATGCCAATCCGGCCTCGGACCTGCGCAACATCCTGACGGAACTGGACCTTCTCGGCACCCGGATCGGTATCGAATACCAGACGCACGGCCTCACCGGGGCCAATGCCCGCAAGCTGGACGAACAGTTGCAGAGCTTTGCCAAGCTTTACGATGCGTCCGGCATGGTGGATCGCCTGCGCCTGCTGAAAAGCCCTGCCGAAATCGCCTATGCCAAGCGCGCCGCGGAACTCAGCGACGATGCGCTTGATGCGGCGATCAAGCTGACCAAAGGAGGCGCGAGCGAGGCCGATATTCTGGCTGCGATGATGAGCGCCAATTTCGCGGGCGACGGCGATTATCCGGCGAACGAATATATCATCGGCTCGGGCGACGACGCCCTGCTCTGCCGCTATAAATCCGGCCGGCGCAAGCTGAACAAGAACGACCAGCTCACGCTCGAATGGTCGGGCGTCTTCCGGCACTACCATGCGCCGATGATGCGCACGCTGATCGTCGGCAAGCCGACCACGCACCATCAGGAGCTTTACGCCGCCGCGCGCGAGGCGCTGGAAGCCGTGGAAGCGGCGATGACGCCCGCCTCGACATTCGGCGACGTGTTCGATGCCCATGCGCGGACCATGGAGGCGCATGGCCTCACCCGCCACCGCCTCAATGCCTGCGGCTATTCGGTGGGCGCGCGCTTCACGCCGTCATGGATGGACCCGCAGATGTTCTATGCCGGAAATCCGGAGAGCATCCAGCCGGACATGACGCTTTTCGCGCATATGATCATCATGGATTCCGATACGCAGACCGCCATGACGCTGGGACAGACATATCTCACAACAAATGGGGCTGCTCAGCCATTATCCCGCCATTCTCTTGATATGATTGTCAAATGAGGCGCAATCGGCGATAAAACGGCACGTCGGGAAAAGTCGACGGAATGAACTGAAATGCCCTATCGCAGGGAACCTGCGCCTTCAGGAGCATGAAGCCGAACATGAACAAGGCACATCTTTCAACGATGCTGTTTCTGGCCGGGATGCTGACAAGCGTCCTCGCTGCCTGCAACAGCACTGAATCCGCGCTGAACGTGCAAGGCAGCAATCAGGGTCCGGGCCAAGGCTCTGGTCAGAGTTCGGGCCAAACCGTTGCACCGGCCACGACGCCCGGCACCCCGACGACGGGCGCCGCGCAACCCGCCGGAACAACCGCAACCGGCACCACGCCCGCAACCACTGCGCCAGCGGCGCCGCAGCGCAGTGCAGGCCTCAAGCCGGGCAAGCTGCATATCGCCCCCATCGTCGGCGCGCCGGTCAATGTGGTGACGCCGCTGACCCCATCGCATCAACGATGACGCCAAGGCAAAGGGCATCGAGCTTGCGGGCAATAATGATACGGGCGCGGCCTATGTGATGAAGGGATATTTCTCCGTTCTTTCGGAAGATAACCAGACCACGGTTCTCTACGTCTGGGACGTTCTCGATGCGTCCGGCAACCGCCTTCACCGCATACAGGGTCAGGAGAAAGTTCCGGGCGCTGCGGCAGACTCATGGAGCGTCGTTCCGGCTTCCGCAATGCAGGCAATCGCCGACCGCACCATGCAGGAATATTCGACCTGGCTTGCGGCAAATCGCGCATAGAAACTTGCTTCGGCAGCAAAAGACTGAAATCTTTTGCTGAATCGGTCTGTCATACTGTGGGAAAGCCGCAATACCGGCCTTTTTGCAGCAATTGTGTCCCTTCGGGCCTTGCAATAACTGTGACTCTTTGCAATAGCCCCCGCATCCGAAAGAACCTTGCAAGCTGCTGTACTTGATCCCGTCAGATAAGTACGCAGCTTTAAAATTTTTGAGATTGTCCGTTACGGCGGACTTTTGCGACAACCAGACTGCAAACCGCGACCGCATCGGCGTCAGAGGCAAAAGAATGAAACTTTTCGCAGGCAACTCCAACCGGGTTCTTGCCGAATCCGTTGCTCAATATCTCAACATTCCGCTCGGTAAGGCCAGCGTCCGTCGCTTCGCCGATCAGGAAATCTTCGTAGAGATTCAGGAAAACGTGCGCGGCGAAGACGTATTCGTTCTGCAATCGACCTCCTACCCGGCAAACGATCACCTGATGGAACTGCTCATCATGATCGACGCCTTCCGCCGTTCCTCGGCCCGTCGCATCACCGCAGTCCTGCCCTATTTCGGCTATGCCCGCCAGGACCGCAAGCCCGGCCCGCGCACGCCGATCTCCGCCAAGCTCGTCGCCAACCTCATCACCGAAGCCGGCGCCAACCGCGTCCTGACGCTTGATCTTCACGCCGGTCAGATCCAGGGCTTCTTCGATATCCCGACCGACAACCTCTACGCCGTTCCGGTCATCGCCCGCGATGTGAAGGCCCATTATGCCACCGGCAACTGCATGGTCGTATCGCCGGATGTCGGCGGCGTGGTGCGCGCCCGTTCGCTCGCAAAGCGCATCGACGCGCAGCTCGCCATCGTCGACAAGCGTCGTGAGCGCCCGGGTGAATCGGAAGTCATGAACGTCATCGGCGATGTTTCCGGCAAGGACTGCCTGCTGTTCGACGATATCGTCGATTCCGGCGGCACGCTCTGCAATGCAGCCGAGGCCCTGCTCAACAAGGGCGCCAACAGCGTCACCGCCTATATCACGCACGGCGTTCTGTCCGGCGGCGCGGTTGCGCGTATCGCCTCGTCCAAGCTGAAGGAACTGGTCATCACCGATTCCATCCAGCCGACCACCGCCATCAACGACGCGCCGAACATCCGCGTGCTGTCGATCTCGGACCTCATCGGCGAAGCCATTGCCCGCACGGCAGCGGAAGAGTCGGTTTCGAGCCTGTTCGACTAAAACAACAGCCTGAGGGCGATCCCGAAACATGCCGCCAGCAACAGCACGAGCGGCATGTTCATCCTGAAGACGACAAGCAACAATGCCGCCGCGCCTGCGATCAGGACGGCGGCATTGTCTATTGTGCTCCAGACCGGAAGCGGCAGCGTGAAGGGACCGACCGCCTTCTCCACGACCTTTGAAAACAGGACATGCAGCGAGAACCACAGCGCCAGATTGGCAATTACGCCCACGACCGCAGCCGTGATCCCGCCCAGCATCGCCGACAGCCAGCGCACCTGACGCAGCCGCTCCACGAATGGCGCGCCTGCCAGTATCCATAGAAAGCAGGGCACGAAGGTAAACCACAGCGCGATCAATCCGCCGAAAAAGCCGCCGAGCAGCGGCGGCAGGCTCGAAAGGTTCGCCGCCCCCACGAAGCCGACGAATACCAGCACAAGGATCAGCGGTCCCGGCGTGGTTTCGGCAAGACCGAGCCCGGTCAGCATCTCGCCGGGCTTCATCCAGCCGAAATGCTCGACCGCCTGCTGCGCCGTATAGGAAAGGGCCGCATAAGCGCCACCGAACGTTACCGCCGCAAGCTTCGAGAAGAAGGCGGCTTCCTGCACGAAGACATGCCCGCCGCCAAAGGCGAGGAAGAGCCCGATCAGCGGCAAAAGCCACAGCCCGCCCCAGATCAGTGTCTGCTGCGTGAATTCCCGCAGCGCACCGGGTGTCGCCTGCCCCAGAACTGTTGCTGCACTATTTCCCTGAATGGCATGGCGCAGGCCACCGGCGACAGCCGCCAGCAGCACGACGAGCGGAAATGGCAGTTTCAAAAGCGCTATCGCAATGAATGCCGCGACCGCCACGCAATAGGAAAACCCAGACGCCAATGTCCGTCTGGCCATCCGATAGAGCGCCTCAAAGACCACGGCCAGCACCGCAGCCTTGAGGCCGAACAGCAATCCCGCCACAACATCGACATGCCCGAAGGCGACGTAAAGCGCCGACAATGCCAGCATGACGACCGCACCGGGCAGCACGAACAAAAGCCCGGCCAGCAAGCCGCCGCGCCAGCCTTTCACCGCCCAGCCGGAATAGGTCGCAAGCTGCATGGCTTCCGGCCCCGGCAGCAACATGCAGAAATTGAGCGCATGGATCAGCCGCTCCTGATCCATCCATTTCTTCTCATCCACGAGAACGCGCTGCAACATGGCGATCTGGGCTGCCGGCCCGCCGAAGGACAAAAGCCCGATCTTGCCGAATGTCGCGAAAAGTTCTTTGAAATCCGGCTGCTTTATTGGCTGTGTCACGCTGTCATCCTGAATGATCCGACCAAGCTCTTGCTGACAATCATTACAGGTTCATGACGGTTTTCACAGGCTTACTCGGCTGCGGCACCTTCTTCGGTCAGATCATCCGGCGCATTCGGATCGCCCGGCGCGGTCTCACAGGCAAGATCGGGGAAATTGACGATGCGCATTCCCTTGAAGTCGTTGCGCACGACCAGAAGCCCGCGCTCTTCGAAATAGGTCAGGAGACGCCGCGCACGACTGAACGAATGCGTGCCATAGGCCCGCGCCAGCGCCGCGTCGGACGGGCAAGGCGCACCCGTCACCGCTGCCTGCGCCACGATCAGGAACACGCCCTGCACATCGTCGGTGAGGCTTTCCGAAAGGATAAGCGCCTGCTGCCATGTCTCGCCATTGGCGACATCGCTTTCAATGCTGGCTTGCGCCACGGCCAGCCTGCGCCGGAAGGCAGGCAGGGCCAGCGGTTCGCCCGGAACGCGGTGAATGCGGCAGCGCACCAGAAAGTCCTGATAGAGAACGGCAACCGAGCGGAACGAGGCTTCCGGATCGTCCACGATCTCGCGCATCACCTTTTCCAGAAGCTCTTCGCGTTCGGCTTCCACGATGCCGGGGAAAAGCGGCGCTTCGACCGGTTCGGCTTCCGGCTTGGGTTTTGCCACCTGAGCCAGGATTTCCGCCGTCGATGGCGGCGGTGGCGGTGGCGGCGCCCTGCGAACCGCGGTGCGGATTTCCTGCGGCGCAGGCGTGAAAATAAGATCGAGCGCATCTTCGGGCGCATCGGGAAGCGGCATCAGTTTCGGCGAAGAAGACCGTGCCGATGTTTCCACCTTGCCGATCTTGATCGGCAATGGACGGCGCGACAGGGCGGGCCCAAGCGCCACAAAATGCCCGCGCTGCAAATCGCGGAACATTTCAGCTTGTTTGCGTTCCATGCCGAGAAGGTCGGCGGCACGCGCCATGTCGATATCGAGAAAAGTGCGCCCCATCAAAAAATTCGAGGCCTCGGCAGCGACGTTCTTGGCGAGCTTTGCCAGTCGCTGCGTCGCAATAACCCCGGCAAGACCGCGCTTTCGACCACGGCACATGAGGTTGGTCATCGCGCCCAGCGAAAGCTTGCGCGCTTCATCCGACACTTCACCGGCGGCGGCAGGCGCAAAAAGCTGCGCCTCATCCACCACGACCAGCATCGGATACCAATAATCGCGTTCGGCATCGAAAAGTCCGCCAAGAAAAGCCGCAGCCGAGCGCATCTGCTGCTCGACGTCCAGCCCTTCCAGATTGAGGACGACGGAAACACGATGCTGGCGGATGCGTCCGGCAATGCGGGTCAGTTCGGCTTCGGTGCGGGCGGCATCAACGACGACATGGCCGTAGAGATCGGCGAGCGTGACGAAATCCCCTTCGGGATCGACGATGCACTGCTGCACCCATTGCGCGCTCTGTTCCAGCAGGCGGCGCAGAAGATGCGACTTGCCCGAGCCGGAATTGCCCTGCACGAGCAGGCGCGTGGCGAGAAGCTCCTCAAGATCAAGCATGGCCTGCTTGCCGCCGCCAAGCGTCGCTGCCGAGGCAGAACCGCTTCCAGCAACAGAACCCATGTCGATACCGACCTGCATCTCGCCTCCTTGTTTCAACATTGCGGGAACAGACGACTCGCGTAGAAAACCCGCCAGTCGATCAGGCACCCGCTTAACACTTTTGCGGCTGTGATTGCCACCCGTTAAGACAAATGCCCACAGATGCCGGGCAGTAGATTTCAACCTGAAGTTTTGATAGCAATCCTGTCAGGGGGCAAAAGCAGCAAGCGTCCAGCCAGCGGGCGCGTCGGGGAGGATGAGCCGCTCCGACCGTGGCAAAGGCTTTGCCCTCTATTCGGAGGTGAATTGAATGTGGTTAATACCCATTAGATTCACGCTTAGAATAAAGAAAACCCGCACCGGCTGGCAAGCTACAGTGCGGGTACAGCTCTTTATCTGAGTACACGGTAGCTGGAGTTAGCGCTTCAGCTACCGATCCGAATATAGGCCATCGGGATCAGTTTTTCAACTATCGCCCGTCAGCCTCCGTGTGAGGCAAACCCAAAAAACTTGCACCGCCGCGCGCTATGCTCTATAGCACCGCCATCCGCGTAGACACCCTTGGAGGCAACGCGGAATGGAGCGGTCCGGTCTTTCACCTTGTGACAGACGATACGGGCTGTTTCATGTCGTTTGTTGAAGCATGGTCCCGAAAAGTGGAAACCGGTTTTCGGACAAGATCATGCGCAGATCATACAGCGGGCGACACTCCAGTAACATCGAAAGGAAATGCCATGAGCGAGACTTACGTGCTCAAGGCCGATCTGCGTACCCGGGTTGGTAAGGGGTCCTCCCGCGAACTGCGTCGCAACGGCCAGATTCCTGCAGTCATCTATGGCGACAAGCAGGAACCCCTCGCAATCGCCGTCTCCTACAAGGAGATCTTCTACAAGATTCATGGCGGTGGCTTTAAGACCACTGTTGCCACGATCGAAGTGGACGGCAAGAAGATTCAGGTCCTCCCGAAGGACTACCAGCTGGATCCGGTCCGTGACTTCCCGCAGCATGTCGACTTCCTGCGCGTTTCCGCGAAGTCGGTCGTCCATGTGAATGTTCCGGTCCACTTCAAGAACGAAGAAGCAGCTCCGGGCATCAAGCGCGGCGGCGTTCTCAACATCGTTCGTCACGACGTTGAACTGATCGTTCCGGCCAATGCAATTCCGGAAGCACTCGATGTCGACCTGACCGGCCTCGAAATCGGCGACTCCGTCCACATTTCGGCAATCAAGCTGCCGAAGGGCGTGACGCCTGCCATCCAGGATCGCGACTTCACCATCGCCACGATCGCTGCTCCTGCCGGCCTGAAGTCGGAAGAAGCTGCCTCGGAAGGCGCTGCGGAAGAAGCCAAGGACGCCGAGTAATTATTTAGGGGCTCAAACCATGCTGCTCATTGCAGGTCTTGGCAATCCGGGCCCCAAATATGCGCATAACCGGCACAATATCGGTTTTATGGCGGCGGATGAAATATTCCGCCGCCATCGCTTTTCCAACTGGCAGAAGAAGTTTCAGGCCGAGATCGCCGATGGCGTGATCGATGGCGAAAAGGTGCTGCTCATCAAGCCGCAGACCTTCATGAACCTTTCCGGCCAGTCTGTCGGCGAGGCCATGCGCTTCTACAAGCTTACGCCTGCCGATCTCGTCGTGATCTATGACGAACTCGATCTCAATCCCGGCAAGCTGCGCATCAAGACCGGCGGCGGCTCCGGTGGCCATAACGGCATCAAGTCCATCGACTCCCATATGCAGTCCTTCCCCGGCGGCCAGAATTATCGCCGCATGCGGCTTGGCATCGGCCATCCCGGCGCGAAGGAACTCGTGCATAACTATGTTCTCGGCGATTTCGCCAAGGCCGACAATGAATGGCTGGATACGCTTCTGGGCGCTGTCGCCGATAATGTCGCCATGCTCGCCCGCGGCGAGGACAACAGTTTCATGAACCGCGTTGCGCTCGCCATGGGCGACGGCAATCAGCGTCCCAACGGTTTCAAGGCCGACCCCGCGCAGCTTGAAAAAGCCCCGCCTGAAGCAAAGGCAAAGGCGCAGAGCCATATCCGCCAGGCGCGGCCAAACCAGAAAAAGCCGAATATTCCCGAAAGCGGCCCGATGGCCGACATGCTCAAGCGGCTTTTCGGGAAAAAGGATTGACGCTGTGCCGTCCTATGACGCATAGCCACACCAAGAAAATTCTAGTCTGATAGGTACGATCATGGGTTTCAAATGCGGCATCGTTGGCCTGCCAAACGTTGGCAAGTCGACGCTTTTCAACGCGCTGACCAAAACGGCCGCCGCACAGGCCGCGAACTATCCATTCTGCACCATCGAGCCGAATACCGGCGAAGTGGCCGTTCCGGACCCGCGCCAGAACGAAATCGCCGGGATCGCCGGCTCGAAGGAAATCATCCCGACCCGCATCAACTTCGTCGATATTGCGGGCCTCGTGCGCGGCGCCTCGAAGGGCGAAGGCCTCGGCAACCAGTTCCTCGCCAATATTCGCGAAGTCGACGCCATCGTGCATGTGCTACGCTGCTTCGAGGATGACGACATTACCCATGTCGAAGGCCGCATCGATCCCGTATCGGATGCCCAGACGGTCGAAACGGAACTGATGCTGTCGGACCTCGAAAGCATCGAGCGCCGCATCGTGCAGATCCGCAAGCGGGCGACGGGCAAGGACAAGGAAGCGCTCACCGTCCTGCCGGTGATGGAAGCCGCGCTTGAACTGCTTCAGAACGGCCAGCCTGTCCGCCTGATGCTGAAGGACATTTCTCCCGAGGACCTGCTGACGCTGAAGGGCCTGAACCTTCTGACCTCGAAGCCTGTGCTCTATGTCTGCAACGTCGCGGAAGGCGATGCTGCGAAGGGCAACGAATACAGCGCCGCCGTTGGCAAGATGGCCGAGGAACAGGGTGCCCAGACGGTCATCATTTCGGCTGCGATCGAGGCGGAAGTCGCACAGCTTCCCGATGAGGAAGCCAGGGAATATCTGGAAAGCATGGACCTTGAGGAGCCGGGCCTCGACCGCCTGATCCGCGCCGGTTACAAGCTGCTCGACCTTATCACCTATTTCACCGCTGGCCCCAAGGAAACCCGCGCCTGGACCATCAAGCGCGGCACGAAGGCCCCCGCTGCTGCCGGTGTCATCCACACCGATTTCGAGCGCGGCTTCATCCGCGCGCAGACCATCGCTTATGAAGACTACGTCAAATACAACGGCGAAGTCGGCGCGAAGGAAGCTGGCAAGGCAAGGGACGAAGGCAAGGAATACATCGTCCATGACGGCGATGTGATGCTGTTCCGCTTCAATACCTGATAGCAGGGCGCTGAAATGCTAGCGCATCACGCCCTGAAAATGCTCAATCACCGCACGGGCTCAACCAGGTCTCGATGAGTCAAGCTCAACGAGATCTAGAGCATTTCCAGCAAAAGTGTGAAACGTCTACGTGGGGAAATCAGTTCACCGGACTGATTTCCTATCCCGCTTCGATGCGTTGGATAATGCGATAAAACAAATAGTTAGAGCGGTTCCGCGATTCTGTCAGAACAGGAACCGCTCTGGTATAAAGTGCGCCTCCCAAAAGTGTGAACTGATTTCGCGTCTGGATAATGTGTAGTGAGGTGGGAGAGTTTTTGATTCCGGGAGGTGTCGCCTATACTCTCGACGCCTTTCTTTCCCTAACCCTGAGGAGCTGTTGAAAACGGCGTTCTCGAAGGGTCGGGGAAAACGCACAGTGCCTGCCCTCGTCCTTCGAGCGGCTCCCTCGCAAGCTCGCGAGCCTCCTCTGGATGAGGGAAAATCGTGGTACGATTCATTTTGAGTGCATCGCACTTTATGAGTATGGAGGAGATCGAGGGTGAGCAAGCCTCTGCCGAAATATGCCTACGAGGATATGGAACCGGGAATGACCCTTCCCTTTGGTCCTCGTACGATCAGCAAGGAAGAAATCATAGAATTTGCCAGCGCGTTCGATCCGCAGCCCTTCCATCTGGACGAGGAAGCGGGCAAGGCCAGCGTGCTGGGCGGGCTTGCCGCATCGGGATGGCACACCGTTTCCCTCATCATGCGGCTGGTCTGCGATGCCTATCTGACTGATTCCACCTCGCAAGGCGGTCCCGGCGTGGAATTTACGCGGTGGAAGCGTCCCGTGCTCGCAGGCGATACGCTGAACGGCGTGACGACCATCAAGGACAAGCGCATTTCCCGGTCGCGCCCGGCAATCGGGCTGGTGACGTTCCATCATGAACTGTTCAATCAGCGCGGCGAAAGCGTCTGTGAAATGCAGCATCCATGCATGATGTTGCGGCGTGACTACGATGCGGCTGCGGGAGATGCGTCATGAGTTTTCTGGAAGACAATCTCGGGCAGGCCGTCATCATCGGCAGCTATACGTTTACGGCCGAGGAAATCATCGATTTCGCGCGGAAATACGATCCGCAGCCGTTCCATCTCGATAGTGAAGCAGCAAAAAAGAGCGTCTTCGGCGGGCTGTGCGCTTCGGGCTGGCACACGACGGCAGTGTTCATGAAGCTCAACGTCGCCTCCATCGTGAAGGCAACGAAGGACGCCCTGAAGCGCGGCGAGACACCGCCGACATTCGGCCCCTCGCCCGGCTTTGAGAACCTGAAATGGCCGAAGCCGGTCTATGCCGGGGATACGATCACTTATAAGCGCGTGGTCCACACCATCAGGCCGCTCGCTTCCCGCCCCGGCTGGTCGATGCTGACGATGACGACGAACGCCCATAACCAGAGTGGCGAGGAAGTCCTGTCCTTCGACAATGCGGCAATGGTGAAACTGCCGGAACGGTAATCAGTCTCGCTTCCAGTTCGAAAAAATTGCCTCCCTCGCCGCTCTGGATGCGGCGAGACGTTCACGCCCCCGCTCCAAAACTTCTGCGCGAGCTTCGCCGGGTTTCCCTGACTTGAACGGCGGTGAGGGAGCATATTCGAGCGTCAATTGAACAGTTTCCGCTTCTGTTTGCCCAAACACCTCTTCGAGGATGGACAAACCGAAATCTATACCGGACGTTACGCCGCCCGCCGTAATGACATTCCCGTCTCGAACAACACGCGCCTCGGTTGCTATCGCCCCGAAGTGCTCCAGAAAATCCATGGCATTCCAGTGGGTTGTCGCCCTTCGCCCCTCAAGCAGCCCGGCTGCGCCGAGAACTAGTGCGCCGGTGCAGACAGAGGTTACATACCGTGCGCCTCGCGCTTGCTGCCTGACGAAATCCAGCACCACATCATCCGTCAGCAGCGGGTTCACCCCGCCGCCGGGAATGCAGATTACATCAAGTTGCGGACAATCATCAAAAGTGGCTGTCGGTATGAAAGTGAGTCCCGAGGAGGATTTGACCGGATTCCGATCTTTCCAGATCAGGTGAACGTCAGCCCCTTCCGCCGATGAAAAAACTTCATAAGGTCCTGTCAGATCGAGTTGCTGAATGGACGGGAAAACCAGAAATCCAAACGACAAAGCCACGACCGCTATCCCTTATGTTATATGTCTCAGTCGCCCTCGAAGGCGACAAGCGTGCGCACCGGAACGCCGAGCGCTTCGAGCTTCTTGCGGCCACCCAGATCCGGCAGATCGATGATGAAGCAGGCCGCGACGATTTCCGCGCCCATCTGAAGCAGGAGCTTCACCGCCGCTTCCGCGGTTCCGCCCGTGGCGATCAGGTCGTCCACCAGAATGATCCGCTCGCCCTTTTCAATCGCGTCGCGATGCATTTCCATTTCGTCGATGCCGTATTCGAGGCTGTAGGCGATGCGCACCGTGTCGCGCGGCAGCTTGCCCTTCTTGCGGATCGGCACGAAACCGGCGGAAAGCTGGTGCGCGATTGCGCCGCCCAGAATGAAGCCTCGCGCCTCGATACCGGCTACCTTGTCGACCTTGTTGCCTGCATAGGGATAGACCAGTTCGTCGACCGAGCGGCGGAATGCCTGCGCGTCGCCCATGAGCGTCGTCACGTCGCGGAACTGGACGCCCGGCTTCGGATAGTCCGGAATGGTGCGGATCGCATCCTTCAGGCTGGCTTTAAATCCGGATTCCATTTTCCATCCTTTCAGGCGGCCTGCAGGCCGGTAAACTAATCAAGGCAAAGTCGGGGCAAAGCTCCTTTACACCCGCAAACGAGCAAAATGCAAAAGAAACCGCCTATTTTTGCCAGGAATATTGCGGCGAAGCACGGACATTTTCATGGCTTAATTGTGGCAAAGCAGCCAGCACTCGTATCCACGGCCAAATTCCGGCTGGCTCCGGGACAAAAAAATGGGCGCCCGTGGCGCCCATTTTTCAACCTTGACTGACCTGTCAGTGCTTCACATCCGACCAGATCGAACGCTTGGCGACATAGACCAGACCCGCAAAGAGGATCAGGAACACCATGACCCGGAAGCCGGTCCGCTTGCGTTCTTCCAGATGCGGCTCGGCAGCCCACATCAGGAAAGCCGAAACGTCGCGTGCATACTGGTCCACTGTCTGCGGCGAACCGTCGTCATAGGTGACCTGGTCGTCGCTGAGCGGCTTCGCCATGGCGAGCGCCTTGGCCGAAATGAAGTACGGATTGTAATGCGTACCCTCGGCGATCTGCATGCCTGCCGGCGGCTGTTCGTCGAAACCGGTCAACAGGGAATGGATATAATCCGGGCCACCTTCGGCATATTGCGTGAATATATCGAAGATGAACTGCGGGAACCCACGCTCCACTGCGCGCGCCTTGGCAATCAGCGAGAAGTCCGGCGGAGCCGCACCGTTGTTTGCCGCAGCAGCCGCAGCCGCGTTCGGATATGGCGACGGGAAGTGGTCGGTCGGAAGCGCCTTGCGGGTGAACATTTCGCCATCCGCGTTCGGGCCGTCCTGCACTTCATATTCAGCGGCAAGCGCCTTGACCTGTTCAGGCGAGTAACCGAGGCCTTCCAGCGTGCGGAAGGCGACCAGGTTCATCGAATGGCAGGCCGAGCAGACTTCCTTGTAGACCTTCAGGCCGCGCTGCAGCTGGCCCTTGTCATAGGTTCCGAACGGGCCGGCGAAGCTCCACTTTTCCTGCTTGGGATGGTGGATCGGAAAATGTTCCGGCTCCGCGGCATTACCGCCTTCCTCAGCCGAGGCACCACCCACCGTACTGGCGAAGGCGATACCAAGCGCGACCAGCGGAGCAATACCGAAGGCAGCGAAATTCTTGAGGATGTTTTTCATTGTTACGTCCTTCATCTCTCTCGCTGGTTCAGCCCCGAGTTTCTACAGGGATTTCCACTGGGGTAATCTCGGCCTTGCCACTCTTCTCCAGAACCGCCTCGGTGATCGAGTTCGGCAAACGCTTGGGCGTTTCGATCAGGCCGATGACCGGCATGATGATGATGAAGAAGGCAAAGTAGTAGAGCGTACCCAGCTGCGCCATGAAGACGTAGGAACCTTCCGCAGGACGCGAACCGAGCCAGCCGAGGAAGATGGCGTTGATCACGAACAGCCAGAAGAACAGCTTGAACCAGGGACGATAGACAGCCGAACGAACCTTCGACGTATCGAGCCATGGCACGACGAAGAGGATTGCGATCGAACCGAACATGGTCAGAACGCCGCCGAGCTTCGAATCGATCGGGCCGATATTGAAGGTGATGGCGCGCAGCATCGCGTAGAACGGCAGGAAGTACCATTCCGGAACGATGTGGGCAGGCGTCTTCAGGGAATCGGCCGGGATGTAGTTATCCGGATGGCCGAGGAAGTTCGGCATGTAGAAGATGAAGTAGGCGAAGAACACGAAGAAGACGAGCGCGCCGAAAGCGTCCTTGATGGTCGCATATGGCGTGAACGGCAGCGTATCGGTCTTGGACTTGACTTCAATGCCGGTCGGGTTGGTCTGGCCCGTCACATGCAGCGCCCAGACGTGCAGGATGACGACGCCGGCGATCATGAACGGCAGCAGATAATGCAGCGAGAAGAAGCGGTTGAGCGTCGGATTGTCGACCGCGAAGCCGCCGAGCAGAAGCTGCTGGATCGGCTCGCCGATGATCGGGAAGGCCGTGAAGAAGCCCGTGATGACGGTCGCGCCCCAGAAGGACATCTGGCCCCATGGCAGCACGTAGCCCATGAAGGCGGTCGCCATCATGAGAAGGAAGATCACCACGCCCAAGATCCACAACAACTCGCGCGGCGCCTTGTAGGAACCGTAATAGAGGCCGCGAGCGATATGGAGATAAACGGCGATGAAGAAGAAGGATGCGCCGTTGGAGTGCATGTAGCGCAGCAGCCAACCGGAGTTGACGTCGCGCATGATCTTTTCGACGGAATTGAACGCAATGCCCGTATCCGCAGCATAATGCATTGCCAGCACGATGCCGGTAACGATCTGCGAAATGAGCATGAAGCTCAGAATGCCACCGAAGGTGTACATGTAGTTCAGGTTACGCGGCGTCGGATAGGCCACGAAAGAATCATAGACGAGACGCGGCAAGGGAAGCCGTTCGTCCACCCATTTTTCGATGCCGGTCTTCGGCGTGTATGTGGAGTGTCCACCACTCATGTCTTCTCTCCCCAAGACCTGTTAGCCGATCCTGATGACCGTATCGGAAGTGAACGCATATTGCGGGATGTGCATGTTTTCCGGCGCCGGACCGCTGCGGATACGACCGGCCGTGTCATAGGTCGAGCCATGGCATGGGCAGAACCAGCCACCGAAAGAACCGGATTCACCGAGCGGCACGCAACCCAGATGGGTGCAGACGCCGATCATCACCAGCCAGTTTTCCTTGCCCTCGCCTGCCGAGCGGGCGAGATCGGTCGCCTGCGCGTCCGAAGCAAGGTTGGCGTTACGCGCGATCGGATCCTTGAGATCACCAAGAGCGGTTGTCTTGGCATCCTCGACTTCCTTGGCGGAGCGGTTACGAATGAAAACCGGCTTACCACGCCATTTAACAGTTAATGATGCTCCTTCCGTCAGGGACGAAACATCAACCTCGATGGACGCAGCCGCGAGTGTCGAAGCGTCCGGACGCATCTGGTCGATAAACGGCCAGGCCAGTCCGGCAACTCCGACGACACCGGCCATTCCCGTCGCAATATACAAAAAATCACGCCGTGTCGGCTCAGCCGTGTCGTGTGCGCTCACGTGCCAATTCCTTTTCAACCTGCATGTTCAATTGAACTCTCCCCTCGTCCTCTTTTGCACTTGCGCAAAAGTAGTCCCGCAAGTGCTCACAGGACGAAATTCCCTCCATTTCACTATCCGGTTTATGCGTGTAAAAAACGCTTGTCCAGACACCAACCCCTTATGACGGCACGATGTCGCAGGCGGATTTGCCTGCTGAATTCAGGGAAAGCACGGCGAGGACGCAGCAGCCGAAAGCTTTCAACTTTCCCTGTTCCGCCCTATGAACCCGCCCGACTGGCGGGCCCAAAGTCCCGCATAGATGCCGCCGCGGGCGATAAGTTCGTCATGCGTCCCCTCCTCCACGATGCGGCCCTGGTCCATCACCACAAGCCTGTCCAGCGCCGCGATGGTGGAAAGCCGGTGGGCGATCGCGATAACCGTCTTCCCCTCCATCAGGCGCTTCAGATTCTCCTGAATGGAAGCTTCCACCTCCGAATCGAGTGCCGATGTCGCTTCATCGAGGATCAGGATCGGCGCGTCCTTGAGGATGGCGCGCGCGATGGCGATGCGCTGCCGCTGCCCGCCGGAAAGCTTGACGCCGCGCTCGCCCACGAAGGCATCGAAGGAGCGCCGCCCCTGAAAATCCTCCAGATTGGCGATGAACCCGTCGGCCTCGGCCTGACGCGCCGCCTGCAGCAGTTCCTCGTCGGTCGCATCGTCTCGCGCCAGCATAATATTGTCGCGCAGCGACCTGTGCAGCAACGCAGTCTCCTGACTGACGACCGCGACGGCCCGGCGCAGCGAGGTCTGGGTGACATCGCGAACATCCTGACCATCGACAAGGATAGAACCCTTCTCGACATCGTAGAGACGCAGGATGAGGTTCACGAGCGTGGACTTGCCCGCGCCGGAATGGCCGACGAGACCGACCCTTTCACCGCCGCGCACAGTCAGGTTGATATTGTCGAGAACGCCTGCAGCCTTGCCATAGTGAAAGGTGACGTTGCGGACATCGATGCGCGCCTCCGTCACCTGCAAGGGTCTGGCATCGGGCCGGTCTTCCAGACCGAGCGGGGCGGAAACCAGCCGCATGGAATTTTCGATCAGCCCGAGCTGGCGCAGCATGCCATTGAGCTGCATCATGAGACGGCCAAGCAGCATGTTGAGGCGCAGCACCAGACCGAGCGTGAACGACACCTGCCCGACAGTGATGGCATTGCGCGTCCACAGATCGATGGCTATCGCCGCAACCGTCACGATCATCAGTCCGGAGAGCGCCGTGAGCGAAACGCGGACGCCGGTGAGCGACCGCATGAACGGGAGAAGCGCGGCAATGTATCCTTTGAAACCTTCGCGCAAATACTGAACATCATCATTGACGGTGTTCAGCTTTATCGTCTGGATATTGGAATAGCTGTCGACCAGCCGCCCGTTTATCAGCGACCCCGCTTCGGCGGAAGCCTCGGCCTGACGGCGGATCTGCGGAAGATAATGACGTGCAATCAACACGAAAACAGCAATCCATGCCAGCACGACCGCCGCGAGCGTCCAATCCAGCCGCCCTATCAGGAACAATGTGCTGATGCTGTATATGAGCATGAACCAGACCACTTGGATCAGGCTCTGAATGAAGTCGCCCGCCGCCTGCCCGGCCTGCCAGACTTTTGTCGCTATGCGCCCCGCAAAGTCATTCTGGAAAAACCCGTAGGATTGCTGCAGCACATATGAATTGGCCTGCCACCGGATCAGGTTATAGAAATTGGGGCCCATCACCTGCTCTTCCAGCAGCGTGTTGATTGCCGTCACCACGAGGCGGATCACAAGGACAGTGACCCCCATGAAAAGCAGGTCGGGCCCTGCCACCTGCAAAAGCGCCGACCAGCTTCGCTCGACGCCGCCCTTGCCCGCCTGATCGAGAATATCGACCAGCCTGCCCGTGAAATAGAATAAACCTGCCTCGACCAGCGGCAGCAATCCGCCAACGACAAGGGAAGCCGCCAGCGGCCATTTCGCCTGTCGCGCATAATGCCACAGAAAGCCGAGCGTCGTTGAAGGCGGTCTCAGCCTGTCCGGTTCACGAAAGGGATCGACCCAACGTTCGAACAGGCTGTAAACCGCTTTCATCAATGGCTTGTGTCCTTATTTGACCAGCGTATCCTCGGTATTTTCATCGAAGCCGAGGAAGCCGCCGGACTGGCGGGCCCATAGACTTGCATAAATGCCGCCGAGCGCGACAAGTTCCTCATGCGTGCCGTCTTCCACGATGCGCCCCTTGTCCATCACCACGAGACGGTCCAGCGCCGCGATGGTGGAAAGGCGGTGCGCGATGGCGATCACGGTCTTGCCTTCCATCAGCGTGTTGAGGCTGTCCTGAATGGCCGCCTCCACCTCCGAATCGAGCGCTGAGGTGGCCTCGTCCAGAATGAGGATCGGCGCGTCCTTTAGCATCACACGCGCAATGGCGATGCGCTGGCGCTGTCCGCCGGAAAGCTTGACGCCGCGTTCGCCGACATGCGCATCCAGTCCCTGCCGCCCCTTGGGATCGGTCAGCAGCGGAATGAACTGGTCGGCCTGCGCGAGTCGGATCGCCTGCTGGAGCATCTCCTCCGTGGCATCCGGCCGCCCATACATGATGTTCTCGCGGACCGAGCGATGCAGAAGCGAGGTATCCTGCGTCACCATGCCGATATTGGCGCGCAGCGAATCCTGCGTGACCCTGGAAATGTCCTGCCCGTCGATCAGGATGCGGCCCTTCTCCAGATCGTAGAAGCGCAGCAGCAGATTGACCAGCGTGGATTTGCCAGCGCCGGAGCGTCCGACCAATCCCACTTTCTGGCCCGGCTGAATGGTGAGGGTGAGGTTGTCGATGACACCCTTGCCCTTGCCGTAGTGGAAGCCGATCCGGTCGAAGTCGAGCTCGCCTCTGGTCACCTGCAGCGCCGGCGCATTGGGAACGTCGACAACTTCATGGGAACGCGCAATCGTGGTGATGCCGTCTTCCACCGTGCCGATGTTCTCGAACAGGGCCGACATTTCCCACATGATCCACTGCGACATGCCGTTGAGGCGCAGCACCAGACCGATGCCGACGGCAAACGGCGCCCACGGTAATCGCTTCGTTCATCCAGAGCTGGATGCCGATTGCGCCCACCGCAAACAGCAGGATGCAGTTCGCCATATAGAGGGTGAAATGGAACATCGTGATGAGCCGCATCTGCCGATGCACGGTGCCGAGGAAGCCGTCGAGGCTTTCACGCACATAGGATTCCTCGCGGCTCGAATGCGAGAAAAGCTTCACGGTCGCGATATTCGTATAGCTGTCGACGATGCGGCCCGTCATCAGCGAGCGCGCATCGGCCTGCTGTTCCGAAACCACCCGCAGGCGCGGAATGAAGAAGCGCAGCAGCAGGATGTAGGCAACCAGCCAGACGGCAAACGGGACCATCAGAACCAGATCCGCAGACGCCGCAATGAACAGCGTGCCAGCGAAATAGACGATGACATAGTTGAGCACGTCCAGAAGCTTCATCACCGTTTCGCGAACGGCAAGAGCAGTCTGCATCAGCTTGGTGGAGATGCGTCCGGCGAATTCGTCCTGGAAGAACGACATCGACTGGCGGATCAGGTAACGGTGCATCAGCCAGCGAATGCGCATCGGATAATTGCCGAGCAATGTCTGGTGGATCAGCAGCGAATGGATCAGCACCACACCCGGCAGGCCGATCAGGACGACGCCTGCAATCAGCGCAAGCCGCCAGCCCTCATTGCTGAGGAAAGTCTCGCGCGACTGGTGCGACAGCCAGTCGACAATGTTGCCCATGAAGGCAAAGAGCGACACTTCGATCACGGCGATGAGCGTGGTGAAGATCGCCATGCCGATGATCCACGGCCATGCGCCGCGGGTATAATAAAGGCAAAAGGCTACCAGTCCGCGCGGGGGTTCGCGCGGCGGTTCTTCGGGATAAGCTTCGAGTCGTTTTTCAAACCATCTGAACATGGCGATCCTTTTACGGGCACCTTGCAGGATTTCCAAGACGGAATAGGAACAAAACAGGAATATTTTCGTGATGCAGGAACGATCCCCATCCTGCGGACACTCCCTCGCCAACGGATATGTTGATGCGGGAGGCGGGAACCGTTCTCGACGCTTGCAGCCGCCCGATTTGTCGGCTACCCGCATCATATGGAACTGCGCGTCGCACTTTACCAGCCCGACATTCCCGGCAATACGGGAACCATCCTGCGAATGGCCGCCTGCCTCGGCTTCGCGGTCGACCTGATCGAGCCTGCCGGATTCGATGTTTCGGACCGCTCGCTGAAGCGCGCAGGCATGGATTATCTGGAGCAGGCCGCCCTCACCCGCCATGCGGACTGGCGCCACTTCGAGGACTGGCGCCGGCAGGCCGGACGCCGCATCGTGTTGCTGTCCACCAGGGCGGCGGTTCCCTATACGGATTACCAGTTTCAGGAAAATGACATCCTGCTCTTCGGGCGTGAGTCGTCGGGCGTTCCCGACACCGTGCACGATGCCGCCGATGCGCGGCTTCTGATCCCGATGATGCCGGGCGCGCGCTCGCTAAATCTTGCGATTTCGGTTGCGATGACCGCAGGCGAAGCTCTGCGGCAAAGGAAAAACCTCGCGAAATGACCGGATTCGCAAGGCAGCATCTCCCCCTCCGGTCTGAAAGGCTCGCTTCTTCCATGAACCTGTCCACCCTCGCTCTCGCCGCTTCCACCCTGTCCCTGCTGGCAAGCGCCCCGGCCTTCGCCCAGGAAGCCACCCCCATCGCGCCGAAGGTGATGGTCATCACCATGTTCGGCGAAGAAGCCAAGCCATGGCTTGAAGGCGAAAAGTTCACCCAGAAAATCAAGCTGCCGGGCCTCAACCCCGAATATCCGACGGTCGACTGCACCGCCGAAGGCCTGTGCCACATGACGACGGCCATGGGCTTCGCCAATGCCGCAAGCGCGACGGCAGCCATGGCGCTGAGCGACAGGTTCGATCTGAGCCACACCTATTTCGTGATCGCGGGCATCGCCGGTGTCGATCCGAAGCACGGCACGCTCGGATCGGCGCATTGGGGCGAAATATTCCGTCGACGCCAATCTGAACCACCGCATCGACATTCGGGAAGCGCCGGAAGGCTCGCCCACGGACTTCTTCGGCCTCGGCGCGGCAAAGCCCGGCGAAAAGCCGAAATGGGCCGCAGGCACGGAAGTCTTCGAACTGAACGGCAAGCTTGCCGATTATGCTCTGGCAACGACCAGAGGCGTCGAACTTCTGGATAGCGACGCGGCGAAGGAATATCGCAAGCATTACACGGAAGAGGCTGCGACCGGCGCGCCAAAGGTCACGATCTGCGATACGGCTTCGGGCGATACCTACTGGCACGGCGCAAAGCTCGGCGAAGCCATGGCCGAATGGTCGAAGCTTCTGACCGACGGCAAGGCCGATTATTGCACCTCGCAGATGGAAGACAACGCCACGCTGACCGCGCTGAAGCGCGCCGCCGAAGCTGGCAAGCTCGATTTCGACCGCATCGCGCTGCTGCGCACCGCGTCGAATTTCGACCGCCAGGGCAAGGACCAGACGGCGGCGGAATCGCTTGCCGCGAATTCCGGCGGCTTCCCGCTTGCCACGACCAACGCCTATCGCGTCGGCAAGGCCTATGCCGAAAGCATCATCCGGAACTGGAACGCATGGGAAAAGGCCCCGCAGACGGCAGGCAAGTAGACCGCATCCCGAAAAGGGTGAAACGGCTTTCGGATGAAGCGCAATCCGATCCAATCGGATCGAAACTCCAAGCCGTAACGTAATAACGATTCAAAAAGCGAAGGCGCCCTCCGGGGCGCCTTTTCTGCCTGCTAATCTGAATCGCGTTTCAATGGCTTGACCGCCGCGATTGAAGCGCTGCTCAATCCGCGGTCGCCAGACGGCGCATGGTAAACTCGATCACATCGTCCGGCCTCTCGCACCAGCTTTCGATCTCGGTCCAGTAGGCGGCTTTCGGGAATGTCTCGAACCACTCGCGCGCCTTTTCGCGCGCCGCCAGCCTCGGCAGGGTGAACGTCTCGCGGACGAAACCATCGCGCGGCATCCTGCTTTTCGTGCTTTGCTTGGCGCTTTTCTGGGCGCGGCTTTTCTCAAGCTGCCTGCGCAGGCCTTCAAGCGGTGGACGGGGCGGTGTTGCTGCCATGCGTTTGCCTCCCGGCGAACCCGGAAATGAATGCCTTTCAAACCCTGAGTAGAGAAAGATAGGTTAGCGATACCCCAAAGACGAGTCTTTTCTTGGGGAGAGGGTCCGTACTGCCTTGCGATCACGCGCTTCACGCTTTGCGGTGAAGGCGGACTTTGCTAAGCCAAGCGATAATAGTTCATCCATTTAGAGCGCGCTTCGATCTGACTGAATCGGATCGGCGCTCTAGATATTCATTTTGAACCGCGCATCTTGTCCGAAAACGTCACGCACTTTTCGGGATGCGCTCCAACCCTGGCTGCGCGAGGTCTTCAAACACCACCAGGCCGCGCCGGAAGGACACGAAAATGCAACGCGACGAGATTCCGGCCATCATCCCGGCAGACATCGAAGAGAAGAAGCAGGCGGCACAGCGCTGGTTCGAGGAACTGCGCGACCGTATCTGCGCAAGCTATGAACAACTTGAAGATGAATTGCAGGGCCCGCTTTCGGATCGCGAACCCGGACGCTTCGTCCGCACGCCATGGCAGAAGGATGAAGGCCGCGGCGGCGGCGGGGTCATGTCGATCATGCATGGCCGCGTCTTCGAAAAGGTCGGCGTCCATGTCTCGACGGTCTATGGCGAGTTCTCGCCGGAGTTCCGCAAGCAGATTCCGGGCGCCGAGGAAGACCCGCGTTACTGGGCAAGCGGCATTTCGCTGATCGCGCATCCGCAAAACCCGAATGTGCCTGCCGTCCACATGAACACCCGCATGGTGGTGACCACGCGCCAGTGGTTCGGCGGCGGCGCCGACCTGACGCCGGTGCTCGATCGCCGCCGCACGCAGGACGACCCGGACACGCTTGCCTTCCACAAGGCCTTCCGCTTCATCTGCGACAAGCACAAGGAAATTGTCGACTACCAGCGCGTGAAGGAGTGGTGCGACGAATATTTCTTCCTGCCGCATCGCAACGAGGCGCGCGGCATTGGCGGCATCTTCTACGACTGGCTGCACTCGCCGGAAGAAAAAGGCGGCTGGGATGCGGATTTTGCCTATACGCGCGATGTGGGACGCGGCTTTTCGGTCGTCTATCCGCATCTGGTCCGCCAGAACTTCAACAAGGACTGGACCGACGCGGACCGCAACGAACAGCTCATCCGCCGTGGCCGTTACGTCGAGTTCAACCTGCTTTATGATCGCGGCACGATCTTCGGCCTCAAGACCGGCGGCAATGTGAATTCCATCCTGTCTTCCATGCCGCCCGTGGTGAAGTGGCCGTGAGGCATTGAAAAAGGGCCGGTTTCCCGGCCCTTCAATCATATTGCGAAGGCGGAATGATAGGCGACGTCGCCTTCCGGAATGTCCGGCCCGAAGGCCAGACACTGGAAATACTCCGCCGGCACGCCCGGCAGTTTCAGCCGCTCATCGGCCTTGAAGCCGAAGCGCCCGTAATAGCCGGGATCACCCAGAAGGACGCAGCCTTCAGCGCCGAGGCTGCGCAACCGCGCAAGGCCCTCGCGGATAAGCTTGCCGCCGATCCCCTCGCCCTGCCGGTCCGGGCGGACCGAAACGGGACCAAGCCCATGCCAGCCCTTGTCCTCGCCGCCGACCAGAACCGGCGAGAAAGCGACGTGACCCAGAACCTGCCCGTCCTCTTCCGCAACCAGCGACAGGGTGAGCGCATCTGCGGCGCGCAGCGCATCGATGATTTCCCCTTCCTTCCCGCTGCTATGGGCAGCGTTGCGGAATGCATCATCCGTCAGGCGACGGATGTCAGCGGCATCTTCGGGCGTTTCGTTGCGAATATGCATGTCCCTCTCCTTCACCGGTTGTTTGCCTGGGCGCGGACATTCTCGCGGCCCTTCAAGGAGATGCGATAAGGACTGCCCATGCGCGATTCGATCAGCCGCTTGCGGCGCAATTGCTGAAAAATCGCCATCGTGCAGTCGGAAAGCAGATAGCCTTCCCGGGTATAGCATTCGATATCGCAGATGCGTCCGTCTTCGCGCAGATGGCGGATGTAGCCGCCCTGCGCCAGCACGTGCAACACGCGCTGTTCCATGCGTGAGATATTCATTGTCGTTAATGCCTGGATGGAAACCATGACAAGCATCAGCCTTCGCGGATGGTGAACCATCCACGGCCAATGCCGTTTCCGCTCCTGGACCTGCATGTCAGGCGCTTTCAGCACCCGCTACTTGCAGTTTCGTCCGGAACGCTCAAAGGCTTCCGACTATCTCCAGCATCAACAATTCCTCTTCCAGAGGCCCAAAGGACAGGAGGGCAATAGCCCCTCCTGCTCATTTATAAGCGCCGCGCGCCGGTGTCAAACCGTTCAGGCTCCATGGCAGGCACCGGCATGCCGACGCATCGCGCCCTGAAATTGCTCAATCGCCGCACGGGCTTAACCAATTCCCGATGAGCTGGACTCAACGAGACTTGGTATTGGGCTGGTTGCGAAGCTTTTCGGCTTCCGCGTAGAACTTCTTTTCCCACTCATTGTGGTTATCGAGCCCTTCCTTGATGAAGGGCGTGAAGATGGCGAGATTCATCAGGCACCAGTTGACGAACCGGGCCGGGAACTTCAGCGGCTTCACGAAATCGACGAACAGCACGACCCGCGTCTTGTCCGTGTGGTTCCATGCCTCATGCTCATAGGCATCGTCGAAAATCAGCACCTTGCCTTCCTGCCAGTGACAGACCTGTTTGTCCACGCGGATGGCAAGCTTGTCGTTCGGCTCCGGCACGATGAGGCCGAGATGCAGGCGCAGCACGCCATTATAAGGGCCGCGATGCGGCGGCAGGTGCTTGCCCGGCTCGAAGATGGAGAACATCGCCGTCGTAAGGCCCGGAATCTTGTTGACGATGCGCCAGGTTTCCGGGCAGGCCTTGATGTTCTGTTCCGACTTCACGCCGAAACCGAGCAGGAAGAACGTCTTCCAGCGATTGTCGGTCGAGATCGTCTTCACGTCGGTCGAAATGTCCTGAAAGGAAGGCAGTTCGCTCTGGCGCAGTAGAATCGTGTCCAGTTCCTTGCGGATGGCCGGCCATTCCTTCTCGATCTCCGCAGCCCACGGAAAGGTCGCGTTGTCATAGACCGGCGGATTGCCAAGCCTGGCATATTTCAGGTTGAGACCTTCGGCCCAGGATACGATCCCCATGAAGAAACGGGTGATGCGGCTCGGCCGGTCCATGGCGGCGATGCCCTCGGTGCCAAACTTCTGCTTCGGATCGGCCGCTGCCTTGTCTTGTATCGATGTATCGGGATTGGACATCTCACGCTCTTTCAGAATGACGCTGAAAACTTCCCAGCCATAAATGAATGAAACTATAGCGAAAATTTGCCGACAAGAGGTCAGCTGTTCATTTTCGCGGCATTTCCAACAAAAGTGAGACACGGTTTTGTGTTCGGAAATGCCGTAGAAAGAATAGTCAGGGCAGAAGCACCCTAACTACGATCAAGTTTGTCCAGAAGCGCGGTGCGGTCAAGGCTAAAACCGGAGTCTATCCAGAAAGTTTCAAGCGACCGCAAGGCCTCGCCCAGCCCCGGGCCTTTCTGGATGCCGAGGGCCAGAAGATCGCCCCCCGTGACGGGAAAGACCGGCGCATCGTAACGTTCGGCAGTATCCAGAAGACGGGCGAAACCACCGGCGCGCACCATTGCTTCGTCGCTGCCTGCGGCCTCGGCCCGCGCCGCGGCATAGGCCAGACGAATGCGGTCGAGCACGGCCTGCTTGCTGCCGCGATAGATGGTCTTCTTCAACGCCTGTTCGGAAAGTTCCGGCTTGACTGCATCGGCGCGCGCCCAGGCTTCGAGCCGCGCCCTTTCGGCATTGGACATTTTCAGCCGCTTGCCCATCTCTTCCATCCGCACGCTGTCGGGCGGGATGATGCTTTCGAGCCGCAGCAGCGGATCGGCCTGCCAGCCAAGATCGGCCTCGGTGCGCACCAGCCCGTGAATGGCGTCGATGCCCCATTTCTCGCTTTCCGGCAAAATGAGGTTCAGCACGCCGCCCTGGCGCATCCACAAAAGCGCGCGCGAGGGATCGGGAGCAGACAGAAGCTTCTTCAGTTCCGACCAGACCCGTTCGGCGGAAAGCTGTGAAAGCCCGTCCTTCAGCCGCGCGCTGGCGCGCAATCCTTCAGCCTCGGGCCGACCTGAACCGTACCAGGCGAAGAAGCGGAAGAAGCGCAGGATGCGCAGGTAATCCTCGCGAATGCGCTGCTCCGCATCGCCGATGAAGCGCAGCGTCCGGCTCTCTATGTCGGCAAGGCCGCCGACATCATCGATGATCGTGCCGTCAGCGGTCGCATAGAGCGCGTTGATGGTGAAGTCGCGCCGCTCGGCATCGGCCTTCCAGTCGGTTCCAAACGCAACCTTGGCGTGACGGCCATTGGTTTCGATGTCCTGCCGCAGCGTCGTTACCTCGAACGGATGCCCCTGCACGACAACGGTTATCGTGCCGTGCTCGATGCCGGTCGGCACCGGCTTGAAACCGGCTTCGGTCGCCAGCCGGACAGTCTCGTCCGGCACATGCGTCGTCGCCAGATCCACATCGCTCACCCCGGTGCCAAGCAGCGTGTTGCGCACCGCGCCGCCGACGACGCGCACCTCGCCGCCATCACGGTTCAGCGCCTTGAACAGGGCCTGCAACGGCTTTGCCTTAAGCCAGTCCGCCTTGCCGGAAATATTGATACTCAAACGTAGAGCCTTTCATAAAGTCCGCGAATGATCCCGGCGGTTGCCCCCCAGATGAATCGCTCGTGATAGGGCATGGCGTAATAAAAGCGTTCCTTGCCGTTGAACATCCTGCTTTCCCGCCGGTGATTCTGCGGATTCATCAGGAAGGAAAGCGGAACCTCGAAAATATCGGCCACTTCGTCCGGGTTGGGATGCACGTCGAACGGCGTTTTCACCACCGCGAGGATGGGCGTGATCGAAAAGCCGCTGCCGGTGAGATAACGCGGCAGATTGCCGATGATCTCGGCGCGATCCGCCGCAAGCCCGATTTCTTCATTGGCCTCGCGCAGTGCCGCCCGTTCCGCCGTGCCGTCTTCCGGGTCGATTGCCCCGCCCGGAAAGGCGATCTGGCCCGAATGCTTGCGCAATGTGTCGGTGCGCTGCGTCAAAAGCAGCGTGGCTTCCGATCCGCGATCCACCACCGGCACCAGCACGGCCGCGTCGCGCATCTTCGCCGTCACCATGGCCTGCGTGAAATCGGGATTGAGCGAATGATCGCCCGTTACCGCATCGTGGTCCGGGTGCCACTGCCGGACCCGCTCGGCAAAATCACCGGCTGAAAAGTCAGAAAAGCTGTTCATTGCAATGCCGCCTCCAGCGCATCCACCGCCATGATCGGAAAGACCACGCCGCCGGAGCGGACCGCAAATGTCTGCACCCCGTCGATTTCGATTTCCTCGCCCAGCGCCACAAGATCATACATGACCGAACGGGCAATCAGCGCCTCCAGTCGTCCGCGAACCAGCACATAAGGCTTGAGGCCGCCGCTTTCCGGCTCGACCACGAAGCGCAAGGGATGCTGCGCATCGGCTGTAACCACATCGCCGACATTGGTGCGGAAGGTGAGCGCCTGCGTCGCTCCTTCGCCGGAGACCTCCATCTCGACGGCCATGAAATGCGCGTCCTCGACGCGGATGCCGACCTTTTCCACCGGCGTGACCAGATAGGTCTTTCCGTCCTCATCCTTGCGCAGCACGGTCGAGAACAGCCTGACGAGCTGCTTGCGGCCGATCGGCGTGCCCATGTAGAACCATGTGCCGTCCGCCTTTATTTCCATGTCGAGATCGCCGCAGAATTCCGGATTCCACCGCTCGACCGGCGGGATTCCGCGCTCCCTGGTCGAAGGACCGCTCTGCGCATCGGCATGGGCGCGTGCGATCAGGGCTTCCAGCCCGCCGGCGGTCCCGGTATTCCGCATGGATTCTTGCGGCGCGTCTTTGCCTTCAGGGGTGCTTTTTATCATCCGACTCGGTTATTCCTGCGCAAATAGACCCAAAGCCATGAAATAGTCACCCTTTCGCGGCTTGTCAGTATTATATAGCGATTTAAGAAGCAGTTCCGCCAGAGCATTGCGAGGTCCATATGAGCGTTGCCGTTACGCCTGAAACCGCCAATCCCGAACAAATCGTCGCGGAGGCCGAACGGGCGCTCGCAGATATCGCCCGCATCAAGGCAAGTGTCGGCACCGTGATCTTCGGTCAGGAAAACGTGATCGAGCGCACCCTCGTCGCCGTGCTTGCCGGTGGCCATGCGCTCCTCGTCGGCGTGCCGGGCCTCGCCAAGACCAAGCTGGTCGAAACGCTTGGAACCGTGCTTGGCCTTTCCGGCCAGCGCATCCAGTTCACGCCCGACCTGATGCCTTCCGACATCATCGGCTCGGAAGTCATGGAACAGGATGCCGACGGACGCCGCTCCTTCCGCTATCTCAAGGGGCCGATCTTCGCGCAGCTCCTGATGGCCGATGAAATCAACCGCGCCTCGCCCCGCACGCAGTCCGCCCTTTTGCAGGCCATGCAGGAATATCATGTGACGGTCGCGGGCCAGCGCTACGACCTGCCAGCGCCATTCCACGTTCTGGCGACGCAGAACCCGCTGGAGCAGGAAGGCACCTATCCGCTGCCGGAAGCCCAGCTCGACCGCTTCCTGATGCAGGTCGACATTCTCTATCCCGAACTAGATGCGGAACGCCGCATTCTCCTGGAGACGACCGGCGTTTCCGAAGCCAGGGCCTATGAAATCATCAATGCCGAGCGGCTGATCGAAATGCAGACCCTGGTGCGGCGCATGCCCGTGTCGGAAAGCGTCGTGGAAGCAATCCTCAAGCTGGTGCGCTCCGCAAGACCTGACGCCGACAACGACCATGCGAAGAAGCATATCGCCTGGGGTCCCGGCCCCCGCGCCAGCCAGGCGCTGATGCTCTGTGCAAGGGCGCGCGCGCTTTATGAAGGCCGCCTCGCCCCCTCGGTTGACGACGTGAAGGCACTGGCCGAGCCGGTATTACAGCACCGCATGGCGCTCAATTTCGCCGCGCGCGCCGATGGCATGCATATTCGTGACGTCATCGCCAATCTGGTAAAGGCTGCTGTCTGATGGTGATCGGCGCAGAAGTTTCCACCGCAGATCGCAAGGAGACGCTTGCCCGCGCCCGCGCGCGGGCCGCTGCTATCCCCGATCTGCTAGTGGAAGCGCAGCGCGTGGTCAATACCGTCATGAATGGCTGGCACGGACGGCGCAAACGCGGCCCGGGTGAAAATTTCTGGCAGTTCCGTCCCTACGTCGAGGGCGAATCCCTCGCCCGCATCGACTGGCGGCGCTCGGCCCGCGACGACCATACCTATGTCCGCGACCGCGAATGGGAATCCGCCCATACGGTCTGGCTGTGGTGCGATTTTTCGCCTTCGATGCTCTATCGCTCGCAGATGGCGCCGGTTTCCAAGGAAGCGCGTTCGCTGGTGCTGACGCTGGCGCTTGCCGAACTTCTGTCGCGTTCGGGCGAACGCATCGCCTTTCCGGAGCTGATCCAGCCCTTTTCGGCCCGCAATGGTGCAGAGAGGCTTGCAGCGGCGCTGATGCACGACGCGCCCGCTCCGGCGCTGCCGGATATCGGCCAGATACGCCGCTTTTCGGAAGTCGTGCTGGTCTCCGACTTCCTGCATCCATTCGATGAACTGAGCGATCTTCTCGACCGCCTCGCCAGACGCGGCGTCCGCGCGCATCTGGTGGAAGTGGCCGATCCGGCGGAAGAGACATTTCCCTATTCCGGCCGCACCGAGTTCCGTGATCCCGAAACCGGCGCGACGCTTGTCGCAGGTCGGGCCGAAACCTATGCTGAGGACTATCGCCGCCTCTACACCGCGCGGCGAGAAACTCTCATCGATTACTGCAAGCGGATTGGCTGGAGCTATACGGTTCACCGCACCGACAGGCCGACAGCCGAAGCGCTGGCGCGTCTTCACGATGCCCTGAGCGCAACAGGGAGCAGCACCAAGGGAAGCAGCACATGAATTTCCTGCCGCTCGCCTTCGGTTCGCCGCTCATCCTAGCAGGATTGATCGCCCTGCCGGTCATCTGGTGGCTTTTGCGCATGACGCCGCCGCGCCCGCAGGAAGAAACCTTTCCGCCGCTGCGCATTCTGGCGCAAGTCTTCAAGCGCGAGGAAGTGCCGTCGAAAAGCCCATGGTGGATGACGCTGCTGCGGCTGCTCATCGCCGCGCTCGTCATTCTCGCGCTTGCCTCGCCGGTCTGGAATCCGCGTCCGGTGGCGCTTGCGGGCAATGAGCCGCTCGCCATCGTCATCGATAATGGCTGGGCTTCCGCCGAAGACTGGCAACAGCGCGTCAATGCCGCCGAAAAGCTCATTTCCGATGCGGAAGGCACTGACGCGCCGATCTATATCGCAGGCACGGCGGAACCGGCCAATGCGGAAATCGGCCCCTATGACGGCAAGCGCGCCGCCGAACGCCTGCAGGCGCTGGAACCGCGCCCTATTCCCGTCGACCGCAAGGCGGCGCTGGAGCGGCTCTCATCCGCCCTGCCTGCCGGTGCCAAACTTCGCCTTGCCTTCATGAGCGACGGGCTGGCTACGCCGAATGACGCGCAAGCCTTCGCGGAACTGGACAAGTCCGGCCATCTCGCTTCCGTTCTCTGGTATGGTGCGGGCCTCAGCCGCATTTTCGCGCTGACCGGCATCGACAACAAGGCTGACAGTCTGGAAGCGATTGCCATCCGCCCGCAAGGCGTATCGGCCCCGCGCACGCTCACCGCAGCCGCCTATGACGACAAGGGACGCCGCATCGCCGAAGCGCCGCTTTCCTTCACGCCTGGAAGCGCGGAAGGCACGGCGCGGTTCAACCTGCCGGTGGAGCTTCGCAACGATTTCCGCCTGATCCGTGTCGATGGCATCGAACAGGCAGGCGCGACAAGGCTGATCGATGCGGGATCGGAACGGCGCACTGTCGGCCTGATCGCCAGCGGCGACGGCGATCTGGCGCAGCCGCTGCTCTCGCCGCTGCACTATATTTCCCGGGCGCTTTCGCCCTATGTCAATCTGATCGAACCGCGCTCGGCGGACCTGCTGCAATCCGTGCCGGAAGTGCTGGATGCAAAGCCGTCGATCCTCATCATGGCCGATATCGGCACGCTGCCGCAGCCGGTCACCGAGCAGCTTTCCAAGTGGATCGAGGACGGCGGCACGCTGGTGCGGTTCGCAGGCCCGCGCCTTGCCGGCGCCAGCGACAACGACCCGCTTCTGCCAGTGAAACTGCGCAAGGGCGAACGCGCACTGGGCGGCACGCTGTCCTGGTCGGAGCCGCAGAAATTGCGCGCTTTCCCTGACAAGGGGCCTTTTGCGGGTCTTGCCGTTCCCGACGACGTGACCGTCACAAGACAGGTCCTTGCCGAACCGTCATTCGATCTCAACGACAAGGCTTACGCCGTTCTTCAGGATGGAACGCCGCTTGTGACCGGCGAACAGCGCGGGCGCGGCAATATCGTCCTGTTCCACATCTCGCCGGATGCCAGCTGGTCGAGCCTGCCCATTTCAGGTTCGTTCGTGGAAATGCTGCGCCGCATCGTCTCGCTGTCGCAGAGAACCGGCGCGCAGGACATGCAGGCCTCGGTCTCGCTTCCGCCATACCAGCTCCTGTCGGCTTCCGGCGCGCTGACCCCGCCCACATCCGAAGCCAAGCCGCTGATCGTCGAGAAGAACAGGCAGGCGAGCGTCAGCATCAACACGCCGCCCGGTTTCTATGGCAATGAGGACGGATTGAAAGCGCTCAACATCTTTGAAGGTGCCGACATCAAGCTGCAACCGATAGCACAACCCGCATTTTCCGTCGGAATAGTGCCCGCTTCCTACACGTCCGACCAGTCGATTTCACTGGCGGGACCGTTCTTTGCGGTCGCCGCAATGCTGCTCGCGCTCGATACGCTTTTGATGCTGTGGCTGCGCGGTGCCTTCCGCCGCCGCATGAAAGTGCGCGCCAAGGCCGCAGGCATCGCCGTGCTGCTGGCTGGTTCGCTTGCCTTCAACCTTCTTCCGTCCGGAATGGGCGAAGCACAAGCCCAGACCCCATCCCCATCTCAATCTCAATCCCAGTCCAAGACACAGCAACAGGTGCATGACGACAGCAAGCCGGGAGACGAGGCGATCGTCAACTCGGTCTCGCAGACGCATCTTGCCTATGTCATCACCGGCAGCGCCCAGACCGACGACATCAGCAAGGCCGGGCTGCGCGGTTTAAGCTTCGCGCTGATGGACAAGACCGCGCTTGAACCGGGCGACCCTGTCGGCGTCGATCCCGCCAAGGATGAGCTGGCCTTTTATCCGTTGATCTACTGGCCTATCGACCCGCAAGCGCCGATGCCAAGCCCGGAAGCGATTGCCAGGGTCGATGCCTATATGCAGCAGGGCGGCACCGTGCTTTTCGACACGCGCGACCAGTTGCAGGCCGGAGCCAGCCTCGATGCGTCCGCCTCACCGGCCAACCAGCGCCTGCGCGCCATTCTCGACGGCATGAATGTACCGCCGCTGGAACCCGTGCCGGACGATCATGTGCTGACCAAATCCTTCTTCATCATGCCCGATTTTCCGGGCCGCTATGAAGGAAGCCCGCTCTGGGTCGAGGCGACAACGCCCAATGCTTCGCCGCAGAACC
Source organism: Brucella intermedia LMG 3301 (assembly GCF_000182645.1). Classification (NCBI taxonomy): domain Bacteria; kingdom Pseudomonadati; phylum Pseudomonadota; class Alphaproteobacteria; order Hyphomicrobiales; family Brucellaceae; genus Brucella; species Brucella intermedia. The sequence continues at coordinate 1,755,589 of NZ_ACQA01000001.1, forward strand.
GCCCTGTGCGCACCGGTGACGGCGTGACCCCGATCATGATCACCGCCAATGATTTCGCCGGTGCATGGGCCGTGGACGAGCAAGGCAATCCGCTTCTGCCGACCGTGCCGAACGACCCGATGCAGCGCATCTATGCCATTCGCGGCGGCGTGAATATCGTGATGTATATGCTGACCGGCAACTACAAGTCCGATCAGGTCCACGCCAAGGACCTCATCGAGCGGCTGGGAAACTAGCATAATGCTTTGCAGCCACGTCATCGCCCAATCCCGCTTCTCTTTTCCCCTGATCGTGAACGCTAACGGCGGTAGGAGGTGAGAATGAACATCGAATTCGAACCGTTTCTCTCCACGCCCTGGCTGATTGCCGTTCTCGTGCCGCTGGCGTTGCTGGTTCTGGCCACGATTGCGTTGCGGATGCGTGGCGGGCTGATCCGCCTTCTGGCTGCGGCAGCGCTTGCACTCGCTCTTTTCAATCCTGTCATTATCAACGAAGAACGCGAACCGCTGAAAAGCGTGGTTTCGGTGGTGGTGGACCGCAGCCAGAGCCAGGAACTGGGAAGCCGCCGCGCCGACACGGATGCCGCATTGAAGGCTGTGCAGGACCAGCTTGCAACCATGCCGCAGTTTGAAACCCGCGTGGTGGAGGCAGGCAAGCCCGGCGAGAATGAAGACGGCTATGCCACCCGGCTTTTCGGGCCGCTGGCGCGTTCGCTTCTCGACGTTCCGCCTTCCCGCGTCGCGGGCGCTGTTCTGATTACCGACGGTCAGGTGCATGATATTCCCGCCAACAAGAATGCGCTCGGCTTCGATGCGCCGCTGCATGGGCTTGTGACCGGCAAGCCGGACGAGTTCGACCGCCGCATCCGCTTCAACAAGGCGCCGCGCTATGGCATCAGCGGCAAGCCGCTGGAAATGTCGTTTACGGTGATCGATGAGGGCAAGAGCCTCGGCAGCCCGGCTCCGGTTCAGGTCCGCGTCAATGGCGAAACCGTCAGCGAGGAGGAAGCGCGGGTCGGGCAGGAAACGCCCGTCACCATCACCCTGCCGCGCGCCGGTGTGAACATTGTCGAAATCGCCACGCCAGCCCTTGCCGGTGAAGTGACCGACGCCAACAATCGCGCCGTCGCAACCGTGGACGGCGTTCGCGAAAACCTGCGCGTGCTGCTCGTCTCCGGCGAGCCGCACAATGGCGAGCGCACATGGCGCAACCTGCTCAAATCCGATGCCGCCGTCGATCTCGTCCACTTCACCATTCTGCGCCCGCCCGAAAAGCAGGACGGCACTCCGATCAACGAATTATCGCTGATCGCTTTCCCGACGCGCGAACTCTTCGTGGATAAGGTCAATGAGTTCGATCTCATCATTCTCGACCGCTACCAGCACCGCGATGTGCTGCCGCTGCTCTATTACGATTACATCGCGCAATATGTGGAGAATGGCGGCGCGCTTCTGGTCGCCGCCGGGCCGGAATATGCAGGCGAAATGTCGATTGCCCGCACGCCGCTCTATAGCGCCCTGCCCGCCATGCCGACCGGCGCGGTGACGGAAAAGGCATTCTATCCCCGCCTTACCGATCTCGGCAAACGCCACCCGGTCACGCGCGACCTCGATGGCAGCGATCAGGAGCCACCGCACTGGAGCCGCTGGTTCCGCACCATCGACATTACCGCGCCGCAGGGCGAAACGGTGATGAGCGGCGCGGACAACAAGCCGCTGCTGGTGTTGAGCCGCGTCGGAAAGGGCCGCGTCGGCATGTTCCTCTCCGATCAGGGCTGGCTTTGGGCGCGCGGTTTCGAGGGCGGCGGCCCCTACGCCTCGCTCTACCGCCGTATCGCCCACTGGCTGATGCAGGAACCGGAACTGGAGGAAGAAGCGCTGACAGCTTCCGGCAACGGGCGCGCCCTTTCCATCCGTCGCCAGACCATGGGCGACAATCCCGGTGCGGCGACCGTCACAACCCCTTCCGGCAAGGAATTGCAGGTCAGTCTTGCGCAAAGCAAGCCGGGCCTGTTCGAAGGCTCGTTGCAGACGGACGAGATCGGGATTTTCCGGGTGAAGAATGGCGATCTGGAAGCGCTGGCCCATGTAGGGCCCATCGATGCGCCGGAATTTGCCGACAGCATTTCGACGGCGGATCACCTGAAACCGCTTGCCGAGGCGACGGGTGGCTCGGTTCATCGCCTCCATGCAAGCGGAGACAGTGCAGTCCGTGTGCCCGCGATCACGGCCATCAGCGGCAACCGCGCCGCCAGCGGCAATGACTGGATCGGCCTGCGGGAGACTTCGGACACGCAGTTGAAAAGCGTCAATCGCCTGCCGCTGTTCTCCGGCTTCCTGGCGCTGTCTGCCCTGCTTCTGGTCTTCGGCAGCATGTGGCATCGCGAAGGGCGGTAAACCGCCCCTCGCTTTCCCCTCTTTTTAACTAGAGCATGTCTCCCGAAAGTGGGAACCGGTTTCGGGTTAAAGACATGCGATAAAACAAACAGATAGAGCATTTCTAATGAAATGCTCTATTTCGCCCGGTTGGCGTGGCGCACGATGCCGCCGACGCCATTCACGGCGCCCGGCGCGAGTTCGCAGGCGAGCATCCGGCGCGGATCGACCGGTGCCGGCATGATCATGGAGCCCGGCGCGACCATCTTGAAGCCGAACGGACCGTAGTAAGGCTCATCGCCGACGAGAATGACGAGCTTGTGGCCTTCCTTTTCGGCGGCTTCCAGCGACATGCGCATCAGCCTGCCGCCGATGCCCCGCTTCTTCCATTCAGGCCTGACAGCAAGCGGTCCGAGCAGGAGCGCGGGCGTCTTGCCGACGACAACCGGCGTCTGCCGCACCGAGCCGACCACGATGCCGCCCATCAGCGCCACGAAGGAAAGATCGAGCGCGTGCGGACCACCCTCGCGGATGAAATGCGCGGCACGTGTGAAACGTCCCGGTCCGAAGGCTTCGGCATTGATGGCTTCGATTTCAATGTCGTGCGCCGGGCATTCCTGCGCATAGGTCAGTTCAAGCTGCTGCATGGGCTTAAGATCGCAATAGGAGAAGTCGGGGACCGTGAGGTCAATGGAATGCACTCCGCGCTTGGGCGCGGTCCAAGTTTCATCGTCGGATGAAAAGCATTTCCATTACATCGTTCTCCTGTGCGGCCGGAATTGAGATGACCGCAATTTGGAAGTTGCATTACACCAAAATGGACAGAGGTAAAACCATTTTTTTCAAAATGGCGGTTTCGACTGATCTTTTGGAACCGTTACGCACTGTTCACGGCTTGCAATGCTGCAAAACGGCGGCTCTCGCCCTATTCTCTTGCCAAAAGGAGAAATCGCATGGGACTTCTGGTCGATGGCAAGTGGCATGATGTCTGGTACGACACCGAGAGCACGAAAGGCCGCTTCGAACGTTCAAAATCGCAATTCCGCAACTGGGTGACCGCTGACGGCAGCCCCGGTCCGACCGGCGAAGGCGGCTTCAGGGCCGAACCGGGCCGTTATCACCTCTATGTGTCCTATGCCTGCCCATGGGCGCATCGCACGCTGATTTTCCGCGCGCTGAAACGGCTGGAAGACGTGATTTCGGTTTCCGTGGTGGATTTTCTGATGGCCGAAGAAGGCTGGACCTTCCACGGCACCACCGGCAGCACCGGCGACGCGCTCTATGGCGCGAAGCGTCTTTACGAAATCTACACCCGCGCCGATCCGAACTATTCCGGCCGCGTCACCGTGCCGGTCCTGTGGGACAAAGAGCGCCAGACTATCGTCTCCAACGAATCGTCGGAAATCATCCGCATGCTGAACACCGCCTTCAACGAATTCGGCGATGCCTCGCTCGACTTCTACCCGGAAGCGCTGCGCGGCGAGATCGATGCGCTCAACGATTTCATCTATCCCAACATCAATAACGGGGTTTATCGCGCCGGTTTCGCCACCACGCAGGAAGCCTATGAGGAAGCGTTCGGGCAGCTCTTCGCCGCACTGGATGCGCTTGAGGACCGTCTTTCCCGCCAGCGCTATCTGACCGGCGACCGCCTGACGGAAGCCGACTGGCGACTGTTCACCACGCTGTTGCGTTTCGATCCGGTCTATGTCGGCCATTTCAAGTGCAACCTGCGCCGCCTTGCCGATTATCCGAACCTCTGGAACTACACGCGCGAGCTTTATCAGGTGCCGGGCGTCGCCCCGACCGTGAACATGGAGCACATCAAGGGCCATTATTATCGCAGCCACAAGACGATCAATCCGACCGGCGTTGTGCCGCTTGGACCGGAAATCGACTTCGCTGCCCCGCATGACCGGGATCGCTTCCCCTCAGCACTTCCAGCAAAAGCGTGAAGCGGCTTTAAAGCCCGACCGGACCAACTGCGCTTTTCCTGCAACAGTGCCGGGAGAACATCAGCAATCTCTTAAATCTCTCGCGCCCCATTGATTTCGATCAATGGGGCGTTTCGTTGCGCGGTCCAGATTGCACGCATCACTACTACCTCCCCCAAGACTTCAAAGACTGACCACGACTTAAGGAGAGAGAGATGAACCGCTTCGCAAGAGGATTGCTGGCCGCTACCGCCCTGACCTTCGCCGCACCGGCGGCGTTTGCCGCAGATGCCATCGTAGCCCAGCCCGCGTCCGAAATTCAGGCCGTGCCGGAAGCCCTATCGCCATGGCAGATCCGTGTGCGCGCACTCGGCGTCGTTCCGCAGAATTCCGGCTATGTGAATGGCGTTTCAGGTTCGGATCTCGACTATTCCAAGTCGATCACGCCTGAACTCGACATCACCTACTACTTCACCGACAATTTCGCCGCCGAACTCATTCTCGGCACGACCTATGCCAATATCAACGGTGCCGGTTCGATCGACGGGCTGGGCAAGATCGGCAAGGCCTGGATTCTGCCGCCCACACTGACGCTGCAATATCACTTCACCAATTTCGGCGCCTTCAAGCCTTATGTCGGCGCAGGCGTGAACTATACCGTGTTCTACAATCAGGATGCGACCGGCGTCGAATATCTGAAGGTCAAGAACGCATTCGGCGGCGCGCTGCAGATCGGCTTCGACTACATGCTCAACGAGCATTGGGGCGTGAACTTCGACGTCAAGAAGCTGTTCCTGGAACCGAAATTCGACGCCACCCTGATCGGCGGCACGGAAGTGACCGGCAAGGCCAAGCTCAATCCATGGCTGATCGGCACGGGTATCACCTACCGCTTCTAAAACTCCACACGCCACGGTGAGGGTGCGGCGGATGCACCTTCACCAGATCGGCAGCGGCTCCAGGTCGTGAAGTGCTTCCTGCAGGCGCCGTTTCGTCGAGGGCGTGGTTCCCTCCGGCAGATTGTCGAGCGGAAAAAAACCGCATTCGGCAATTTCGCGGTCAGGCAAACGCGGCGCTGTCTGCTCGAATTGCCTGCACACATAGAGCGCCACATGATCGCGCGGCGATGCATGGGCGTTCTTGTAAAGCGCGAAAAGCCGGGGGGAGCCTTTCAGCACGATATTGCATTCCTCGCGCAGTTCCTTTTCCAGCGTCTCGATAAAAGTCTCGCCGCGCTCGACGCCTCCGCCCGGCAACTGCCATCCGGGCACATAGGTATGTTTTACCAGGAAAACCGAATTCTTTTTTTCATCGAAAACAATGGCCCTTACTCCTAATGTCATTGGGCGTCTTAATAAAAAATATGTATGAAATATAAAATGTCGAAAGCGCATGCCGTCTCTCCGCGAAGCAATCTACTTCGTATTAATGCATCAATGTCATCAACAAAAAGTCGCTAAACAGGTTTTGATTTTAAACATTATCCAGTAAACGGGGCCTTATGTTCCGTCTCGCCCACATATCCGATATTCACCTTTCACCGCTGCCGCGCGTGCGATACCGCGAATTGGCATCGAAGCGCATTACCGGTTACATAAACTGGCTGCGCAATCGCAAAAATGCGATGCACGGAACCGTACTCGACAGTCTCATTGCCGACATGCAGGCGCAATCCCCGGATCATATCGCGGTGACGGGCGATCTCGTCAATCTGGCGCTCAATCTCGAAATCGATATTGCCCATGACTGGCTCACCAGACTTGGCAACCCGAACGATGTCTCGGTCGTCCCCGGAAATCATGACGCCTATGTTCCCGGCGCGCTCGACAAGTCATGCCGGAAATGGGAACCGTGGATGCGCGGCGACGGCATCGACAACAGTGGCAACCGCCCGCAATTTCCCTATATGCGCGTGCGCGGCCCCGTGGCGCTGATCGGTGTTTCCTCGGCGCGTGCGACAGCCCCTTTCATGGCAAGCGGCGATTTCCGCTCTGCGCAAGGCAAGCGTCTGGCGGCGATGCTGGACGAAGCCGGTGCACGCGGGCTCTTTCGCATCGTGATGATCCATCACCCGCCGATCCATGGCGCGACGCCCGCGCACAAACGCCTTTACGGCATCCGCCGTTTCCAGAAGATCATACGCAAGCATGGTGCGGAGCTGGTTCTCCACGGCCACACGCATCTTGTCACGCATTACGAGATAGACGGGCCGAACGGCAAGGTCCCCGTGGTCAGCGTGCCGTCTGCAAGCCAGAACTTCGGCGGTCACAAACCCGCCGCCCGCTACAACATATTCGGCATCGACAGGCGGCCTGAGGGCGGCTGGTCCTGCCTCATGGAAGAACATGGCGTTTCCGACGCCAGCGAGAAAATAACGAAGCTCAACGAGCGTGTTCTTTATTGATTTCAAAACAAAACGGCGCCTTAGCGCCGTTTTGGAGCGCATCCCGAAAAGTCTGAAACGCCTACGCAGGGAAATCAGTCCACGGATTGATTTCTGATCCTGCTTCGATCGGAAAAGATGCGCGTCGAAACAAGGAGATAGAGCGCCCATCTGAATCAGACCGGCGCTCTAATCTATGTGTTTTGGCTTAACGACCAATCACCCGGTTGGCCGCCGAGACGATTGCTTCCAGTGAAGCACTGACGATATTGTCGTTGATACCGGCGCCGAACAGCTTGCCGCCCGGATGAGCCATTTCGACGTAGGAAATGGCCGAAGCGTCCGAACCCTGCTGTAGCGAATGTTCGGAATAGTCGACGACCGACATCTTTACGCCGAGATATTTGGACAGCGCATCGACAAAACCGTCGATCGGGCCGGTTCCCTTGCCCTCGATATTCCTGGTCACGCCGTTATCGGTGATTTCGGCGGTGAGAATGCGACGGCCCTTCTGCTCGGGATCGGGCATGGTGTGATGATCCACGAACTTGATGCGTGCGCCGGGCTGCGTCACGTAGAGCTTCTGGAACTCGTCGTGAATGCGCTTCGACGGCAGTTCCTTGCCTTCTTCATCGGTAATGTTCTGGATGATCTCGCGGAATTCGACCTGCAGGTTGCGCGGCAGGTTCAGGCCGTAATCCGCTTGCAGGATATAGGCGATGCCGCCCTTGCCCGACTGCGAATTGATGCGGATGATGGCTTCGTAGGAGCGGCCCACATCCTGCGGATCGATCGGCAGATAAGGCACTTCCCAGATAGGCGAATTCGCCGAACGGCGCGCCTTCATGCCCTTGTTGATCGCATCCTGATGCGAGCCTGAGAAAGCCGTATAGACCAGTTCGCCGACATAAGGGTGGCGCTCGGCGATCTTCAACTGGTTCGAATATTCATAGACTTCCTTCATCCGGTTGATGTCGGTGCAGTCCAGTTCCGGGTCCACGCCCTGCGTGTACATGTTGAGCGCCAGCGTCACCACATCCACATTGCCGGTGCGTTCGCCATTGCCGAACAGCGTACCTTCAACGCGGTCGGCGCCCGCCATCAGGCCGAGTTCAGTGGCGGCGATGCCCGTGCCGCGATCATTATGCGGGTGCAGCGAGACGATCAGGTTCTCGCGATTGTCGAGATTGCGGCACATCCATTCGATCTGATCGGCATAGACGTTCGGCGTGTTCATCTCGACCGTCGAGGGCAGATTGACGATCAGCTTGTTGTCCGCCGTCGGCTTCACGATCTCGATGACGGCATTGCAGATTTCCAGCGCCACATCCAGTTCGGTGCCGGTGAAGCTTTCCGGCGAATACTGGAAGCGATAGCCGCCATCTGTAGAATTGGCTGCCTTGGCAGCCATGTCCATGATCATCTTGGCGGCGTCGGTCGCGATCTGCTTGATACCGCCGACATCCTTGGCGAAGACCACGCGGCGCTGCAATTCACTGGTGGAATTGTAGAAATGGATGATCGGCGACTTCGCGCCTTCCAGCGCCTCGAAAGTGCGCGTGATCAGTTCGGGACGGCACTGAACCAGCACCTGCAACTCCACTTCGTCCGGCACATTGCCATGCTCAATGGCCCAACGGCAGAAGTCGAAATCCGTCTGCGAAGCGGACGGAAAGCCGATTTCGATTTCCGGAAAACCCATATCGACCAGCAGGCGGAACATGCGCTCCTTGCGGTCGTGGCCCATCGGGTCGATCAATGCCTGATTGCCGTCGCGCAGGTCGACCGAACACCAGATCGGGGCCTTTTCGATGCGTCTGGACGGCCAGGTGCGGTCATCGAGCTGCGGAACCGGGAAAGGTGAATATTTGCTGCCTGCAATCGGCATGCCTTTGCGCTCGGAGACGGACTTCGATTGCGGCGTGGTGACGGATTGATTCATGTTCGTTTCCTCCCGGCTGTCGACGGATTCAAGCCGTCAAGCGCGGATAATACTGATCAATTATAAGGGTTTTCTGGAAAGGAGCACAGGCCTGCGACCGGGGATCGACCGCCGGACGCTCCTTTCAGCGAGCCCGGCGATCGCCGCTAAGGCCGAGGGTAAGAAGCGAGTTTAGAACGCAAACATCAACGCGCGCGCCGAAGGCCGCTGCGGAATGTTCCATGGATGTTGCGTTTTTGATCGTCATGGGGAAAGCTTTTACACGCGCACTATCCGCCATGCAAGACAGTATTTCAGTCAGGCAAATGGCACAGCGCTGGTTCCCGGCGGCAGCTTTGCCTCGTCCTCCGGCTCCACATGGATCACCACGCGCGCGCTGTCGATCTCCTTCTTCAGGGCATCTTCGATACGGTCGCAAATCACATGGGCATCGCCGACGCTCATATCGGCGGCAACGACCAGGTGAAACTCGATGAAGGTGACCCGGCCGGCAATGCGCGTCTTGAGGTCGTGAACTTCGATGGCGCCCCCCGCATTGGCTGAAATCACGTCGCGGATGCGCATTTCCTCGGTCGGTTCGACGGCAATATCCATCAGCCCCTGCACCGAGGAATTGATGACATGCCAGCCCTGCCAGAGAATGTTTATGGCGACCAGTATGGCAAGCAGCGGATCGAGTATGGCCCAGCCCGTCACCACCGCACCGACAAGGCCGACCAGAACGCCAGCCGAGGTGAAAACATCGGTCATGATGTGCTTGCCGTCGGCTTCCAGCGCGGGCGAGCGGAACTTGCGGCCGGTGCGAATCAGCAAGGTCGCCCACAGGCCGTTTATGACGGCCGCAGCAGTGTTGATGGCAAGGCCCAGCCAGGGTTCATCGAGCTTGCGCGGGGTTTCCAGCGCAAACCACGCCTCGCGGAAGATCAGGAGCGCGGCGACCGTGATCAGGACGCCTTCCACGACAGCCGAAATATATTCGGCCTTGTGATGCCCGAAAGGGTGATTGCCATCCGCTGGCTTGTAGCTCATGCGGATTGCCCACCATGCGCCGACCGCCGCAATCACATTGACGATGGATTCCAGTGCATCCGAATAAAGCGCCACGGAACCGGTCAGCGCATAGGCCAGATATTTCAGGCCCATCACACCGAAAGCAATGGGGATAGACCAAGCGGCAAGCCGCCGAACCTTTGCACTCGCGTCCATGATGAACCTTTGATTATCTTGATCCAGAGCATTTCCAGCAAAAGTGCGAAGCGGCTTTGCGTAGGATAATGCGACTATAAAAACTCTTGGAGCGCGGTTCGATCCGGTTGAAACAGACCGGCGCTCCAACGGCTTGTCATGAACCGCACATCTTATCCGAAACCGTTTCACACTTTTCGGATGCGCGCCAGCGCGCGGGACACATCCACAACGCATCTGGCATATGCGGCAGCAATTCACCGCCGCTCTATACCCCAGAAAAGCAAAACTTCGTACCCTGTTTTTTCAGTTCCCGCATTTAATTTTCTCCTGCAAATGCAAGGCATTACAGTTGCAAATGAGTTGCCAGAGCAGGCAATGGGTAAGCGCCGGCAGGTCATAAAAAAACCAGCCGCGGCGCGGGTCGCGGCTGGCTTGAAATCACGACGCGAAGCGTTCGGTCAGTAGTTGGTGCGGCGCGCCTTGTTCTTGCCTGCCAGATGCGTCACCACATTCTCGATCATGCGCATTCCGGCATTGTGGCCAAGCGTCATGATCGATTCCGGATGGAACTGAACGGCGGCAACCGGTTCGTGCTTGTGCTCGAATGCCATGATGACACCATCTTCCGTTTCCGCCGTCACCAGAAAATCATCCGGCAGACGCTCCGGATCGGCGAAGATCGAATGATAGCGCCCAACCGTCACCTCCTTCGGCAGGCCCGAGAATATCCGCTCCGGCTTCGACACGCGGATGCGCGACGGCTTGCCGTGCATCGGAATGCGCAACTGGCGCAGCGTGCCGCCATAGGCTTCGGCGAGCGCCTGCAAACCAAGGCAGACACCGAAGATCGGCAGTTCGCGCTTGCGCGCCTTGGTGATGGTGGCCTTGCAATCGAAGTCCTGCGGCGTGCCCGGTCCGGGCGAAAGAACCACCAGGTCCGGCTTGATCCTGTCGAACACCTCTTCCGCCACCGGCGAGCGCACGGTGGAAACCGTCGCTCCCGTCTGGCGGAAATAGTTGGCGAGCGTATGCACGAAGGAATCCTCGTGATCCACGAGCAGAATGGAGATGCCCTCTCCCACCTTCGCCGCTACGCGCTCCTCGGTGACATGATTGCTCTTCTGCGCCTCGCGCACCGCAGCGATCATGGCCGAAGCCTTCAATTCGGTTTCGGCCTCTTCCTCTTCCGGATTGGAATCGAACAGAAGCGTTGCACCAGCGCGGATTTCAGCCACGCCATCCTTCACGCGGATGGTGCGCAGCGTCAGCCCGGTATTCATGTCGCCGTTGAAGTGCATCATGCCAATCGCGCCGCCATACCAAGCGCGCGGGCTGCGTTCGTTTTCCTCCAGAAAGCGCATCGCCCACAGCTTCGGCGCGCCGGTCACGGTCACGGCCCATGCATGGCTGAGGAAACCGTCAAAGGCATCCATGCCGTCGCGAAGCCGTCCTTCGATGTGATCGACCGTGTGGATCAGGCGTGAATACATCTCGATCTGGCGACGGCCGATGACGCGCACCGATCCCGGCTCGCAGACGCGGCTCTTGTCGTTGCGATCCACATCCGAGCACATGGTCAGCTCGGACTCGTCCTTCTTGGAGTTCAGCAGTTTCAGGATTTGTTCCGAATCCGAAATCGCGTCTTCGCCGCGCTTGATCGTGCCTGAAATCGGGCAGGTTTCGATACGCCTGCCGTTCACCCGCACGAACATTTCCGGCGACGCGCCGACCAGATATTCATTCTCGCCCAGATTGATGAAGAAGGAATAGGGCGACGGGTTGATCGTCTTCAACCGGCGGAAAATCTCCGATGGCGCAGTGTGGCAGCGCTCGTAGAAGGTCTGCCCCGGGACCACTTCAAACAGGTCGCCGCGCTTGAAGCTCTCCTTGGCGCGCTCGACCAGTTTCGCATATTCGCCCGGATTGTGGTCGCCACGCGCAAGCTTGGCGTCCGATGGCTTGAAGGCGCGTGCAGGCGTCGCACGTGCGAGGCCGTGCGTGGAAGAACCGCCGCAGGTGAATTCGTAACGATCCACCCAGGCGCGTGCCGCATAATGATCGGCCACGAAGATTTCGTCCGGGATGAACAGCACCAGATCGCGCTGATCGTCGGGGCGCTTCAGCTTGTACTGGATCGGATCGAACTGGAACGCCAGATCGTAACCGAAGGCGCCGTAAAGACCGAGATTGGCGTCTTCCTCGGAGAAGAACAGGCCGACAATGGCGCGCAGGACCGTGAAGACCGAAGGCATGCGCGAGCGCTCTTCCTCGGTAAAGGTGCCGCTCGGCTCGGCAATGTTCAGCTCGATGCGGTTTTCTTCCGCCTTGTCGACCGTCACTTCGGCCAGCGCCTTTACCGTGTTCAGAATGGGACGAAGCAGAATGACGCCGCGGGCATTCAGCGCTTCGATGCGCATGGTGCGGGCGCGCGAGGTGATGACCACCGGAGGATCGACGATGGCCGTATCCCATCGCGTATAGCGGCCCGGATATTCGTAGTTGGACGAGAACACCGCACCGCGCCGTTCGTTCAGCGCATCGATATAGGTCTCGATCGCGCCCTTATAGGCTGTGAGGTGGCGCACGCGCTCGACGACGATGCCGCCCGCCGTCTCGTGCTGGAATATCTCGCTATCCGCAATCTTCGCATTCATGATCGGCTATCCCAAAACGAGAGCATTTCCGGTTTAAAATGCTCTATCTATTTGTTTTTGACGCATGTCACGATCCCAAAAACGGCTCCCGCTTCCGGGGACATGCTCCAACTGTTCCCAAACATTCCCGGAAACCGGTTTCTCCCGCCGGTCTTATACAAACAGCCAAACAAAAAGGCCGCCCGGATAATCCCAGCGGCCTGTTTCCTGAACGCAAATGCACAAACGCCTGCGTGGCCGCTTTTAGCGGGCCCACCACCAACCGTTGATGACGATATTGCGCGAAATGTTCATGGAGCTACTGTTAGCGTTCAATCCGTTTCCTTGCAACCGGAAAATTCGGGCGCGCAATCCGGGCCGCAAAGCGCCGTCCAGCTCGCCGCCGACAGGGCCTTCGCCACGTTCAGCAATCACCACAAAGAAAGCCGGACAGTTTGGGGCTGTCCGGACTTCCTCAGAACCGGGGATGAACGGGACGGAAGGAAAGCAACGATTCCCCCAATCCGGCCCCCCTTACCCCATGCCAAAATTTCCAGGTGCAATATGACTTTCAGTATGCACATTTATCCTTATCACAGGCCGCGATTATTATGCAACCTGTGATTGTTATTTGCACGTATGCTTACATTTGAGGCCAATTCATCGAAACAGTTCGAAAATTTGTAGGACCACCCAACAAGTTTCGTCTTGCGTCGGGGATCGATTTCGGATTCATTTCCGTGGCAACTCAAACACATATGCAAAAATCAAGAATAGAGCCGTCACACATAAACGGCCATTGGGGACAACTGATGAAGAATCTCGATGCGATGGACAGGAGTATTTTGCGCGCCCTTCAGGAGAATGGACGCCTGACCAATACCGAACTGGCTGATCGCATAAATCTCTCGCAGACGGCCACCGCCGAACGCGTCAAGCGACTGACCCGCGAAGGGTATATTCTAGGCTATTCGGCGCGGCTTTCGCCCAAGATGCTCGACCGGGCCATGCTGGTCTTCATCGAGATCAAGCTCGACCGCACCACGCCGGAAGTCTTTGAAACCTTCTCGACCTTCACCCGCAACAATCCGGACATCCTGGAATGCCACATGGTTGCGGGTGGCTTCGACTATCTCGTCAAGGCCCGCGTATCCGACATGGATCACTACCGGCGTTTCCTTTCGGAAGCGCTTCTTTCCCTCCCCGGCGTGCGGGAATCGCACACCTATGCCGTGATGGAGGAAGTGAAGGAAACCGCCTATATCGCCGTCTGAGCAGGCGACAAGCCCTTCCTGAACACGTCGTTGCTGTCAGCAGCATGGGCAGCAACGAATTCCCTGTTCCGCACTTCGACCTTGCGCGCAATTATTTACGGGTATATACCCGCAATATGTCACATCCGTGTTTCTGCATTCTTCTGCGCCAGGCAGCCCGCAAGACGTCGAGCGTTTACGACAACGCGCTGGCTCCGCTTGGCATCAATGTCGCCCAGTTCAGCACGCTGCGGAAAATCCGGCGCGCGGGCTCCATCTCGGTGACGGAACTCGCCCATCTGTCGGAACTGGACCGCTCGACCATGGGCCGCAATGTGAAGGTTCTGCAGCGAATGGGCCTGATCGAGCCCGCCGCCAGCGACGACCATCGCGAGACCAGCGTCACGCTCACGGCTGATGGCCGCGATCTGGTTGAGCGCGGCGGCCCGCTCTGGGATCAGGCGCAGGAGGAAATCGAAACCCGGCTGGGAGAGGACGGCGTGGAGCAATTGCAGCATCTGCTCCGCGCGCTCGGCTAAGCCAGACGCCTTTTGACTGAAAACCAAACGCCTTTGACTGAAAACAATGACCTGAAGCCATGCGCCCGCTACAGCATCGGCCCGAAATCGGTGACGATTTTCGCAAAGCACGATGCGTGGAATCCAAAGATCAGGGCGAATGGCTTCGCCATCAAACGCAAGGCTGGTCGAGAGCCAGCTTGAACCCGAAAGCGCCAAAGATGATTTCTGCCCGCCTTGCCAGCTTTCTCGCCCAGAGAAACATCCATTACGGATGGATCGTCGCCGCCATTACCTTCCTGACCATGCTGGCGACGGCTGCCGCCATGGGATCAGCGGGCATATTGATCGAACCGCTCCAGCGTGAATTCGGCTGGACCAACGCGAATATCTCCTTCGCAATGGCGCTTCGCCTCGTTCTTTTCGGCCTCATGGGGCCATTCGCCGCTGCCTTCATGAACCAGTTCGGACTGCGCCGCGTGGTTGCCGCCGCTCTCATCATGATTTCGCTGGGGCTTGTCGGCTCCATTTTCATGACCGAGGAATGGCAGATGGTAGGGCTCTGGGGCATCGTGATCGGCCTCGGCACCGGCATGACCGCGCTTGTGCTTGGCGCAACCGTCGCGGCCCGCTGGTTCGAAAAGCGGCGCGGCCTCGTCGTCGGCCTCATGACCGCCAGCAACGCCACCGGCCAGCTGGTCTTCATGCCGATCCTTGCCAGCGTCAGCCAGACGATCGGCTGGCGCACATCGCTCACCATCGTCATCTGTTTCCTTGTTGCGGCCCTTGTGCTGGTTCTCGCCCTGATGCGGGACCACCCGGCGGATATCGGCCTGAAACCGTTCGGCCGCACCGCGCCGCTGCCAGCGCCTGAACCCCGCAAGAGCTTCGGCGCCATGCTGGCCTCGCCCCTCGTCACCTTGCGCGAAGCATCGTCGACCGCGACCTTCTGGGTCCTGTTTTTGACCTTCTTCGTCTGCGGCTTTTCCACCAACGGCCTGATCCAGACGCACTGGATCACGCTTTGCGGCGATTTTGGCATCGCTCCGGTGGGGGCTGCGGGCATCCTTGCCGTGATCGGCGCCTTCGACCTCATCGGCACGATCATGTCCGGCTGGCTCTCCGACCGGTTCGACAATCGCTGGCTTCTGTTCTGGTTCTATGCGCTGCGCGGCCTGTCGCTGATCTACCTGACCTTTACCGACTTCACCGTCTACGAACTGGCACTGTTCGCCGTCTTCTACGGGCTGGACTGGGTGGCGACCGTGCCGCCGACGGTCAAGCTTGCCGCCGAACGTTTCGGCCCGGAAAAGGCCGGGCTGGTCTTTGGCTGGGTGTTCACCGGCCATCAGATCGGTGCAGCGGCCGCAGCCGCCTTCGCGGGGCTCGTGCGCACCGACTATGACAGCTACACCCCAGCCCTGATCCTTGCCGGCGCCATGTGCTTTGCCGCCGCTGCCATGGTCTTCATCATCAACCGCCCTGCCGCAAGGCCCGCCTTGCAGGCATCATGAGGCGGCAGGTTTCTTGCCCTTCCTGTTCAGGGCCAGCACGCCGAGGCTGATCAGGAAGGCGGCGAGCGTGTCGGTCCAGCCCGGCACTTCGCCAAGCAGGACAAGCGCCAGAACCAGAGTAATGACGGGGATCAGCGCCGATAGCGCTGCCCCCGCAGCCGTTCCCAGCAGGACAACGGCACGGTTGAAGGCGAATACGCCGAAGGCCGAGGTCAGGACGCCCTGATAAAACCCCTGCAGGGCAATATCGCCCCAGGGTGTCGCGTCCATCCCCTTGGGCAGGAAGATCATGTAGATCGGCAGATAGACGATTGCCGAGGTGACGGCGGCGATGGCGGTCGCGTGCAGCCCGTCTATCCCTTTCTTGCGAAACACCATGACATAGATCGCCCAAACCAGTGCCGCGACGAAAAAGAACAGGTGCCCGAGCATTTCCGGCCCGCCCAGTTGCGACAGACCGGCGATCAGCATGGCCCCGATCACGATCAGCACGACCCCGGACCACCGCGATGGTGCAAGATGTTCCTTCAGAAGCGCCATTCCCATAATGGCGACCATCGCCGTCATCAGCCCCGGAATGAGCGCCGCCGCATGGGACGCCGGGGCATATTGCAGGCCGCAGGTGGTCAGCAGCGCATAGGGAACGCCTGCGCCGGAAGCCAGAAGCACGAAGCCGAGCGGGCCAAGCTGGCGAAGACCGAACCCTTTCATCAGAACGACCGGCAACAGCACCAGCCCTGCCACGCCGAAGCGCAGGGCAATGATGTCGAATGGCGTCAAGGCGGTCTTGAACCCGAACCGGGTCAGGACGAAGGAACCGGACCACACCAGCACCCCGGACAGCCCCCAGGCCAGACCGCGTATGGTATTGGAAGTCGAAGTCGTCGGATGGGTGTCGGTGATGGCCGTCATTTTCACTCGCAGCAGGAAAAAGGAATAGCGCCGGACTATTGCATTCCTGGCCGCGACGAGCGCCACGGATAAGCGAGATATGAGATATTAGAATTTCTTATGCCGCCCGGCTTCTGGCTTGCAGGGCCACATCGCAGAACCGGTCGATCAGATGCTTGACCGGGCTGTCGGCTCGAAAGACGATATAGACAGTGCGGAAAGTCGCCGGATTGAGGCGGCGCGCGCGCAATCCATGCAGATCGGCGTCCGGCAGGCTGATTTCCGACAGAAGCGTGGTGCCGATGCCATGCCGTACCATTTCCAGCACCGTGGCGACGTCCCGCGTGCGCACCTGCTCGCTGCGCGTTTCGCCATCGCCATGGATAATCCGGTCGATGATCATTTCGCAGCCCGCAGCCGCGATCAGCTGGCGGTTGCGCAGTTCCTCCGCGGCAACGGTGTCGTTGCGCATGAAGGGATCGTCCCGCCTGCCCACCACGACCAGTTCTTCGCGGCCAACCTCGCGAGCCTCAAGCTCAGGCGTGGGCAGCGAGGTGATGCCGAGATCAGCAATGCCGTCCCGCACCCACAGGCTGACATCATCGTGCCCACCCTCGAAAGCGCTGAACTCGATGCCGGGATAAAGCCGCTGAAACGTCTTTCGCAGACCGGGCAGGACATATTGGAGCTGGCTCGGGATTGCCGCAACGCGCAGCCGTTCAGGCGCGCCCGAAGCACGGCACCGTGCCTGCACCTCTATCCGGTCGATGGCCTGAAGCGCCGCCTTGGCGTCGGCAAGGATCGATTGTCCGAACGCCGTCAGCGCAGCCCCGTCGCGCTTACGCGCCAGCACTTCGACCCCGAGTATCTTTTCCAGTGTCGCAATCGCCTGACTTGCGCCCGATTGCGTCAGGCGCAGGCGGCGCGCGGCGGCGCCGACGCTGCCGGTTTCCGCAACAGCTTCAAGCAGACGTAACTGGACCAGACTGATCTTCATCGTTTTGGTTCCGGCTCACTCTTCAATCAAAGCATCGCCCCAGTCGGCGCGGCGCGCCCAACGGAACAGATCACCCTCGCGCTTGGTCAGGAGACGTTCTTCGGCCCTGCCGTCATCCTTGCACAGTTTAACCGAAACCTTGCCGCCGCCAACCCGGGTCGGCGCGATCACTCGCGCCTTCACATCATTGACCGTCTCGCGCACCGCAGCAAGATAGATGAATTTCTCATCCTCCCACGGCACTTCCGCGTCCTTGGTCAGACGATGAATGCGTGAGCGCGCAACCCGGCGCGAGAAATGGCACCAGTCAGGCGCGGCCAGCGGGCAATCGAGCTGGTGCGGACAGGGCGCCGCAATGATTGCGCCTTCGGCGATGAGCGTGTGGCGCGCATCGAGAATGCGCTGCCAGCCCGCCGGTGTACCCGGCTCCACGATAACCAGCATCTGCGTTGCCGCTGCCCACAGGCGCGAGATCAGCGTCTGCCGCTTTTCAGGCGCAAGCTCGTCCAGCACATAGGCAATGGTCACGAGATCGGCGTGGGGAAAATCGAGCTTTTCCCGCACCACATCCCCTGCCCGCCAATCGAGATCGGGCAATCCGCTATTTTGCGAAAGGCCGCTTCCCACTGCACGGATTGCAGGGCTTGCCTCGATCATCGTTGCCGATTGAAGCATGGGCCAGCACTGCCTGGCCGCCCAAAGGGCCGTTCCCGGCCCTGCCCCCACATCCAGCATGGATTGCGGCGCGAAATCGGGACAGACCTCGGCTGCACTGTCCATACTGGCGCGAACCGCCGCATAGGTCGCAGGCAGGCGCGCCGCCAGATAGGCTTTCGCGGCAAGATCGTCGGAAATATGCATCCGCCCGTCGCGCGTCTCGGCCCGGTAACGGCGCGAAAGCATTTCGGATGCGCGCTTCAGGTCGGCCAGAGCCACGCCCTCAAGCGCAGCATCCACCGCCTGTCGCAAGGAAGCTGGCAGTTCCATTGCCCGTCAGCGCTCCAGAACCTGCTTCACATCGACCAGATTCGAACGGACACGCAGGATGTAGAAGCCCATCGTGGTCAGATGCGACGGCGTGAACCAGGCATCGGGGCTGCCGTTGGAAACGATGAAAGGCTGCATGTCGAGCGCGGCGCGCATCTGCTTTTCCATCTCGTCCCACACACCGTCGAGGTGCTTTTCGGCCAGAACGCCCCGGAAATCCGAATGTGCTGCACGCAGCAGGCCGTAATAGGCATAAAGCTGGCCATAAGCGAACCAGAAACGATCATCCGCGCGCGTGTCGAACCAGCCGGCATGGTAGTTCTCGGCACGGTCCTTGAGGATGGCCGAAGTCGAACCGAGGTCGCTCGCGATACGGTCAACGAACTGGATCAGATTGTCGGCGCGCGCATCGAATGTTGCCTGACAGTTTTCCAGCCGCCCGTTGAAGGCACGCAGATCCTTGATCGCCGAACGGTAATAGCTCGGCGTCGGCGTTTTAGGGCCAAAGGGGCTCAGGCCGAAATACCAGGAATCTTCGGCAAATTGCAGATTGCCGCGCGCCTTTTGCAGATCGCCATCAATCTGCGATGTGCCTCTGAGGCGTCCGATATTGTCAACGAGTTCAATCGCCGTGCGGCGCACGGCTGCATTGATGCCCCGCTGGAACGAAGCCTTGTTGTCGAGGAACGGTGTGCGGTCCCAATCCAGCCCGAAAAAGCCGAGCTTGTAGAGCAGCATGGAAGAAATCCATGCATTCTGGTTGACGTTGAAATCGGTGAGATCGGCAGCAACTTCGGCAATGGCCGAACGCGAACATTTGCGCGCCGACGACGGCAATTGCGCCGCCTGAACCGGTTGATTCGCCGTTGCGGCATCGCTGTTCTGGCCGGTTGATGGCGCGGTAGCGGGCTGTTCTGCCGGTGCGGCAGTGGACGGAACCTCGGCTGGCGCGGCCTCCGCTTTCACCTCTTCGCCGGGCGTCGTCGCATTCTGATAGCTGTACTTGGCCGGATAGTCGGGATCGAAATTCGTCCAGGCTTGAGTCTGCCAGATGAAATAGAGGTAAAGCCCGCCAAGACCGATCACGAGGACCGCGCTCACAACTTTCCACAAAATTCCGAGCCGCAGGAAAAGCCGCCACAAACCGCCAAGCGGAATGGCAATCAGGCGGGCAAGCGCCGCGATGAAACGTCCGAGGAAGGAAAAAACGCCCTTTACTGCATTCCACACTGTAAAATATCCTTCCTTTTGCCCCATAAACCGGGGCTTCGCACCGCGTCTGCACCCGCACGCGGACCTATGCATCGCAAGTCCCGTTCGCAAGCAGCCAAGCCTGAAAAAGCCACTGGTTCTCAAATAGAGTGTGCTCATCTTTTCGACAACCCAATGGTCTGATTCCGACATTTGCGTCCCGCGGATATGAGCGCTGAGCAAATGTCGGAATCAGACCACTGGCAACTTTATGAATCGCGTGGATTTTTCGAATTTGACGATTGAAACGAGATTTATATCGGACGGATATCAAACGTCAAATTCAATCCACTCGAACGCTCATCCAACTGATTTTATCCGTCATTTTCCGCTGACAGGGTTGAATCCCGGGAGCCGATCCGTAACATGGCGCCAACCCGCTTCGGCCAAGTGCGTGGCAATCCTGCCCGCCTCCCCTGGCCGACGGTTCCGGAAAATGATGAGCGACAAACAGCTTCAAGGCGGTTTCAAATCAGGTGCGAAACGGTTTTTCGCCGGAAACTGCGGTCAACGTCGCAATCAAGAACATTTTCGCCGCTATGGTACTTGAATGGCGAAATCTTTGGTGTTTGCTAAAGCTGGAACCGGAAAAACAATCAATCCGTAAAAACGGCCCGGTAAATGGAGAGAACAATGAAGTCCGTATCGACCCTTATGCTTACGCTTGCCTTGGGTGGGCTTGCCACGGGAACGGCAATGCTGAGCGCCCCTGCAAACGCCGTCGCCGCCGAACCCGAAAGCTGCTCGACCGTCCGCTTCTCGGATGTCGGCTGGACCGACATCACCTCCACGACGGCGGTGGCGACGGAAATCCTCAAAGGTCTCGGCTACAAGACCGACATCAAGGTTCTCTCCGTGCCGGTGACCTATGCGTCGCTGAGCAAGAAGGACATCGACGTCTTCCTCGGCTACTGGAACCCGTCCATGAGCGCCGACCTCCAGCCCTATCTGGACGACAAGACCGTCGAGACGCTGCGCACCAATCTGACGGGCGCGAAATATACGCTTGCCGTACCTAAATACGCCTATGACGAAGGCCTCAAGGACTTCAAGGACATTGCAAAGTTCAAGGACAAGCTGGGCGGCAAGATCTATGGCATCGAACCGGGCAATGACGGCAACCGCCTGATCCTCGACATGATCAACAAGGACGCCTTCGGTCTCAAGTCGTTCGAACTGGCGGAATCCTCCGAGCAGGGAATGCTGGCGCAGGTCGCGCGCAGCATCAAGAGCAAGGACCCGGTCGTGTTCCTGGCATGGGAGCCGCATCCCATGAACAAGCGTTTCGAAATCGCCTACCTCACCGGCGGCGACGATTTCTTCGGCCCCAATCTCGGCGGCGCCAAGGTCGAAACCAATGTGCGCACCGGCTACACGCAGGAATGCCCGAACGTCGGCAAGTTCCTCACCAATCTGGAATTCAAGCTCGATATCGAAAACGAGATCATGGGCAAGATTCTCGATGACGGCCAGGAACCGTCGAAAGCCGCACAGGACTGGCTCAAGGCCAATCCCGGCGTTCTCGACCAGTGGCTCGCAGGCGTGACGACCGTCGACGGCAAGGAAGGCCTGCCGGCCGTCAAGGCGGCGCTCGGCCTTTGATTCTCCTATGCCGCCGGGCTGCGACAAACGCGGCCCGGCACATTCCAGCACCTTCATCACAAGCACGCAGCAGGAGACTTGATCGTTGAACTGGCTGACGGACTACAAGATTCCTGTCGGACCAACCGCCAAATCTGTGGTGGACTGGCTGACGACCCATCTGGGGCTTTTCTTCGACACTTTGGCGGCGATCATGCAGGGCCTGATTGACGGCTTGTTGTATCTCTTGCAACTGCCGCATCCACTGCTTCTGATCGCCATCTTCGCAATCATTGCCTGGCTGATCCAGCGTCGTATCTCAGTCGTCCTGCTCACCGTTCTGGGTTTCCTCTTCATCATCAATCAGGGCTATTGGGAACCAACCCTCAAGACGCTGACGCTCGTCCTGTCATCGTGTTTTGTCTGCATGGCGATCGGCGTGCCGCTCGGCATTGCTGCGGCCCATCGTCCGGCACTTTACGCCGCGATGCGTCCGGTTCTCGACCTGATGCAGACCTTGCCGACATTCGTCTACCTGATCCCGGCGATTGTTTTCTTCGGCATCGGCATGGTGCCGGGCCTGCTTGCCACCGTCATCTTCGTGATCCCCGCCCCCATCCGCCTGACGCAGCTCGGCATTTCCTCCACACCGTCCTCGCTCATCGAGGCGGGTGAAGCCTTTGGCGCGTCACGCTCGCAACTTCTCTGGAAGGTCGAACTGCCCTATGCGATGCCGCAAATCCTCGCGGGCCTGACCCAGACGATCATGCTTTCGCTGTCGATGGTGGTCATCGCCGCGCTTGTCGGCGCCGACGGCCTGGGCGTGCCGGTGGTGCGCGGGCTGAACTCCGTAAACATTTCTCTCGGCTTCGAAGCAGGTTTTATCATCGTCGTGGTTGCAATCATACTTGATCGCATCTTCCGCGCTGGGAACGAGAAATAGGAACAAGCGGATGACCATCATCGCACTCGAAGACGTCTGCATCATTTTCGGCAGCAATGTCGGCGACGCGCTGGCGCTGGCGGATCGCGGCGCAACCCGCTCGCAGATTCAGGCGGAAACCAATCTCGTCCTGGGCGTCCACAATTGCACGCTCAACATCGAGGAAGGCGAAATCCTCGTTCTCATGGGGCTGTCCGGCTCGGGCAAATCGACCCTTCTTCGCGCAATCAACCGGCTTAATCCGATTTCACGCGGCCGCGTTCTCGTTCGTGAAGGCGACCGTGCCATCGATGTCGGCAAGGCTGACCGGGCGACACTCCGCCATCTGCGCACCGAGCTGGTTTCCATGGTGTTCCAGCAGTTCGGCCTGCTGCCATGGCGCACGGTCGAGGAAAACGTCGCCTTCGGACTGGAAATTTCAGGGATGGGCAAGGAAGAGCGTCTCGCCAAGGCCCGCGACCAGCTCGAACTCGTCGGCTTGCAGGATTGGGCCAAGCGCAAGGTCGGGGAGCTTTCCGGCGGCATGCAGCAGCGCGTCGGACTTGCCCGCGCCTTTGCGACCGGCGCGCCGATCCTGCTGATGGACGAGCCTTTCTCAGCCCTCGATCCGCTGATCCGCACGCGGTTGCAGGACGAATTGCTGGCTTTCCAGTCGCGCCTGAAAAAGACCATCGTCTTCGTCAGCCACGATCTCGATGAAGCCATGAAGATCGGCAATCGCATCGCCATCATGGAAGGCGGGCGTATCGTCCAGTGCGGCACGCCGCAGGAAATTCTCCTGCAGCCCGCCGATGCATATGTCGCCGACTTCGTTGCGCATATGAACCCGCTCGGCGTGCTTCGCGCCGGAGACATCATGGTGCCTTTCGATCGCAATGCGGCACCGCGTCCTTTTGCGGCTACCGCACGGCGCGAAACGCTGGTGCGCGAACTGATGAATGCCGTGGCGGACAGCAGCGGCGATGTCGGCATCGTCGAGAACGGCGCCGTGGTCGGCAAGATTGCGGCAGACGACATTGTGCGTGCGCTGGCCTGGCATCAGCAGCGCGGAACCTCTTCGTGAACAAAAAAGCCGCACATTCTCATGTGCGGCTTTCGAATTTCAGGCTGCGCAGTATGCGTGTCAGCTATGGGCGGCCTGTCTTGCAGCAGCGCGCGCTTCCACGCGTGCCTTGATGGCATCCACATCCGCACGCGGCGTCGCGGCGAAGAGCTTCTTCGTATAATCGTGCTGCGGATTGTTGAACACGTCGTCGCGCGAACCGTATTCAACCACCTCACCGAAATACATCACCATCACCTCATCGGCGATATAGCGCACGACCGAAAGGTCATGGCTGATGAAGACATAGGTAAGGCCGAACTCTTCCTGCAGATCGGCCAGCAGGTTGAGGACCTGTGCCTGCACCGAAAGGTCGAGTGCGGAAACCGGCTCATCCAGAATGAGCAGCTTCGGGTTGAGCATCAGCGCGCGCGCAATGGCGATACGCTGGCGCTGACCGCCGGAGAACATATGCGGATAGCGGTTGAAGTGCTCGCGGCCGAGGCCGACCTTCAACAGCATCTGCATGGCCTTGGAGCGGCGCTCTTCCGCAGACATATTGGTGTTCAGCAACAGCGGTTCAGCCAGAACGTCGCCGATCTTCTGGCGCGGATTGAGCGAACCATAGGGGTTCTGGAACACGATCTGCACCTTCTGGCGCATTTCGGGCGTCAGGCCATCGCGAGCGATGTTCACATCCTTGCCGCCGATCTTCAGTTCGCCGGAGGTCTGTGGATCGATCATGGTGAGAATGCGGGCCAGCGTGGACTTGCCGCAACCCGATTCACCGACGATCGCCAGCGTCTTGCCCTTCTCGACCTTGAAGCTTACGCCCTTGACGGCATGAACCACTTTTGGCTTGCCGAACAGCCCGCCGCCGACATGATAATCGCGCTTGATATCGCGCGCCTCGAGAACAATCTCGCTCATCACGCTTCTCCCGCACCATTATTTTCAAAGACGAAATCGGACACCGTCGGAAGACGGTCGCCGGTCGCATTCTCCGGCAGGGCAGACAGCAGCGCACGGGTATAAGGATGCTTGGGCGCGGAGAACAGCGACAGCACGTCGGCATCCTCCATCTTGTGGCCCTTGTACTGCACGATCACGCGGTCCGCCGTTTCGGCAACCACACCCATGTCGTGGGTGATCATGATCAGACCCATGCCGTGCTCCACCTGAAGCCGCATCAGCAGATCGAGAATCTGCTTCTGGATCGTCACGTCGAGAGCCGTCGTCGGTTCGTCTGCGATGAGGAGCTTGGGATTGCACGCAATCGCAATCGCGATCATGACGCGCTGGCACTGGCCGCCCGACATCTGATGCGGAAAGCTTTTCAGGCGTTCCGCCGCATCGCGAATGCCGACGAGTTCCAGAAGCTCGATGGCGCGGGCACGGCTTGCCGAGCCGTTCATGCCCATATGCTGCTTCAGCACTTCCTCAAGCTGATACCCGACCGTGAAGCAGGGATTGAGGCTTGCGACCGGTTCCTGGAAAATCATCGAAATGTCGCGGCCGATGATCTTGCGGCGTTCCTTGTCGGACATCGCCTGCAAGTCCTGACCGTCGAAGGTCATGACATCTGCGGTAACGGTCGCTGACTTGGGGAGGAGGCCCATGACGGCGAGCATTCCGACAGACTTGCCCGAACCGGATTCGCCGACAATCGCCAGCACTTCGCCCTTGTCCACCGTAATGTCGATCCCGTCGACCGCCTTGAAGGGACCGGTCGAGGTGTCGAAAGAAACCGATAGATTCTTGATTTCTAACAGCGCCATCGGTCAGCTCCTCTTGAGCTTCGGGTCAAGCGCATCGCGCAGACCGTCGCCGATCAGATTGATGGCGAGAACAGTAATCAGGATCGCAAGGCCGGGGAACGTAACGATCCACCAGGCGCTCGTGATAAACTCACGTGCGGATGCAAGCATCGTGCCCCATTCGGGTGTAGGTGGCTGCGCGCCCATGCCCAGAAAGCCCAGAGCCGCAACGTCGAGAATGGCGTTGGAGAACGACATCGTCGCCTGCACCACGAGCGGGGCAAGACAGTTCGGCAAAATGGTCTTGAACATGAGGCGCAGCTTGCTTGCACCGGCAAGCTTGGCCGCGGTCACATATTCGCGTTCCTTTTCCGCCATCACGGCAGCGCGGGTGAGACGCGAGAAGTGCGGCAGCAGAACCAGCGTGATCGCCAGAACGGCATTGATCAGGCCCGGCCCAAGGATCGCCACCAGAACCAGCGCCAGCAGCAGCGACGGGAATGCCAGGATAACGTCCATGATGCGCATGAACACCGTATCGACGCCGCCACCAAAATAGCCGGTGATAAGGCCAATCGTGATGCCGAGGCACATCGAAATGATGACGATGACGAAGCCGACAAGCAGCGAATATTGCGCGCCGTAGATCAGGCGGGAAAGAATGTCCCGCCCAACTTCGTCAGTACCGAGAAGAAACTGCGTCGTGCCACCATCTTCCCAGAACGGCGGAGTCTTTAGGAATTCACGGAACTGATCCGTAGGGCCATGCGGCGCAATAAGCGGAGCAAGGATTGCGACCAGAATGATCGCGAGAAATACGAAAAGACCGATCACAGCGCCGCGATTGACGCTGAAATAGAACCAGAAATCCCTCAACGCGCGCATCTTGCCGACGTCGTTCACGGCTTCCGGCTGAATAGCTGAGTGTGTCATTATACCCTCACTTGTGCCGGATACGCGGATTGATGAGGCCGTACAGCAGATCGACGACCAGATTCACCAGCATGATGATGAATGCGATCAGCAGCAATCCGCTTTGCACGACTGGATAGTCGCGACGGAAAATGGAATCGAGCATCCATTTGCCGATACCGGGCCATGAGAAGATCGTCTCCGTGAGGATCGCACCGGCCATCAGAACGCCGACCTGAAGGCCGATCGTCGTGATAACGGGTATCATCGCATTGCGAAGCGCATGCAGACCGACGACGCGACGAACCGGCAGGCCCTTGGCGCGCGCGGTACGCACATAATCTTCACCCAGGACTTCCAGCATCGCAGAGCGCGTCTGGCGGGCGATAACGGCGAGCGGAATGGTCGCAAGCACGATGGTCGGCAGGATGAGATGCGAGACCGCGGAGGCGAAAGCGCCCTTCTGGTCCGACATCAGGCTGTCGATCAGCATGAAACCGGTGACGGGCGGGAAGAAATAGAGCAGCGAGATGCGGCCGGAGACCGGCGTCCATTGCAGCACGCCTGAGAACAGGATGATGAGCAGGAGCGCCCACCAGAAGATCGGCATCGAATAACCGACCAGCGAAATGCCCATCAGGCCCTGATCGAACCATGAGCCGCGCTTGACAGCCGCGATGACGCCGGCGGGGATGCCGAGGAGAATAGCCACGATGATCGCGCAGATCGACAACTCGACAGTTGCAGGAAACAGCGCGAAGAATTCGACGAGAACAGGCTTTTTGGTCACCAGGGACTGACCGAAATCGCCGTGCAGCAGGTTCCAGACATAGTCGAGATATTGCTGCCAGATCGGGCGGTCGAAGCCCAGTTGCGCCATCAGTTCGGCATGGCGCTCGGGGCTTACGCCGCGTTCGCCGGCCATCAACAGCACGGGATCGCCCGGAAGAACCCGGACGAAGGCAAAAGCCACGATTGTGATGCCTATGAAGGTCGGAACCAGATAGACGAGTTTGTTCAATATGAAGCGGAACATACAAAAACTCCGACCGGGTGCAGGGGATCACCCTACACCCGGCCGCTCGTGTTGTCAGATTTTACTCGGAGATATCAACGTCTTCGAAGCGATAGTCGCCGAGCGGGCTCTGCTTGAAGCCCGTGACCTTGGCCGACATCGGCACGAAGACCGTCGAGTGAGCAATGGTGTTCCAAGGAGCCTGTTCCTTGAAGATCACCTGTGCGTCTTCGTAAAGCTTGGTGCGCTCTTCCTGGCTGGTCGAGACCTTGGCCTTCTGGATCAGGTCTTCGAACGGCTTGTAGCACCACTGGGCGCGGTTGTTGGAACCGACGCCGGCGCAGCCGAGAAGCGTGCCGAGGAAGTTGTCCGGATCGCCATTGTCACCGGTCCAGCCGAGGATCACGGCGCCGTCACGGTCCTTGTCGGACGACTTCTTGAGGTATTCGCCCCATTCCATCGAAACGATTTCGGCGTTGACGCCAACCTTGGCCAGATCGGACTGCATGAGTTCGGCGGTACGGCGGGCATTCGGCATGTAAGGACGGCTGACAGGCATCGCCCACAGCTTCATCTTCAGATCCTTCACGCCAGCGGCTTCAAGAGCCTTCTTGGCGGCTTCCGGATCATACTTGTCGTCCTCGACCTTGTCGTTATAGCCCCACATCGTCGGCGGGATCGGGTTCTTGGCAACCTGGCCCTGCCCCTGGAACACGGCATCGACGATGGCCTGCTTGTTGACGGCCTGGTTCAGCGCCTTGCGGACTTCCGGCTTGTCATAAGGCGCCTTCAGCGTGTTGTACGCGAAGTAGGCGACGTTGAGGCCAGCCTGTTCGTCAACCTTGAGGTTGGAATCGGCCTGGAGGCCCTTGATATCTGCCGGAGCAGGATAGGACATCAGGTGGCATTCGCCAGCCTTGAGCTTCTGCGCGCGAACAGCCGGATCGGTCGTGATCGCGAAGACGAGATCGTCGATCTTCGGCTTTCCGCCCCAATAGTTTTCGTTGGCCTTGAAGCGCACGACGGCGTCCTTCTGATAGGCGACGAACTGGAACGGGCCGGTGCCGACCGGAACCTGGTTCAGATCGTCCTTCTTGCCATCGGCGGCGAGCTTGTCCGTGTATTCCTTCGAAATGATCGAAGCGAAAGGCATCGAGATATTTGCGAGGAACGGCGCTTCCGGACGGTTCAGCACAAACTTGACGGTGTAATCGTCAACCTTGACGATGTCCTTGATCAGCGCACCCATTTCCATGCTGTCGAAATATTCGTAGGTGATGCCAGCGGTGTACTGGTGCCAAGGATTGTCCTTGTTGCGCATGCGATCATAGGAGAAGATCACGTCGTCGGCGTTGAAATCACGGGTCGGCGTGAAATAGTCGTTCGAATGGAACTTGACGCCCTTGCGCAGGTGGAAGGTGTATTCCAGACCGTCGTCGGTAACGTCCCAGCTTTCTGCGAGACCGGGCACGACTTTCGTCGTTCCGTTTTCGAATTCGGCAAGGCGGTTGTAAACCGGATGGGCCGAGGCGTCGAACGTATCGCCGCCGGTATAGGCAGCCGGATCGAAGCCTTCAGGCGAAGCCGGCGAGCAATACACAAAGGTCTTCGCCGATGCAGCACCGCTCATCAGAGCCACCAGCGCGGTTGCTGCCAGGAGTTTTTGGTAGAATTTCATTATTGTCCGCCTCCACGGAAAAGCATGCCGCGCGCACCCCATTGCCCGCAGCTTGCGCTTATCGAAACGTGTGGATCGTCACTTTGCAAGCGCAATTTTTAGAACCACTTCATATTCTCAACCGATTATGGGACCAATCGTTAGATTTTTATTCTATGAAAGGGTATGATTTCGGAAAATTGCGCTAAAGCACACTGAATTATAATATTATTCGCACGCATTTTGCATGGGGTAATGCAAGCTGCGCATCACCGACTCGAGGCGCCAGATCCATAATTCGATCAACTGAAAGTGTGTCCCGCATCAGCCCTGTCAGGCCCCCGCCGAATTGACTGGCGCTTTGGGAAAAGGCGTCGTATTAAGTGGACAATAACAGTCATATTTGAGTCCTGCAGACCATGCCCGAAGCCAATCCTATTCGTCCGACCACGCCCGAAGCCATCCAGCTTGCCAAGTCGTTGCTGCGCACGTCGCGCTACGGTGCAATTGCCGTTTTTGACGCGGCAACCGGCAGGCCGCTGGCAAGCCGCGTTGCCGTTGCGACAGACGTGGATGGCACACCGCTTGTTCTGGTCTCCGGACTGGCCGCGCATACGCCGGGCCTGCTGGCAAACCCTGCCTGCTCGCTTCTGCTCGGCGAAGTCGGCAAGGGAGACCCCCTCGCCCATGCCCGTGTCACCCTCCACTGTCAGGCGCGAAAGGTTGAGAAAACCGACGCCGACTATCCGCGCATCCGCAGGCGCTATCTCAATCATAATCCGAAGGGGGCGCTCTATGTGGATCTTGGAGATTTCGCCTTCTTCCGTCTCGAACTGGAAAGCGCCAGCCTTAACGGCGGTTTCGGCAAGGCATTCAATCTGACGCGGGACGATTTGCTATGCGCAGCTTCCGTCAGCGCCAGCTTTGCCGAAGGCGAACAGAAGGCGCTTGACGATCTGAATGAAAATCACGCGTTGGAAATCGCACATATTGCGCGCGGGCTTTGGAAATCAGACGCCCTTCGGGAACAGTTCAAAATTGTGGGTATCGACCCCGATGGTGCCGATATTACCAGTGGCGACCTGGTTCTTCGTCACGTATTTTCAGCGCAGCCCGATTCTCTGGGGGAAGCTGTTAGAACACTGACAAAACGGTAAAATAAAGCCCCCTGAAACAAAACCGCATTTTTTTTGGGACGAAATTGCACGTCTTTATACTGGATTGAATATAAGCAAGGGCTTTTCAAATGCAGCTTATAGCACTATTTTGAATATGCATGCTTATGGAAATTCGCATGTATATTTTTAACTTTGTCCAGTCTTACGGGGGTATGACGGCAAATGAGCAATCAAGATACTTTTTTTGATTTGATTGAAAATGTAGACCAGGCCGCCGATTTCCTTTCGGCACTTGCTAACAATAAGCGATTACTAATTTTGTGTAAGTTGCTTCATAACGAAATGTCCGTCGGTGCGCTTGCCAAGGCGATTGACCTTAGCCAATCCGCTTTGTCTCAGCACCTGGCAAAACTACGAGCTCTTGATCTCGTTTCAACCCGTCGCGACGCACAGACCATCTACTACATGGTCTCTTCGCCGCATATCGAGTTGATGTTGTCGACACTCTCGAGTCTGTATATGAGTCCAACACCGCGCAGACATAATCTGGCGGCAGTCGCTCACGCATAACATCATGAGGTCACAGCCGTGCGATGAAAGAAAGTTCTCATTCGCACGGCTGCGTCCATCCTTGCGTCCATCCAATTGACGATCCGGACGACATACGCCTTTCCCCTTATCGCAGCATTCGCGAGAAAGACCTCGTGGGGCGCCAGCAGCGTTTCATCGCTGAAGGCAAGGTGGTTCTGAACGTCCTGTTTTCCTCTTCCGCACGATTCGAAACGGAATCGCTGCTCGTTCTGGAAAACCGGCTCGCAGGTCTCGGAGAACAACTGGGGCAACTCCCACCCGATGTTCCCGTCTATTCCGTCCCGCAGGCTGTCATGGATGCAGTTGCGGGATTTCATGTTCACCGGGGCATTCTCGCTGTGGGCCGTCGCAAACCACAGCCCGGTCTGGAAGCGATGCTCGGAGCCCTCCCCGCCAAATCGCTCGTCGTGGTATTGTGCGGCATTTCCAATCACGACAATGTCGGTTCGATTTTTCGCAATGCCGCAGCCTTCGAGGCAGACTGCGTGCTGATGGATGAAACCTGCTGCGATCCGCTTTATCGCAAGGCCATCCGTGTATCGGTCGGCGCGACGCTGAAAGTCCCCTATTTCCACGGTGGCAACATTGATGAAATCATCGCCGCGCTCGGCGATGCCAACTTCAATCTGCTTGCGCTCAGCCCGTCATCAACGCTCAGCATCTATGATGCGGCGAAGCAAGACCGCCACGCACTCCTGCTCGGGACCGAAGGGGAAGGATTGCCACCAAGGTTACTTGGGAAGCTTCAGACGGCGCGGATTCCCATGTCCACAGCGTTCGACAGCCTGAATGTCGCAACCGCATCGGGCATCGCCCTCTCGCGGTTCAGCAAATTTACTTGAGCGGCTTCCGAGCAATTCCTGTTTTGATTGGATCACCGGAAATTGCCCTGGCCGGTTCTCGCTTCGGGGCGACATGCTCCAGGGCGTTTTCGATTAAGACGGAAACGGCGGAACCGCTCTAACTATTCGTATTGCCGCATTATCAAACGCATCGAAGCGGGATAAGAAATCAGTCCAGTAAACTGATTTCCCCGCGTAGACGCTCCGCACTTTTGCTGGAAATGCTCTCAACAAAAAACCTCCGGCTTCGAACCGGAGGTTTTTGATGCAGCAGGAAAGTTTTATCAGGCTGCCGAGGCGCTTGCCGTATTGGCAACAAGACGACGCAGCATTTCTTCCGCCTGCGGTTCACGCTCCGAAC
The DNA here is from genome assembly GCF_000182645.1 of Brucella intermedia LMG 3301. NCBI lineage: Bacteria > Pseudomonadati > Pseudomonadota > Alphaproteobacteria > Hyphomicrobiales > Brucellaceae > Brucella > Brucella intermedia. Next base: position 1,787,274 of record NZ_ACQA01000001.1, read on the forward strand.
GGCCAATAAAGCCGCCGCCAAAGACGCGCGCCGTATTGCTTTCATCCGAATAGAGCACGCAGGCCTGTCCCGGAGCGATGCCGCTTTCGCCATCGACCAGTTCGACCCAGGTCTGGCCATCGGCATGGCGCAGCACGGCGGGGCGCGGCGGGCGCGTCGAGCGGACCTTGGCGAACACTTCGATTCCGCCTTCGGGCAGATCGCCAATCGGCGCATCGCCCAGCCAGTTGATGTCGCGCAGGAAAACTTTATGCGTTTCCAGCGCTTCACGCGGACCGACGATAACCCGCGCATTGGCGGCATCGAGATGAACGACATAGAGCGGCTCGCCCGTAGCGACGCCGATACCGCGCCGCTGGCCGACCGTGTAATGCACGATGCCATCATGGCGGCCGAGCGTGCGCCCATCGATATGGACAATATCGCCCGGATTGGCCGCTTCCGGCTTCAATTTGGAGATAATGTCGGAATATTTGCCCTGCGGCACGAAGCAGATGTCCTGGCTGTCCTGCTTCTTGGCCACAGTCAGGCCCATTTCCTCAGCAATCTCGCGCACCTGCGCCTTTGGCAGATGACCGAGCGGGAACCGCAGATAGTCGATCTGCTCCTGCGTCGTGGCAAAGAGGAAATAGCTCTGGTCGCGATCGGTATCGACCGGACGATAGAGCGCGCGATGCGCACCATTGGCGCGGCTGCGGATATAGTGCCCTGTCGCCAGTGCATCGGCGCCGAGATCACGCGCGGTTTGCAGGAGATCGGCGAACTTTACCGTCTGATTGCACGAAACGCACGGAATGGGCGTTTCGCCGCTGACATAGGAATTCGCAAAAGGATCGATCACAGCCTCGCGGAAGCGTGCTTCGTAATCGAGAACATAATGCGGAATGCCGAGACTTTCCGAAACGCGGCGGGCATCTTCGATGTCCTGTCCCGCGCAGCAGGAACCGGCGCGATGAACGGCTGCGCCATGATCATAAAGCTGCAGCGTCACGCCAACGACATCGTAACCTTCACGTTTGAGAATCCCGGCCACAACAGATGAATCGACGCCGCCCGACATGGCGACGACAACGCGCGTGTCTTCCGGCTTTCCCGGCAGATCGAGGCTGTTCAGGCTCATGATTGATTCCAGCTTCCGGGCAATTGCCCTGCTTCTCAAAATTTAGGTTTCTGCGCCCTATATAGGCTAAACTGCGGCAATTTGCCAAGGGTCAGGGAACAATCATTGTCCGGATTGCGACAGGCAGCGGACACTTCACCGTGAAGTTTTCCCATCCCACGCCCCAAAAATGCCCGCAAAAGCGCCATAACGAGTATTTTTTCAAGTCTTACCAGAGAGTTACCAGCTGCTTAGGTAATTTTTAAAGCTGTCGCGTTAGTCTCCTACTCGATTAGGTCCTTGAGTGTTGTGTAGAGAGTACAATGACCGATCTGGTAAGACCGCGTATAAAATATGTTATCGGTCCTGATGGCAGCCCGCTGACCATCGCGGACCTCCCCCCCGCCAATACAAGGCGCTGGGTCATTCGCCGCAAGGCTGAAGTCGTCGCCGCGGTGCGGGGCGGACTTCTGAGCCTTGAGGAGGCATGCCAGCGTTACACATTGACGGTGGAGGAATTCCTTTCCTGGCAATCCTCAATCGATGAGCATGGTCTCGCCGGCCTCAGGACCACCAGAATTCAACAGTATCGTCACTAAAACCGCTCCTCGAAACCGGGACCGGTTTTGGAAGGGCGAGGATCGGGCCTCCGGCGGAACAAGTCTTCCGTGAAAGGGGCATTGATCGACAAATCGAAAACCGGCCCTCGTGGCCGGTTTTTATTTGCACATTCCGTTCCTATGTTGTGAACTTGGCGCGTTGATCCAGACACACAATGTTCAGGAGGATGGCATGAGCGGGACGATCGAGATTCGCAAGGAAGACAGTTCCGACGGCGGGCGCTATGCGGCTGTTCTCGACGGCAGTGAAGCCGAAATGACCTATACGAAGCTTGGCCCCTCGCTGATATCCATCGACCATACTTTCGTGCCGGACACGATGCGCGGCAAAGGCGTCGCGCAGGCGCTTGCCAAGAACGCTGTTCTGGACGCCCGGCGAAGCGGATGGAAGATCATCCCGCGTTGCAGCTTCATGCATGCGCAGGCGATGCGCCATCCCGATTGGTCGGATGTTCTGGGCAAGGAATAGTCGCTGAACGTTGGCCTATTGCAGGTCGCGGATGCGGCGCGCCAGACTCTTGGGGCTGGCCTTCCTGCCTTTTCCTGCATCCGCCTTTTCGGCTACTTCGAGAATCGAATGGATCGGCGAGCCCGGTCCTTCCTTTTCGGCGGTCGCCGCTACCACGCGGGCGGCAAGTGCAGCCATTTCTTCGCGAAGGACTGCATTCTCGCGCTCGATTTCCGTCAAATCGGGACTGTCGTCCACGCCAGCTTTCCGGCGGCTGTAGCGCTCGATTTTTTCCTGTGCATCTGAAAGCTCGGAAATCAGCTTCTCAAGCTTCTGCTGCAACTCGCTGTTGCGCCGCTTCTCGCTTTTCAGCTCCGTCTGCGCCGAGGTCAACTGGGTGGAAACTTCGTTGTAACGGGCTGCGGCTTCCTTGCGATCTCGACGCATTTCGGTCATCTCGTTTGTCAGACGGCTGTATTCCGTCTCGCTTCCACTTATCTCGATACGCAATGTATCGGCCAATCCCTCAAGCGCGGCGTAATGGCTTTGCATCCGTTCCAGTTCAGCCTGGAGGATTTGCGCCTTTTCCAGCGCTGTATCGCGCGCGCTACCGACTTCTTTCGCCATCCGCTCGTGTTCTGCAAGCTGCTTCTCGATATCAGCCTGACTTGCCTCAAGCAACGGAATGCGTTTCAGCTCTTCGTATTGCCGGGCGAGCAACACCTTCTGCTCGGCATTCTTCTGGCGTTCAAGCTTCAGCAATTGTTCCTGCCTGCTGACCGCAACGGCATATTCTGCGCGCAGCCCGTCACGGTCGGCGCGAATTTCGGCGAGTGTGATCGGCAGTTCCGCCTGGACCTGCCGCCGCGCCAGAAAGAAGGCACGCCGCCAGATCGAAGGGCCGAGCAGCACCACGACGAAAACCGTCACAAGAACGCCGAATATGAAAAAGAGAGCGGACTGGATCACGGTTTCACATGGGCCCGAGCGGTTTCAGACAAGCATTTACTATTCATAGTGCGCAGCCGACCGTCTTTCCAGCCAGCAAAACAATCACCGGCTGAAAAGGCACTCATTGGCAACCTGGCCCTAGAACGGGTTCCAGGTGGGAGCACCAGACAGCTTCAGGTAACCGATATTCACGCCCAGCCTCGCGCCCACGCCGGTGCGGATCGGCACAAGCATGATGTTCTCGCGCTTGAGGACGTTGAAGCCGACACCGGCAACGACATAGGCGGAGCCTGCAACACCGGCGTAACGACCGTAAAGGTTCTGGATGTCATCGAGGTTATAGACGAGCATCATCACGCGCGAACCCTGCCCGCCGAAATCCCAGCCAAGCGATGGGCCTTGCCAGAACGTCTTATGGTCGCCCGCATTCTTGGTATAGAGCGTGCCTTCGCCATAGGTCAGGCCGCCAATGAAGGCACCGGAACCTTCCTCACCAAGAATATAGCCGTTGGGCAGACCAAAACTCTGGAACGCCTTCTCGACCGCGCTTGCGATTCCACCCGAAGCCGACCCGAAGAACCTGTGACCAGATTCGACGATTTCCTCGGCAGTGTATGTGTTCTGTGCCCTGGCCTGGTTTGGCAGGGCGATGAAAGAAACAAACAGCGCCGCAAAAAACGCAACGAAGCACGCCGCATTGCGGAACCTGATTTGCGACAGGGATTGTGTGGCCATGTAAAATTCCTTTTGGCTCTCCGCTCCTCTGTCTGACGGCCCTGTTAAAAAGCCAGACCACGTCTCTTACGGACATTTTGGTCGAATCGCGCCTATTTTAGACCCGAATTTATTGTCCAAACCTTTAAGCACTGAAATTGACTTTACGAAGGCACGGAATTTCTCCCATGGTGTGAAGCTGTGGGGGAAGGCCGACGGATCAAAAAGAGAGCTTTGTTGCGGCGGTCCGGTGGCGCGTGTATCCAGTTAAATCGATATTCAGGGCGATTCGCCCATCTTCATGCAGCGCGCAAACACAGGCTTTGCGGGCTGTCTCGTTAACCGATAACGATCCTGTTATCCGACCCGCTCGGAGGCCGGGATCAATCCGCGTTCCGGAGAAAACGCCATGCCAATGCCCGTTACCCTTTCCGCACTCGACCTCGGTGCGCTTCTGTGCAGCAGGATCTGTCATGACATCATTTCGCCGGTCGGCGCGATCAACAACGGTCTGGAACTGCTGGAAGAAGGCGGAGCCGACGAAGACGCAATGGCGCTCATCAAGTCGAGCGCCCGCAACGCCTCTGCCCGGCTTCAGTTTGCCCGCATCGCTTTCGGCGCGGCAGGCTCGGCAGGCGTACAGATCGACACCGGCGACGCGCAGAACGTTGCCACAGAATACTTCAAGAATGAAAAGCCGGAATTCACCTGGGAAGGCACCCGCGTCCTTCTGCCCAAGAACAAGGTCAAGCTGCTCCTCAACATGCTGCTGATCGGCAACGCAGCCATTCCACGCGGCGGTTCGCTGGCCGTTCGGCTTGAAGGCGGCGACACCGAACCGCGCTTCGTTATCACCGTGAAGGGCCGCATGCTGCGCGTTCCGCCCAAATTCCTTGAGCTTCATTCCGGCGCCGCTCCGGAAGAGCCGATCGACGCCCATTCCGTCCAGCCTTACTATACCCTTCTGCTGGCCGAAGAGGCCGGCATGAAGATTTCAATCCACGCAACCGCGGAAGACATCGTATTTTCTGCTGAATAAGCGTTTGCGAGCGCGGGACCAGCCCTCGCTCGCACTGGCAAACCATCATAAAACCCTCTATCAGACAAACATGCATTTCCGATGAGGATTTGCCTCGAATGTCGTCGAAGGCGCGGCGATCATCACATATCTGCAAGGGGGGTCTGAATGGCGAATGAACCAATGGCAGCTTGTTGCCTGCTGGTCGATGACTCATCGGTCATTCGCAAGGTCGCCCGCCGCATCCTTTCCGAAACCATAGCCGAATTTGCTGAAGCTTCGACCGGCCGGGAAGCGCTCGAAACCTGTTTTTCGCGCATGCCCGACGTCATGCTGCTCGACTACGACCTGCCGGACATGACGGCATTGGAAGTCGTGACCGAACTGCGCGCCATGCCGGGCGGCGACAAACTGCGGATCATCCTCTGTCTTTATGAACTCGACGTCACCCGCATCATGCGGGCGAAGCGGGCAGGCGCCAATGGCTATATTCTCAAGCCATTCGACCGCGCCTATCTCACCGAACAGTTTGCAGGCGTTCTGTCCGCCTGAAAGCCGGGGCAAACGGTCACTCCAAAAAGCAAAAGCTCCGCCGAAGCGGAGCTTTTTACATTTCGTAAGCCTGTTGCCGATCAGGCGCTTTCGCGCATTTCCGCATCCGGCTCACGCAGCACATAACCGCGACCCCAGACCGTCTCGATGTAGCTCTGGCTACCGGAAACAGCATCGAGCTTCTTGCGCAGCTTGCAGATGAAGACGTCGATAATCTTCAGTTCCGGCTCGTCCATCCCACCATAAAGATGGTTGAGGAACATTTCCTTGGTGAGCGTCGTGCCCTTGCGGAGCGAAAGAAGCTCCAGCATCTGGTATTCCTTGCCAGTCAGGTGAACGCGCTGGCCGGCGACTTCCACCGTCTTCGCATCCAGATTGACCACGAGGTCGCCCGTCGTGATGACCGACTGCGCATGACCCTTCGAACGGCGCACGATCGCATGAATACGTGCGATCAACTCGTCCTTGTGGAACGGCTTGGTCATGTAGTCGTCGGCACCGAAGCCCAGACCACGAACCTTGTCCTCGATGCCGGCCATGCCGGAAAGGATAAGGATCGGCGTCTTCACCTTGGACAGACGCAAGGTGCGAAGAACTTCATAACCAGACATATCCGGCAGGTTCAGGTCCAGCAGGATGATGTCGTAATCATATAGTTTGCCGAGATCGATGCCTTCTTCGCCCAGATCGGTCGTGTAGACATTGAAACTCTCGGACTTGAGCATCAACTCGATGCTCTGTGCGATAGCACTGTCGTCTTCAATCAAAAGGACGCGCATCTCTTATCCCCTTTCCGCAGCCGACCCGATGTCCCTCACGGCAGCACACGGAACTATCGTTGCCTTTGCATGAAGGTGCCAGCAAATGGTTAACAAAATATGATTCTGCTTGGCAAGCATATTTCTGCCCTGTTTAGAAAATTCTCTTACGCGCCTGAATCATAAAGACATTCTCTTCCTCACGACTCTAAAGCTTCGCATTAAGAATCTTCGCTAAGCGATTCATCTGACTCTAGCTTTCGCCTGTTGCCGAAAAACCACATGAGGTTTACCGAGCCTTAAGTCCTAACGCGTATGATTAACTTCGCCGGTAAAGGAATGGTTACCAAACGAGCGAATTCTTAACTTTTTGTTTCGCTTGTTGAGCCATTTCGGAAGAACGGCTGCGATGATTTCCCCTTCAGGGGCTTGAATTCGCAAGGAGATTCGGGTGCAGGCCGGGTGCGTTTTGCTCGTTCACACCTGTTAATAAAGTCGGGGGGAACGCCCCAACACATGAAAGCTGGTTGGTGTTCAAGGAGTATTGCGTATGAAGCCACGTGAAAGCCTAGTCAGGCTGAAACTGTTCCAGGTGAAGGAAAAACGCCGTCAACTGGGCCAGCTCGACCTGATGATCGGCGAGTTCGAACGGATGGCCGGAGAACTCGACGCCCAGATTCTATCGGAAGAGAAAAAAGCTGGCATCACTGACATTAATCATTTCGCTTATCCGACCTTCGCCAAGGCGGCTCGCCAGCGGCGCGATAATCTTTTCGTATCGATTCGCGACCTGATGTCCCAGAAGGAAGCGGCCGAAGCCGAATTGTCGGCGGCGGAAACCGAACTGACGAAGGCCGAAGCGCTTGAAGAACGCGACGGCGGCAAGGCTCCGAGGGAAGTGATCGAGCGTCCGGTAAATCAGCGCCGCGCCATGATCGGTTGATCGACGTTTCGTTTCTCAACCTTGCCCAACGATGAAAAACACCGCCTCGCAGGCGGTGTTTTCGTGTTCTCTCGATCAAACCGGCCTCCGGTCAATTCAGCTTGCGCGCTTGATCCGCAACTGGAAACAGTTGTTGCGCGCAGATCGGACGTCGACGAAACTGATTTCCGGGCGACCCAGCAGGTCGGCGGCATAATCTGCCAGATCATCGCGCTCGACGACTTTCCCCGTTCCATATTTGATGCGGTGATTTTCGGTATAGCCTTTCAGCAGATAATCCTTGCTCGATTCCAAAATGGGCGGAACACCTCCCCCAGTCCAGGCCTCGCAGGGGTCGGCACACAAAAAGACCGGCCCGGTTTCAGCATAGGGCTGAACATCGGGAAAAGGGCGATAGGCGAGAATGAGCATGCCCGCCCCCTTCGGTACGAAGTCAAGGCAATGGCGGCAGGGGTTGCCCTCTCCATCGGAAACCGTTCGCTCCGGCGCACAGCCATAAGCATCCTTGCCACCGGCTTGCAAAGCACGCACCTCCTCGCTCGGCATTGGAAGATATTTTAGTTTCATCACCCTTCTTCTCCATTGACTGGCAATTGGCGCGAACGCCCCATGGACAGCCGCCCGTGCTTCACGCCCACCTCTCAAACTGCCGATGGAGAAGCTGACGAACCATCCGTTTCTTCGGATCAAATACGACAATTGCCAAAATCTTTTGCGGTTAGCTGGAGGGAGCGTGGAGATTTGGGCAAAGCCGTGCAAATCTTGGTTTGCATCGCACCCGGGCCGGATGTAGTGAAAAGACATAATGCAGAAATCCTCCCCCTCCGGGCCGAATTCGGCCTCCACCAAATTCAGCGTCAGGACCTTGCCGAGACCAGTCCAATTGGGTCTTCTGGTCGCATTCTCCGCCATCCTGATCTTTGCAGGGGAAAAGCTGCAACTGCCTGCCGCGATGCTTCTGGGCGCTATGCTTGGTGCAATCCTGATGGCTGCTGGCGAAAGCACATTGCGGGTCCACCGCTGGCTGTCACTCGCAGCACAAGGCGTCGTCGGCTGCCTCATCGCGCGTTCGATCACTGCCGAGTTCTTCACGAGCATGGGGCAGCACCTGCCCGTCATCCTGCTATCCGTGGGCTACGTGCTTTTTGCCAGCACCTTCATCGGCTATCTGCTGGCGCGGTTTCGCATTCTGCCGGGAACAACCGCCGTATGGGGTTCTTCCCCCGGGGCGGCCACGGCAATGACGCTGATGGCGGAATCCCACGGCGCGGATGCCCGCCTCGTCGCGTTCATGCAATATCTGCGCGTGGTGCTGGTTGCCACAGCCGCTTCGCTGGTCCTGCGCCTCAGCACAGGTGTGGAAACCGTTGCGCCTGCCGAAATCATATGGTTTCCACCTGTCGATTGGTCCATACTAGGACCTACGCTGCTGCTGATCGTCGTCGGCGCGTTCCTCGGCGAACTCCTCCGCATTCCGACCGGCGCCATGCTCGTGCCGCTCATATTGGGCGCATTGCTTCAAGACACCGGCTTCATCACCATCGACCTGCCGCCATGGCTGCTCGCGGTCAGCTATCTGCTCATCGGCTGGCGCATCGGCCTCGGCTTCTCGCGCGCCATCATCGCCCATGCGGCGCGGGCGTTTCCGGCGGTGCTGACATCCACGTTGCTCCTCATCGCCGTCTGCGGGCTGTTCGGCATGGCGCTCGGCCATGTGCTGGGCCTCGATCCGTTGACAGCCTATCTCGCCACCAGTCCCGGTGGCGCGGATACGGTTGCAATCATCGCAGCATCGAGCAATGTCGACCTGCCTTTCATCATTGCCATGCAGACAAGCCGCTTCTTCATCGTGCTTCTAGCAGGTCCGGCCCTCGCCCGCTTCGTGGCCGCGCGCATCGACAAGCGGTTGAAGAAAAAGAACCTTTAAAGCGGCTCCTGTTTTCCCGGTATCGTCAGGACCGCTCTTACCGGTTTCGGGCATTTTCAGACACAAATGCCCTGGCAACCTGATTGCCGAAAACGGCGGGGCCGTGTTACGTTTCCGCCATGACACAGGTTTGCACCCATCTCATGTTTCAGGGCAGTGCAGGCGCGGCGCTGGAAACATATCGTTCGATCTTTCCGGACTTCCTGATCGAGTCGATCAAAACCTATGACGAAGCAAGCGGCAGCCCCGGCAAGGTGCAGATTGCCCGCGTGACCTTTGCCGAACACCGGCTGATCGTGATCGACAGCCCCATCCCGCATCAGTTCGATTTCAATCCGTCCGTATCCCTGTTCGTCGACTTTCATGATGAGGAAAGCCTGACCGGCGTTTTCGAAAAGCTTTCGGAAGGCGGCGAGACGCTGATGCCGCTCGACAATTATGGTTTCAGCAAGCTTTTCGCCTGGATCAAGGATAAATACGGTGTTTCCTGGCAATTGAACTTGCAAGCCTGAAACATAAAAAACCCGGCTTTCGCCGGGTTTTCGTTAGACAGGCAAAAAAGATCAAGCCTTTTTGCCGTGGAAACCACGAATGGCGCCGATGATCTTGTCCTGATCGGCTTCCGACAGATAGGGGTGCATCGGCAGGCTCAGAATGCGGTTCGGCAGGCTTTCCGAAACTGGAAGGCCTCCCGGCGCAACTGAATAGTGCTTGTATGCGGTCTGCTGGTGCAGCGGCTTCACATAATAGATGACCGAAGGAACGCCTTCCGTCTGAAGATGCGCCTTCAGGCCGTCGCGGTTATCGCTCTCGATGGAATACTGCGCCCAAGCCGAGCGATTGCCAGCCGGGAGCGCCGGAACCTTGACGACATCCTTCAGCGCTTCGTTGTAGCGCTTGGCGATGCGGTCACGTGCTTCCATTTCGTCTTCGAGGATTGCAAGCTTTTCCAGAAGAACGGCTGCCTGAATGGTGTCCAGACGCGAATTGAGCCCGATACGAACGTTGTCGTACTGGGTTTCGCCCTTGCCATGGAACAGGACCGAACGCAGCGTGTCGGCCAGTTCGGCATCGTTGGTGAACATCGCGCCGCCGTCGCCATAGCAGCCGAGCGGCTTGGCGGGATAGAAGCTCGTCGCACCGACATGGCCGAAAGCGCCGCACATGACGTTATCGCGCTTGCCGCCGATCGACTGCGCAGCGTCTTCGATGACGAACAGGTCTTCGCGATCCGCGATGGCGCTGATGCGGTTATAGTCGGCAGCCAGGCCGAACAGATCGACCGGGATGATCGCCTTTGGCTGCAGGCGGCCTTCCTTGCGGATGGCGGCGATAGCAGCTTCGAGCTGCTCGACATTCAGATTGTAGCTTTGCGCATCCACGTCGATAAAGACCGGCTCGGCGCCCACCAGTGCAACAACTTCCGCCGTGGCAGCGAAGGTGAAGGACGGAACGAACACGGCGTCGCCCGGTCCGATGCCGCGCGCCATCAAAGGCATCTGCAAGGCGTCGGTGCCATTGGCGCAGGCGATGACGTGTTCCACGCCCAGATATTCGCCAAGCTTCTTTTCAAACTCGGCTACTTCCGGTCCAAGAATATAACGGCCTTCCGCAACAACCTTGGAAATGGCGGCATTGAGACGGTCTTCGATACGCGCGCGCTGCGCTCCAAGATCAATAAACTGCATGTTGGCTCCAATATATCTGGCCCGCACAAGTCGATATGCGAATCCTCGGCAACCTATTTATTCGCTTGCGCCCTGCCCCGCTATGGCCAGAGCGTTCAAAGTTTTGCGATTCCTGTAACACCGCTTGACGCAGGTTACCGGGCCCGCACGCCCCCACATTTTACTGCGGGTGCCTGACAGTACCTTCTGTGAGAATGCGCAGCACGCTGATTGCTTCCTTGCCGTCGGTGCGCGGATTTTCGCGCGTCTCGATGCAATGCATGAAATGCTGCAATTCGCGTGTCAGCGGCATGCCTTCTTCAACAGGGATGCAGACCGGCTCGACGGATTTGAAAGACCACTGGTCGTTTTCCCGCCAGACTTCATGATTGTAGAGCGCAAGCTTGCGATCCCACGGCTCGCCATCGTCGAACACCGCCATGCCTTTCGTGCCGGTGACCGTCAGGCGGCGTTCGCGATAGGCATTCAGGCGCGACGCAAACAGATGGCCGCGGATGCCATTGGGAAAATCGAGATGAAGATGGGCTATATCGGTGAGATGATCGAGCGTCGCCACGCCTTCTCCCCGTACCGCGCTCGGCTCTTCTCCGGTGATAGCCAGGATCATCGAAAGATCGTGCGGCGCAAGATCCCACAAAGCATCGAACGTGTTGTGGAACTTGCCGAAACCGACGCGATGCGAATGCACATAGCGAATATCGCCAAGCTCGCCGCTTTTCACCATGTCGAGCAGTTTCTCGAAAGCCGGGTGGAAACGCAGCACATGGCCGACCATGAACACGCGACCGTTTTCACGGGCGGCCTCGACTTCGGCTTCCGCAGCCGGAATGTCGAGCGCGATCGGCTTTTCGACCAGTACGTCCTTGCCGTTCTTCACAGCCTGGATGGCGTATTGTGAATGGAACTGTGCCGGCAATGCCAGGACGATGCCGTCAATGTCTGAACGCGTGAACAATTCATCGACGGGAATGTTGGGAACATTGAACTCGGCCGCGAAGCGTTCTGCCTGTTCTGTTCTTGCGTCGGAAACTGCCTGAAGGGCACCGAGGCTCTTCAGGGTACGAATGTGATTGCCGCCCCAATAGCCACAACCCAAAACCGCAATACGAGGTGCCATAAAACCATGCCTTTGCTGATGCCAAGTTCCTTATCGGTGCAAATGATAGAAAACAAGACGAAAGCTATGCGAAGAGTGCTTGACAGCTTTTCATTCCGCACATATACCGCCGCCATTCCTTGCAGGAACAACGATTTGCCCCACCGGAAACGGCGATCATGAAGTTGTCTCTGTAAAGCGACGCGTGGCGGAGTAGCTCAGTAGGTTAGAGCAGAGGAATCATAATCCTTGTGTCGGGGGTTCGAATCCCTCCTCCGCTACCATTCTCTTTCTCCAGCGATAATCCGAGTTTGGCGGCGTCACCGGTTAACGGTGGGTTTTGCGTGTAGCGTGTCGCTCGTTCCTGACATTTTGACGCTGGTTTTTAGACAAAATCAAAATTTCTAAGCAGGCTTTTAGTGAACGTTTGAGGGGCATTTAAGCCCCGTCAAATCAGTCATCATGATTTCAGGAAATTGTCTGCCCTACTCTTATCGTTCTGACAGCGCTCTTGGGTAGGCGACGGCTCAACGGTCAATCCGTATCGGCTTCCGCGCAGACAACATCACGTTAGCCGTCAAATCCAATCTCTGCAATGGGCAGCTTTAAGAGTGCGCCACGCATACGCCGCAGCTGTAGCGTGACGCGCGGTTTGGCATTTTTGTCACAACAATTGGCAGCAAATCAAAATTTCTAAGCGGGTCTTTAGGGATCGTTTGAGGGGCTTTTAAGCCCCTCTTATCATTCCATGGGCAAGGTTCGGTGCATTGCCCGGACAGCCGCCGCCAGTGCAGCCAAACGCTCTAGCTTTTCATCAATCGGGACCAGAGCGCCGATAGCACCATTCCGCCGCCCTTCGCTCATGTCACCTGCGGCCAAATCGATCTGATCCATTAGGTCCATCGCATCCTGCTGCATAGCCTTGAGCACTCCGGTGAAAGCGTCGTTCTTGGTGGTAGCCATTTTATTGTCTCCGTTGTTAATGGCTGCACCTTCGCTCTGGTCGGCCCCGGAGTGGAGCAATCCGATTGCGTTGATCTGCGGGTGCAAAACTACTTTTGCTCGGAATGCCGCTATTGGCCGGGAGCGAGCAATCGTTTTGCTCACCCGGAAATTATGACCTCCTTGACGGCCTTTCCCTTTCCGCCTCCCGCTGTATAGCTGAGCGACACGGTGTCGATTTGGAACGCGGAAAAGATCGAGCGGATTTCAGGCACATCGTTGATCGACAGTATGAACCGGCCCGTTAGACAGCCAAGGCGCTCTGCCATGACTTCATACTGCCCTCGGTCAAATAGGGCCTTTCCGTAATAGTCCTCGGTTCCCCAATAGGGCGGATCGAAGTAGAAAAGCGTTTCCGGTCGATCGTAGCGATCCACGAAGGCCAGCCAGTCAAGGTTCTCGATAACAACACCCGCAAGCCGCTCGTGCACGTCCTGCAACAATGGTGCGAGCGTCGTCAGATTGAAACGGGAGCCACGTTCCCGATCCACACCGAACGAACGGCCTGCAACCTTGCCGCCGAAGGTGAGCCTCTGGAGATAGAGAAAGCGTGCTGCCCGCTCCAGGTCGGTCAGGGTAGCTGGATCGCTGGCCTTCAAACGCTCAAATTCATGGCGGCTCGTGATCTGGAAGCGCAGGGTATCCATAAACTGCGGATAGTGCCGCTGGAGGATACGAAAGAGGTTCGCCACGTCGCCCGATCGATCATTGATGAACTCGGCACGAGGCACCAAGGTTCGCCGGAAGAAAACACCACCCATGCCGACAAATGGCTCGGCATAGAGCTTATGCGGCACGGTATTAATCTGCTCGCAGATACGGCGGGCGAGCTGGCGCTTGCCACCGATGTAAGCTGCGGGCGGCGAAACCGGATCAACTGCGGTGAAGGCTGTTTGGAAGTTCATGTGTACGGATATCCAAGAATCAGTCACAAGCCGCTTGCCCGAAAGGGCGCGGATGCGACGGTTATCTGATTGGGCTGTCGGGCGGGTTTCTATCTTGGCGGATTGGCCCGCCGCCACGAATTGACGTGGCCGTCCCTACTTCGGCTTTGTGCCGAGAAGTCCTAATTCTGCGCGTAGCAGCAAATCACGATCCCGCAGGCTCAAATCCCCCACCGGCTTCGTGCCGGTCAGATCGGGCCAGTAATCGCCCGCGCCAAGCTTCCAAAGGTGACGCATGGGCAGGCTGTTCACGACATCGCTATCGGGCGGATAGACTTCCATCGCTGCGGCCTCCGGCCCGAAATGCTCATTCTTGAGCGCCTGAAGCTCGTCCCATGTGATGGTGCCGTCATGCTCGACCGATAGCAGACCTCGACTTTCATCTAACGTGACGGAGATCACAGAGCTTACGCAAATAGACAACGTGTCGCTCATCACTCTTTCCCCTTTTCAGGCGCTTCAAGCTCAATGCTGGTGGTGTAGGTGTCTTCAAAACGATGCTCGACGCTGGCAGCGCGCCATTCGCCATCGAACTCCTTACGAAAACCAACTGCGTTGATCGGTGCGTCTGCCATGACTTCTGGCGTACCGGCCATGGTCAGAGAACCCTGTCCGGTCGCCCGCGCCAGCCGCGCGCCTTCAGCTTCAGCCGCTTTCTTCGCCTCCGCCTGCGAGGCATAAACCGTGCGCAAACGGCGCGTCGGTCCCTCCATGCCGGTTGCATGTTCCTCATAAATCGTCTTGTTGCGACGGCGATCGTACCAACCTGCCGCTGCCTTCCCGTATTTTGGGCGTGGCTCAACCGAGAACTCGCCTTCGGAACAATCGCCCTTCGTAATGGTGATTGGCGGCAAGCTGCCGCGCTTCAGGAACAGGAAAGTATTGTCCTTGATGGAGAACAGCGCGCCGGTGCGATCGGCAAGGCGGGTCAGAAAATCGACTGCGGATTGATTGGCGCGGGCAATATAGTCCAGCTTGGTGTTCGCAAGCTCTGGACTGACCTTCGCCTTGTAGCCATGGCGCTTGGCAAGCTGCTCAACGATCTGCCCGATCGTCGCGCCGTCGAAGTGCTCCGAAAGCGGTTCCTTGACATCAGCGCGCAACTCCGCTGACTTGCAGGAAAAGGTCAGGCGCTCGCCATCACTTCCAAAATTGTAGCTGGCACGTTCAAAAACAAATGTGCCCATCTTCCACGTGCCGACACCCTTGAAACCGAACCGGACTTCAATCTTCGCCCCCTTCTGCGGGATATCGATCTCATTGCCGGTATCGTCAAAAACCAGTTCCAGCGTATCGGCGCTCTGGCCCGGTTCATCCCGAATGGTTGCGGAGACAAGGCGCTGATAAAAGGCATCGTGGACGGTTTTGCCCTCGATGCTGACTTCGATAAAGGGATGCGATCGCTCCATCAGCTCCAAAGCCTCACGGTCTTGATTTCGGTGGAAATGGTCATTTCCGGCATGGCAATGACGGTGCCGCGTGGCAGGACGATACCAAGCCGCGCCAGCCCCGGATTGGCCGAATAGGTGGCTTCCAGATATCCCTTCAGCTTGGCGACCTCGACGCGGTCACTGGTCCACCGCATGAGATAATCGTAGCAGGCAAGATCAAGCGTCACGTCTTCCAGTTCGACCGTGACGGTTCCGGCAGGGATCAGGCGCACAGTCATCCGAACAGCCCCACTGGTTTGCCGTCGCCGGAAAACGGCGCAACCTCTATCGAGAACTCGATCTTGCGACCGAAGCCTTGCCGGTTGATCATCGATTGCGTGTCCTGGACATTGAGAATGACGACGCGGCCAAACAATGTCGCAGCCATGGAAAGGCCGGTCGCCCAACCCAACATGAGAACGGGCCGCGCTGCGGCCTGCGTGACGCGGATCGCCTCATATTCGGCGCGGCCTCCCATTTCATCGGGGAACAGCAGGCCGGTAATCGTCAGCCGATCGTCACCGTAGCCGGTGAACTGGCGACCTGGACGCCCACCAAAACGGCTGATCGACGGCCATAGCGCCTCGGTGCTCCGTTCGATCTGCTGGAAATTCAACGGCGCGATCTCGAAAATATGCGGTCCAAGCCCGAGCAGTGGCGTTCCCATTATTCGGTTCCTCCATGCAGAGCGCCGGATTTGCCGCTCATAAGTTGCGCGCCGCGTCGTCCGAACTCGGCCCCTGCGGCTTTCACGGCAGCATGAGGATCGGAAACGCCGGTGATGTGGATCGGACCAACATTTAGATTTGGCGTCTGTCCGTTGACCACTGTAATCGTCTGATCGACCTTGGCGTCACCAAGTGGATTGCTAACGTTTGAAAGCGGGGTCTCGCCACTGCCAACTCCGGGCGGAACAAGCGCACCCGCACTGGAGTTCACTGCATCCTTGACCACATTGACGCCCTTACCGGCTATGCCCATGAGGTAGGTCAGCCACTCCGGGGGCGTCGGCCAATTGATATTCAGATCGAAGTTCAACAGCCCTTTCAACCATGCAATCTGCTCGTTAAACCAGCCGGAAACAGCATCCCAAAGAGACTTTAGCCCGTCCCACAAGGAGTTCATCCAGCTTACGCCGACATCATAGAACTGCTTCGCCTTGGCCTTCCCCCAGGCCGAAAGTGCTTCGGCGGGCACCACACCTTGCTCAAGCCCCATCAGGCTGTTGGCCCGATCCTTCACGCCCTGCCACATCTGACCGAACCAGCTCTTTTCGACATCCTGTTCGAACTTGCTCCAGCCCTCGGCATTCTTGCGGAGCTGTTCGAGGCGTTCTTCCGGCGTCCGCCCGATGTCATCAAGGATTTCAAACCCCATCGACAGCATCCACGAACCGGCCATGATGCGGCGAAGGCCGGTCGCCATGGTGCGCGCACGGCCCTGCGTAGCGATAATCTGACGGCTGGCTTGAGCCGCACCCGAACCGATCCCACGCATTCCAGCAGCGACAACGCGCGAGGCGGCAGCAAACAGGCCGAACGTTCGAAGCGCAGCAGCGGCACCCAACCGCATCAGAAGCCAGCCCTTGGCGACGTTGCGGCCTGCGCTGTTGAATTTCAGGAAGAAGCCAAGCAGCGGCAGAATACCCGCTCGCATACCGGCGAAGACAACGCCCAGAACCTTGCCCGCGATCGAAAGCCCCATGAGCGCGGCAATTGCAGTTACGAGATACTTGGTCAATTCGGGATTGACCGCTGCCCATTCCGCAAACCGATCAATGATCGAGCCGACCTGTGTCGCCAGTTCAAGCAGCGTCGGCAATAGCGCGTCGCCGATAACGATAGCGCCACGGTTCAGCTTGTTAACCAGTAACTCCCATTGTTTGACTGCGCCTTCTGCCTGTTTCGCGGCTTCCTCGGTTGCCGAACCGGCATAGTCGCTTTGGTTGGCGACCAGTTGCAGGGCCTGCGCCAGAAGCTGCGGGTTGTCGATAAGCTTGGCGAAATCCTTGACGTAGTCCTGTCCGACGATGTCCTTGAGTGCGGCCTTGCCGTCATCGCCCTTCGATGCCAGCAATTCAAAGAATTTCAGGATCGCGCTTGCGCCGTCCGTCTGGATGTCCTTGAGCAGCTTTTCGCGCGAAACGCCGATATCCTCAAACGCGGCGTCGATCCTCTTGCCGCCCGCCAGAATGCGGGTCGCAAAGGCGTTGAAGCCACGCGCAGCGGTTTCCGGCACAGCACCGGCAGCGACCATGGCCGTGCCGAATGCCGCCGCTTCGACGGCGCTGACCTTCAGAATACCGGCAGCGCTGGCAGCGCGGTTGGTGAAATTGGTGATCTCTTCGGCCTTCGCGGCCATATTGTTCGAAAGGTGGTTCGTCGCATCGCCGAGATCTTCGATGCCTTCCTGATTGAGCCTGTAGACGTTTCGAAGCTTGGCAAAGCGCTCGCCGATTTCCTGCCCGGCCATGTCAAAGGCCACCGAAGCCTTGGCCACATAGGTCGAAAAAGCTTCCAGTTCCTCTTGCGGGACGCCGCCCTGCGCGGCTTCAGACATGAGTTCAAGTAGGTCTTTTGCTGCGACCGGAATAAGCGCGCTCGTGTCGAGAGCGAACTTGCGCAACTGTTGGACGCGCTCGACCGGAAGATCGTTGAGGACTTTTTCCAGCCCCTTCATGGACTGGTCAAACTGCGCTGCCTTGATGACAGGCGCGCCGATGGCAAGCGCCTGACCGAATGCGCCGAGGAGCTTACCGCGCGCCTGGGAAAGCTTGGCTTCCGCATTCTTGGTTGCAGCTTCGATATTGTCGATCGAGAAGCCGTTCTTCAGTGCGTCGGACGCGCCGCCTTTGAAATTGTTGATGCCGGAACCGATCTTTTCCAGCGCCCCGCGCACTTTCTGCGCGGGGCCGCTCACCTGATCGATCAACCGGATTAGAAGTGAAACATCCATATCATTCGTCCGGTTTCGCCTCACGGCCCGTCAGCCGCGGGATTTCCGCTCGATAGGCAAGCATTTCAGCCCAGGGGAGCTGGTCTATGTCGTCTGGTCGCCATCGGAAGCAGGCAGCGCAGTCTGCTCCGAATTCGAAGACGCGAAAGAGCGGAGTGCCGGAAAAAAATCGAGGAAACCTTCCGCAAACTTCATCAGGTCGAGCGGGTCGATCTCATCGATGAATTCGGGTTTTTCATCGCACATGCTGGCAATGATGGACGTCAGCTCATCCAGCGTTGACTGAACGAACAAGGCGCTGATGACATCAACGGCGAGCTTGGCAACGTCCACGTTGTCCTTGCCGATCTTGACCGCCGAAGGCTCCTGATCGCCGATAATGCCCTTCAGGACATCGGCGCCGAGCAAGACAGCAAGCCGCTTGACGTGAACCGTGCGGGGGCGGCGCATCGTGACGGTATCGCGGGCAGCGCCCTTGCCGTCCTCACCTTTCACCGGCACCGGGAAATCGAGCTTGATTTTTACTTCAAGTTTTGGCGTTGGCTTGGTCAACTCGTTTCTCCATCAACCGAACAGAATGCGGCGGCGCGCGGTGTTGTACGGCTGGAAATTCCAGATATCCCAACCGCCCTTCTTGAATGCGAAACGGTGCATGATCTGGTTGTCCCAATACTCGGTATAGGTCCAGATACCGTTGATCTCGTGGTCGTAGCCGGTGGCCTTGCCGCCCGACATTTCTTCACCTTCGATCTTGGAAAGACGGCCCTGCACATCGATGGCGTGCTCATGTTCCTTTCCGTCTTCCTCGGAAATGACGAGCTTGCGAGCGGTGAAGGGATAGCGGATGCCCGGAGCGCCGCCGAACAAGCCAATGGTTTCGGGTGTGTGGCTCTTGATCTTGAAGGGCATGGTGAATGCCTTGACGCCCAGGCCGGTGATATTGATCGCCATGTCGCTGCCGCCCGGCTGGAATTCTTCGGTGTTTTCTTCCAGCGTCGGCAGCTTCATGGTCTCGATATCGAGCGCCAGATTGGTGTTGTCGTTCACATAGAGCGTAAAGCCCCGGATGATGCGCAAAGTCATGGGTAGCTCCCGTTAGGCCGCGACCACGTCGCTGATATTGACGGAGAAAGAGACCGAGGTCCGGCGCTGGATTTCGGCAGCGAGGTTGTCGAAATACTGCTCATTGCGGCGCGAACCGAAGATCAGGTCTTCAAGCGGCGGAGCTTCTTCGGCATCGAACTCGACGCGCAGCTTGCCGTCCCGCAAGCTGGCATTCGTATTCGTGGCCCGCTCCCAAAATGCGCGCCCGCCAAGGATCGCCCCGGCCACGGTCAACTCGTCAAGGAACTCCTGAAGCGTGCGGATGACAGACATCACCAGTTGCACCGACAGATTGTCATCGTTCGCCCAGCGGAAGGACCGGATGATGGTTTTCTCGATCGTGGCGCGGGTGCGGACAACGTTGATGAATTTCCAAAGCGGATCATCGGACGTGGTGCGGTTGCCCCACAGAATGCGGCCATTGGCGGCGAACTGCCCGCCGACGCCCTGGACCAGACGCGCCGGAATGAAGGTGGCGATGCCCGCTTCGTTCAAAAGATTGGCTTCGTGATCGGTCTCGCCGTCAAAATAGGTGATCGGACGCGCCGTGCCGAGGATGCCGAGCGTTTCTTGATTGGATGGCGACCAATATGGCCCGCCCTTCTGCTTGTCGCGCTTGACGATCAGGCCAGCCGCAAAGGGTGAAGCGGGCTTAGTGACGATATCCGTGCCGCTGGAAACGCGGACGAACGGATCAAGCAGGTAGCAATAGCGCGATGCGAAATCGGCCCGATATTCGAGGCTCTTTTCCCGTGTCGGCCCGCCCGTATCCAGTATCGCAACGGCGCGCAGCTTTTCGGCTACCTGTTGCAACGCATCGGCAAGCGGGTTCTTGGCGTTGTCCACGCGACCGGCTGAATGGCCCGGTGCAAGCAGAATATCAGGCTCAACCCCGACATGGCCGAGAGCATATGAAAGCGCATGAACGCCCGTCATGCTCGCAGCAGAGCCGATCAGGTTCGCCATCGTGGCTTCAGGCGTTGCACCTTCCTCGACGCGGCTGAATACCAGCATCGCTTCCACGCCCTGGGCGCGGACCGCATTGACGATATCGATTGCGGTGCCAGTCGTTCCGAGGGCAGCAATCTTATCGGCCTCGTGGGTATAGAACGCCACCGGCTCGCTGATAGGGAAAACCTTCGGATCGGCATCCGGTGCGATCACGGCAGCGCCGATGGTCGAAACATCCGCAACTTCCATCGATCGGGCTTCGCTGCCGACCTGAATGACGCGGGTGCCATGGTTGAATGGTGAAATGGCCATTAAGTGTCTCCAAAACCCGTTCTAAAGGGCGCTTAAAACCGTCTTGGAGAGAATAATCAGGCCGCAAAACAAAACGCCCCTGACAGTGTCAGGGGCGAGTAAGACTGATCGGTCTGAAGAATGGAGGCATATTACGCAGAAGATTTGCGTTCGCCAAGATGTCTTGGCAGATCAGGCCAAAACGGCTTCTTCCCACATGGCATCTACTTGTTCTTCAGACAGGTTTAGAGCCTGCGCGACGAGCAAGAGTGTCGGATGAAGTCGGCGGAACTCCGAAGCATCGGCCCATTCGATTTCCGCTTCCTGCTTTGGCAAGCCCTCGGGCATCGCCGCGATCGCTGCTTCGACCTGTGCAAGCGAAATACCGTTCCTAACGAGTGTCAAGCGCAGTTGCCGCTTGGTGATGACTGGCATCAGTTCCCGCTTTTCTTCCGGCGTCGGTTCAAAGGCAGGGTTGAGGACCCACTCATTCAATGCGGGATCAAAACGGCAATCGCCGTCCGGTTTATCGGGGATCAGGCGGGCGTCCGGCTCCAAACCCACTAAGGCATCCTCGGCAGCACAGAGCCGCCCGAAAACACCCATGCTTTCCGAGTAAATCCAGAAAGTCGAATAAAGCTTCTCTTCCATGTCTTCACCAAACCAAAATTACGCTTGCATTGTAAGAGCCGGAGCCGCGAATTAGTCGCATCCACCAGCCGGGAGGCAAGCAGCCTGCGCTAAATTCTGTCTTGTTAGTTGAACCTTCTATAGTGGTCGCAACGGTCCAATAGGTGCCATTATCCGGGCTTATTTGCAGCATTACTGTGTCAGCATATGTGCCGGTCATTTTGGCCGTATAGTAGATGTTCTCGCCAGTCTGGTTCTGCATCCGCTGATCGTGGAACGTGAAATTCCACTGATCCCACGAGCCGCATTTACGTGCCCGATAACCAGCTTCCTGACGCGCCCATGCCGCAGAACGTTCTTCCATCTTGTTCAGGAAACCTTGGACGTCCCAGCCTTGCAGGCGTTCGGAATTCCAAGCGCTGTCAGCATAGCTGACCCTTAAACCGGCGATCGCGTAAACGTACATATTCACGCCATCTGTGCCGCCCCACATATAGGTGGGTTGTCCACCCGGATCATGCCAAGCGAAGTTGATTGGCGTACCATCCGTTCGCCGAGGATATGCCCTCCCCGCCATATTGCCAGCGACAATGGCTCCCACTTCGTCTTTTGTGTAAAAGAGCACCCGAAAAGCAGCTTTGATATTCCCCCATGTCGTTTTGAACATGGTTGAGCTACCAGCAAGAACGCCGCCGAAGAAATCGCCATCGGCAGGTGTTTCTTTGCCATTGGCTCCGGCCATGGCAGCGCCAACCGTTGCGGTCGTCGTGAGAGCGGGCAAATAGGTGGAAGCAACCTTGCCGTCAGTACCAAGGGGCGCGACACCACCGGCAGCGCCCTTATCGACAACACCAACCGCCTCGATGTTGTCTCGTGCGCGCTTCTTCTGCGCGAGGCTGAATTCCTGTGCTTCATCGACGCGGACGCGCAGGCCAAGCGCCTTGGTGATCGTGTCGGACAAGCTGGAAAGCGCCTGGGCGAACGACTGGCTGAGGGTGTTGCCCGAATCCGAAATTGCGCTCCCGACCTGTTCGGTGGTCATCGCATCCGTGATGCCGTAACCTTCAAGCGTCGTCGGCAGTTCCTCAATATCGCGGAACTTGTGCTTGTGGGCGTTATAGGCGTCCACGAACGTCTTGAACGAGGCATCGATGTCGCTGATCGTGTCGCCGATCTGCTTGATCTCGACAATCTGATTGCCCTGCGGCAATGGCAGCGCCCAATTGTAGTTTGGCGAATATTTGCGTTGTTCTGCCATGTCATGCCACCTTCGAAATCCACATGCGCAAGTTCGATATTTCCGGTCGCGCTGCTGGCGTGCCGTTCAAAACAATGCGGGTGCGGGCATCCAGATTTGCTTCAGGATAGTCGGGCCGCTCATAGGTCTGCTCGGCCACACCGTCGCCGAGCGGGGTCGCCTCTATCGGTGCGACCTGGACGAAATCGCCCTGCACGCCGATCGATATTTGCGCTGAAGAACCGCTTGGAAGCTTCGCCTCTATCGTGGTGACAACCTTGCTCGCGTCCTTGAACTCGACGGAGCGGGTTTCATAATTGGCGGTCGGTTGAAGCTCGCCCTCGCGCACCTGGACGCCCGGAAACACGAACGGCGTCACGCGGTCTGACCCGCGCAAATGGGCGAACACCTGAATATCCTCGTTGACGATATATTCGGTGAGCATATGCGCCTGCGTAGGCGACGATACGATTTCGCTGCCATCCGGGCGCTTCAGGATAATCGCGACATCGGTGCCCGTTTCTGGATATTCCACACCGGCTGACACCAGAATATCGGACATCTTCGCCGCCTTGAACGTGCCGACATAGGCGCGCTTTTCGGTTTCGGTGAAGCGAGCGCCGCGCAGCTTGCAGACCAGATAGGTGCCGTCGAGCGTGGTCACGGTCGCGCCGTTGGACGATATCTGAAGCGAGCCGACCGTGAACGGCTGTTGGCTGATAAGCTGGCCGGTCTTGTCCACATCGCCCAGCCTGCCAACCGCGACGGTGCGCGTCGGATCGTCGGTCATCAGGACGATTGCAAGATTGCGGGCTTTCTCGGCGTAAACCGGATAGCGGAAATTGGCGTCAAAGAACTCGCCTTCCTTCAGCGCCGAGCCGGGAACGTAGGCTTCAGCCAGAACCGTCTTTGGATCGGCCATGCCGTATTCCATGGGCCTGATCTGCACCAGGACCGGCTTTGCAGGATCACCGACGCGAGCGCATTTGACGGACACGCCAGTAAGGCAACGCGATTCCGTCAGCACGAAGGGTTGCGAGATCGGGTTAGTCATGGTGTGCACTCCGGGGTTCACGCGGCTGGATCACGCGGGAATTGTTCTGATTGCCGGTCTGTTGGGTGACATTGGTCACGTTGGTGACATTGTTGATAACGGTGTTGTTGACGACCGGCTGCGGCATGGTTGCGGTCGTCGTTTGCACCGAAGTTGCAAGCCGGTATTCTTCCGTGGTGATCTCGCCGCGCGCCGCATAGGTGCATGACGCCTCGGTGAATGCGCCTTGAAACACAACGATCTTTGTGCCGGTCGGCACCTTGGCCGGAATGTCGAGCGTTCCGGTGATGACGCCATCATTGCCGGCAGGACCGGAGACCGTGGCCGGCGCGATCTCGATTTCATCGAAGTAGATCTTGTCGAGTGTTTCGTTGGGCCGGAAACCTTCGATGCGGAAGGCAAGCGGACGCTGCCGGATGAACTCTGCAGCCTTCACATCGGTCCGGACTTTTTCAACATTGGCCGTGATGTCGATCCCGGTGATGTAATCGGGCAGATATTCGCCCATCGAGGAATCGAAACTCTGCGTTTCGCTCGATGACCAGACGGTGTTCTTATCGGTCCACGTGTCCGTTGCCGGATTAAGCGTTGCGCGGCCCGGCACGGCGGTAAAGACGGCGTTCGGGTTGATCTCGATCTCGCCGCTTTCGCGCAATTGGCTCAGAACAATTTCCTCGGTGAATGGCAGCATCAAAGGCTCGGTCATCGCCGGGAACTCATGCGCCGTGGTCTTGATCGGCAGGCGCAGCTTGCCGCCATAGCTCGCAGCGGTCTGCGCCACGCCCTGGTCGCGCATGGCATCATTGACAAAGGAATCGACAAACATGCCGCGCCGGGCCGAAACGTCCCGCGCGTTGACATCAAAGCGCAAGCGCAGCTGCGCCACCAGATCGGCCAGATTGACCACCGTTTCCTTCAGGTTGCGCATTTCCGAATAATCCATATTCGGAACGGCCGTCTGCTCGATGCTCGGCAGCAAGCCCCAATTATTGGTGACGCGGGCAAGCTCCAGATGCGTTGAAGGAACGGACGGCGCACGTGGCCGAGTGGCCGAAGACGTACCCTTGATGTGCGCCAGATAGCCGCCTGGGATCAGAGCAATCACATCGATGCGCGGCAGCTTGTAGTCATAGTCAAGAAATACGTCTGTATCCTTGGCCGCGCCGCTGATCTTGAGTGAACCGCGCCCGATCGCTTCAGGCGCAAGGATGATGTTTTCATAATATTGGTAGTGGATATCATAGGAGGCACCCGGCGCGGGTTCCGGGCCGGACGGCGACCAGTCGAGCGAACCTCCCGAATTGATCCATGACGTGGTTGCCGGATATTCGCGCGTCGTATCCCACACCTTGAAAATCTGTTTGATGGACGAATGCGGCAGCTGATCGGTAACGCCGGTATAAGAACCGTGCACGACCGTCTGCGTTGTCTCTTTCACGATGGTGACGCGCCGAACCTTGGCGATAGGCGACTTGGTGAGCTGGATCGTCTGCTCGCCGCCTGTCGCGGCGGTGAAACGGTGCGTTTCATTGTCGACGGGCGCAAGGTCCGGTTCTTCAGGAATGACAAACCGCAATGCCTGGGAACGCGCCGTGCGCCAGCCGTTGAGCCATGCCACACCTTCGGAAACCGAAAACACCTGGTTGCCCTGGGCGTCGATCTCGACAGCTGTCACGTGATAGCCGGAATTGACAAAGCTGCCGTTGCTTTCGTCCGACTGGCGAGCGAGCGCCTTGTAGATTTCCGAGAATTCGGTGTTGGTGTCCGACATCAATATCGTGCCGTCGAGAACGGTATAGACATTGACGAGCGGGATTTCATTGTCGAGACGCGAATGCGACCACGCGACGGTAATTTCAATCCGGCTCGCGCCCGGCTGCATGAAAGCCTGCGTGTCGGGAATGCTGCCCTTGAGCGACGGATCGGCCACATCGTCCACTGTGTTTTCGGTGACGATCACGCCGATATAGGCCGTTCCCGCTTTGGCAAGCACGAACTCGGCGGCAGGAACATCATGGAAATAGCCGCCGACATAGACGGTGCAATCGCCGAGCTTAACGCGGATATGATCGTCGTCAACTTCCTCGACCACCGGGGCCGGGCCAGCCGTAACACGACCGTCCTGAAACAACGCGTCAAACCCGCGCCGCATCTTGTCATCGGCCATGGACTGGAGTTCGTTCAGGTCCGTCGATTGCAGATAGAGCTTTTTCTTGAAGGCAAGGGCAAACCGCTTCGCGCTTCGGCTATAGCGGTCAAGAAAGCCGTGGCGGATGAAAATACTCATGAGAGCTTAGACCTCAAGAACAGGCGTCATCGACTGGCTTAGCGAACCGTCGCGAACAATCGGGGGAAAGCGGGTGAGCTGGATCAGCGTGCCGAGCGAAGTCACGTCCGCAAGCGGCACGTACATTTGACCGGCTGGAACGCTGGCCGCGAACTGCGTGCCGACATAAACGCCGCTTTCGCGCAAGGAGACGCCGGTCGCCTCCTCCAGTTCCAGCAGATATTCGAGCATGAAAGCCGGACCCGGATCGTTGGTTTTCGACCACTTGGAGCCGTCCAGCATGACGATCGTTCCGGCTTCATCCGGCACAACGAAGGATTTTGAGCGAAGGCGGGTAAAGCCGACACAGTTTTTGAGTGCGGTTTCTCGCGATAACGCCGCCATTTCGAGCGATTCTTCCTCTGGCGTGGCAGGCGGCGGAATATCATCCCAGGCGGGATCGCCACTTCCAACGGCCAGAAAAAGCGGCTGTTGCATCAGCAACTGTGCGACAATGGTGCGGGAACCGACGGTAAAAACTGGAGTAGCCATCTATGAAAGCCCTAAATGCGCCCGGAAAGCTGGCTTCCCGAACGGTGCGGAGACGAAAGGCGCGTTCCGGAACGGCTGGATAGCCGGTTCGCTATAGCGCGTGAGGCGAGTTGATAGTGCTGCGAACATGCCCTGCCGCTGCCGCAACGGCAGATCGTAGCGGACACGATAGGGCTGGGTCAGGTGTGTAGCGTACCGCACCGTGACGACATTCTGCGGCCAGAAGCGAACACGGTCACGGTGATGGAAACGCAACGACAAAACGGGTTCGTCCGGTCTCCGGCGAATGCCCGACCAATCATCGAGATAAGCGCCGCCGTCGAGCTGGTGCGTGTCGAGCCGGAAAGCCCGAACATCCCATCCAGCCGTCACACGAATGAAATTCGATCGCAGCGGCTTTGAAGCCTTGGCGAGCCGCGTCATCGGTTTCACAAAGTCGGTGTTGCGGACCTCAAACGGCAGGTGGATTTGAAACTGCCACCACTTTGCATCATCGAACGCGGCTTCCTCGATATCGCCGTCATGACGTATCCACCGCAATGCCTTGTGCATGGCGGCGGGCGTGCCGATCAGGCGTTGCCACTGGATGCCTTCCTTGAGGATTTCGCGCGGGTCACGAATGAAGTCCTCAATTTCCGTCAAACCGTATTCCGCGATCAGATAAGGGACTATCTGGTCGGGCGGATTGAACTTGAAGGCGTGCAGCGCCTCGATCGACGGAACAAGCTCCGATCTCCGATCCAGAGACTCGGACATGGCCCGTTCGTATCGGTTGGCGTTCTGCGGCTGGTGGTGATGGCGCTCGATCAATAGTCACGCCCCATGTACTGAAGCTCAATCTTATCGAGCGCAATGGCGGTGCCAGGCGCGGCAATCACCGACATGGCCGGTTCGATCAGTTCGATCCTCTTGACGCCCGGCGCATGTAACTTGCCTTCGATCCATGAGCATTCAAGGTCGAAACCAATCCCTGTCTCCTTTGCCCAGGCATCGCGCAGGCTGTTTTCCAGATAGGTTTCATTGACGACCGACGATGCAGCCGGAAGCAGCCAGTAATTGGCCTTGATGGAAACGATCTGCGTCACGGCAGGCTCAACAATCAGCGTGTCGTTGAGAAGGCGCACCGTGTCGCTCTGCACCTCGGCGCTGACAGCATCGAGCATGGCCCGATCGGGTATGCCGCCGTTTTCGCTGGATAGAATCGCAATATGGATAATGGGCCAGAAGTCTTCGCGATATACGGCAACGTCGCGGATGCGCACATCGGTGCGGCGCGCAGCAGCTGCGTACCAATATGCCGAGCCACCGGGCGAGCGGGCCTTGATCGAAAGCGCCGTCCGCTCACGCAAGGCATCGTCCAGTTCGCCGGGCAGACGGAACACATCATAGAAAGCTGCAACGTGGTCGAGGTCTGCGCCCATCGCAAAGGGCAACAGATTGGAGGCGGCGGCATCGTTTATGGCGGCGCGCACGCCGGTTTCGCGAGCGGCACTAATCTCGTGCTGGATGACAGCTGGGTCATAGGCTGTCCTTTCAACATCGTAATCGACGCCATAAGCCGCCGAGCGCTCCTTGAAATCCAGCAACGTGGTTTCAACGATCGCCTCCGCATCGAGCGGCTTGATCATTTCCGGCTTTGGCAAGCCTTCAAACACGCTGATGGCGCTCATAGGATAGCTCCTGTCTGGTCGAGCCGCGCCGATTTGCGTTCCTGAAGGGAATAATCGCCGAGGTGGCCGCGCGGGTAAAAAATGCCATCGAGGAGGAACACGAACCGGCCCGAAGGACCGTATTCCACCATCTCGATTGTCTGGAGGCTGAAGCCGGGTTCCCCGCTGATCGGATCGTTTAACGCTTCCGCGATCGACATATAGACCTTGAAGATCGTCATGGCGTCGGCGTTCTGATCCTGCATTTCAGGGACGAGCGAGCCGATATAGGCGCGCAGCATACGGGTACGAAAACGCGTGGTCAGGCATTTGCCGATCGACTGGACGCAATGCGCCCAGCCGGTCAGAAGCTTGCCTGTTTGAGCGTCGATACCCGTTCGCATGGTCAAGCCTTCTTCGGCTTGCCCGCTGCAGGGTCCGCTTCCACGACCGTGCCGGGCCGTCTGATCTCTCCCGCGATAAGCGGATAATACGCCTGATCCTCGGTCAAGCTGATCGGCTTGCCAGCGCCGGGATTGCGCTCACCGGCCACGAACGTTCCGGCCTTTTCGGTCACTTCAAATCTGCTCTTAACGGCCATTTAGATGCCCTTTCATTCGTTGGGTTCTTTGGTGTTGCTACCACCACGCTCGACGCCGCCGTGAGTGTGGGTGTCACCGACATTCTTTTCGTTGTGCTTGAGCTTTTTGCTTTTGAAGATGATCTCGTCGGCTTCAATGATCGCATTGCCGCCTTCAAAACGGAGCGCGCAGCCGCCGTGCGCAATCGCCAGTTCGCCATTCTTGGCCGGGTTTTTCGCTTCATCGGTGTAGCCGTCGCGGATGGCGATCGACTGACTGCCAAGCTCGCCATTGGGCGAAAACAGGCGGATCGGGTCACCGATCGCGACCGGAAAATGTGTGCCGGTCGATCCTGCGGCTTCCTGCACCTGGACCCATGGCGACAGGAACGGCTTGCCGGTGCGGCCGTCTTCGGATTGCAGCTCCAGCCGCACGCGGTCGCCATCGATTTCGACAACCTTGCCGGTCATGTGCGAAGCCGCAAGGCGGCGCTCCAGATCATCGATCGACTTGCGAAGGGACAAAAGCTCTCGGACGATGATGTCAGTCATCGGCGCGCACCTCGATCAGCTCGTCATTGATGTAGAGTTCGGAAGGGACAACGCCGTCCTGGTCGAAAATATTCTGGCCGAGCTGGCGCAGCTCTTGCGTCCACTCGACGGCGATAATCGACACGCCCCGCGCCTTAATCGCCGCCGAAATAACGGGCTGAATGGAAACAGCCTGCGGGGTGCCGACCTGGACAAGCCCGAACATCTGGCTTGTGTGCAGCGACACGGCGATGGCTTCCGCGATCGCCCAGGCTTGTTCGTCGCGGTCCTTGCCATCCGTGACAGCGAAGGCCGCGCAAGACATTGTCCCTTCGGCTTGACCGGACGGGGTATGCTTGAGCTTCCCTTGCAACAGTCCGACACGGACGGCGGGCGGGCGAATGCTGGTCGTTTCCAGTTCGTCGAGGTTGAAGCGACCGAACTGCGATTCACATTCGCGCAATTCCGGCAACGCCTTCTTGATGGTGTCCACAACGGCAGCGCGGAATTCATTGATACGAGACTGGCGCTTGCTCATTGGACAAGCCTTTTCAGCCAGTCTTCAGCTGCCTCGACAATGTCGGTCTGGTTCGCTGGCGACAGACCAAGATATCGGCGGGCCGGGATGGTGACGCTTTGAACCAGGCGCATCATATTGCCGATCATGAAGGCGAGCGCCTTGGCGGTCTTGGGCCGGATCGTGCCGCCCAACTGGTGGATGCGCGCATAAACGAGCGCCGAGCCGATCATCACGCTATCGGGTGTCGCAACATAGTCGATCGAGCGGGACAGCGTGCCAGTCCGATAAAGGATGCTGGTCCGCGTGATGTTCGGTTTCCATGCCGCACCTTCGGGCGAGCGCTTTTCTTCCTCGATGCGCTGCCGGGTCTGCTCCTGGACGAGCCTGCCAATGCCCTCCGAAAGCTCCTGCCTCGGTGCATGGGCGATCCCATCGACCAAGCTCAACGCGGCTTCAAGGCCGGTCTCGCGGATTTCAAGCGCAACGCCGCTCATGGCAATGTCCTCCGGGAGAACACGCGGGAATTGGCCGAGAACGCAGCGCCGCCCGCCGAGCTGCCGGGATCGGTGGAAACACGCGGCTCGTCAGCGCCAAGGCCAGCCTTGCCGTCTGCGATGCGCTGCAGCAGCTCGCGCGCCCACTTGTAGCGATCCTCAATTGTGTTGGTGAGTGCGGAATGCCTATTCGCCAGCTTGTAGACGGCGATATCGGCGGTAGGCGACTTCAGGACGCCGGGCGCGGAAGGAAGCGGCAGCGGATAGCGCGCCGAGAGATAGACATCGACTTCCTTGCTGGCGATATCGAGCGCGGACAAGATCGACGCATCGGCATCCACACCTTCGGGCAGGATGTCGCCGACGAACTCGACGCCCCAAAGCTCCTCGATGTCTGCCCGTGTTGCGTAAATCATGATCCTGCCTTCGAAATTGGTGGGGGTGTTCGCACTTCGCTGACGCTGGCCGCCCCCTGCGGCCCATCCTGGGAGGATGAAACTTAAATCGCGCCGATGGCTTCCAGTTCGTCGAAAACGTCGTCGTCTTCGTCAATCGGCAGGCGGGCACCCGGCTTGTAAATCTTGCCGTCCAGACGGATTTCACAGCGGGCAATGGGCCCGTTTGCTTCCAACCGTGCCAATGCTTCCGCATCCGCTTTCGCCTGTGCTTCCGCCTCGGCTTTGGCCCGGTCGGCTTCCTGCAAGGCTTGTGCCTCGGCTTCAGCTTTCGCCTTGGCCTTCGCCTTTTCTTCCGCCTCGGCCTTCGCCTTCTCTGCTTCCTGCAGGGCTTTTGCTTCCGCTTCTGCTTTCGCCTTGGCGGCGGCGTCATTGTCGCCGGTCACGCCCTTGTTCTGGTTTTCGTTAGGCTTGGACATTGTGTCTTTCCCTCAAACAGATGGTCGGCCTGAATGGCCGACCGGTTGAAACGACCGGCTGGCCGATCAGATGGGATTGGTGATGATGACGCCTACGTCCTTGGCGCAGATCAGTTCCTTGACGCGTTCGCCCACGCGGACGCGCTCACCGCCTTCAAGGCCGATATCGGGATCTTCGATCGAACCGGAAATGCGGTTGCCGTATTCGGCGGTAAAGCCGAAGGTGACGTTGTAATCCGTGGTGGCGCGCTTGGCGGTGTCCACGAAATTAAGCTGGATGGAGTTGCCCCAGACACGTTCAAGACGCGCTTCCTGACCCTTGCGGGTCGTGTTGAGAAACGCTTCGCCGATCAGCACATTTTCAGCCGAAAGCTCGAACAGCTCCGCGAACTGCGCCTTGGTAATCGCACCGTCTTCAGTCAACCCACCCTTGACGGCTTTAATCAGACGCGGGTGCTTCTTCAGCTTGCTCCAGACCGCGAAGCCCATGGAGATGCGGTTCGGACGATAAACAAGCGTCTTTCCCATCGCGTCATCAATGACGCCGTATGGGTCGGAATTGGCAAAGTCCGAGAATTTGGCCGTGCCCGCGAGCGCGATGCGTTTGTCGGCAGCATAATTGTTCGGGTTCTGCATCAGGCGCGCCACGCGCACTTCGCGGTCAAGCTCGATCAGATTGGTCAAGCCTTCGACAGCCGAGGCGCGCGGGTCGTAAGTGGAACGCTTTTCAGCCCGGGCGCGGGCCGCAGCCTTCACGTCCGAATGCGGGATTGCATCGTCCAGACCATAATCTTCGACAGCCGAGCTTTCTTCGTCTGCCGTGAACTCCACCTGATTGACTTGGCCCTTGCGACCGACGCGGGTTTCAGGAACGGTGAAACCTTCCGCAAGCGGGAACTTCATCCACTGGAACTGTTCGGACAGAACTTGCACAGGCGGGAGAACGCGCCGCCCGATCAGGGTGTGCGCCGGATTGCGATAGCCGATCGCAATAGCGGTCAGCGTTGGGTCAATTGGAAATGGGCGCTTCATGGGTTTTCCTCGAAACGGTTATGATCGGCCAGCGCCCTAGGACGCTGGCGCGGTTACGGTCAGGCCGCAGCTATGCAGCCGGGCGCGAAGAGGTACGGCACGATGTCGTTTTCGTCGGCATCCTGCATGGCAAAGCCGATGATGCGGACGAGCTTGCCAGCAGCAGGCACGGCCTTGACGGCGCGGCCCTGTGCGTCGGCAGTCAGGGGATCGCCAAACGCGAAAGTTCCACCTGCACGCACTTCACCGTGTCCGCCCTGGATAACGTCAAGCATGCCATCGGCAGGCGCGCCCATGCTGTCGGCGGCACCGATCAGCGGATCGGTTTCGGACGTGGCAACCGCAACACCGTCCACGCCAGCCTTGACGATCAGATAGCCCGCAACGGCGGCAAGGGCGCGAAAGCTCTTGATAAAGGTCGGGGTCACTGGCGCTTCTCCTTTACATGAGCCACGGCGTCCGTGATCGAAACCGTGATGCCCTGCGCCGCCTTTTCGTTGACATAGGCGCGGGCCTCACTGGCAAGCGCGACCGGATCGAGATCGGCTTCCGCCGTGGTCTCCGGCTGCTTGCCGTCGAGCTTGGACGGTGCTGCGATGACGGGCAGTGTGGCGACAAGGGCATTGAACTTGTCGAGACCGCCTTCAAGCGAGCACATGGCGCGATAGGTTTCGCGAGTGGCGGGCGTGATCTTGCCCGCTAACGCTGCCGCATCGAGCGCAAGATCGATTTCGCGCTCGGCGTTCTTTTCCTGAAGCTGCGCAAGCGCCGTCTTCGTTTCGTTCAGTTCGGTACGAAGCGACGACACTTCCGCCGCGCCGCCATTCTGAACGGCAGCAAGTGCGGTCGCCGTATCTTCCTGCAGCTTGGTAATGGCGGCGGTGATTTCCGCCTGACCGCCCTTGTCATCGATCTTGAGCGCCTGGCATAGCGCCTTGCGCTCGCCGTCACGCGTGGCGATCGCGGAAAGAATGGCGGCTTCGTCTGCCGTCTCCGCGAGACCGAGCGCCTTGGCAATGGCCTTCAGCATAGGTGTCTCCTGTTGTGAATGTTGGTCTGGCTGTTCGTGAGCAAGCGCCGTCATGACGAGCGCAGGTCGGTTGACGAGACCGGCACCGTTCAGGCGCGTAATGACGCCCTCGCGGGTGTGGTTGAAATCGGGAGAAATGAATCTGTATTCCCTGGCGACGATCTGACGGGCGGCTTTGGCCACCCATTCTACGCGGCCCCACACGCCGCCGTCCCGTTCCTGCAGCTCGACAATCCAGCCAGCGGCAGGCGCTTCCTCGCCCTTCGGGGCCTTGTGAGCCTGGGCATGTTCATAGTCGATTGCGAGCGGACCCTTGTTCGCGGCGAAGGCAGCAAGCACCCGGCTCGGCTCAAGCGTCCATGCGCGACCGTCGCGGGCCTTGATCTGCGGGCCAGCCGGAAAAAGCTCGATCCACTCCGGCGCGGTCTTGCCAGAGCTTGCGAGATCGGTTTGAAAAATAGCTGTTGCGGTCGCGTTCATCATGGGCGACAAAGTGACGTGTTCGCCGCTCGATAACGCCCCTGACAGTGTCAGGCGAAATGACTACCGGCCCGAAGCCGCAATCACACTGTCACATATAAACATAGAACCGTTTTTGAGGCACCTTAAAAGCCGCTGTGCGCGCATTTTATCTTGGGAGCAAGAATGTTGCATCCGGGGTGCTCGCGCGCGTCAGTGGCGCGATTTTCCGCCCGGTTGTTTTTTCTGCGGATATGGCCCATATTGGTGACGGGTGCGAGCCATTCACGTTTAACCGGGACGGCGAGCAGCTGGCCCCGTGAGGAATTGACGGTCCTCCGCACCCGATCACTCTATAAGCGTTCCCTTCTTCGTTGCCGCCCGTATGAACGAACGGGCGTCCTTCTCGCTTTTGCGGTGGAAACTCACGAGCCACCATTCAAGCCCGTCATTGGCTGACTTCACTACAGTGCGCCACCACGTACCAGCAACCGCGCCCACGAAAGCGGCAGACTGGCCACGACGAATGACGGCGGCAGGATCGCGCAGCACGCCGATCGCCGCCCGGAAATCATCGGTGGCAAGATTGCGCGCAGCGTGTTCCTCAATGATATGCCGCACGCTATCGTCGGAAAGCTTCACAAGCGCCGTCCTGGCACCGAAAGCTTCGACAACCGATCTACCGATTTGCGCGACCGGCAAAGCCGCGCCTTTCTGCAGGTGGCCTTTCGCAAGCGCATCCATGAGGGGCGAACCGACAACATCGGCCACGGCAATGCTCTGGCGCTCGGACGGCATGGCGTCTACCTTGCCATAAAGAAATTCGCTCACATTGCGCCCGCGCGTCTTGCCGGGGTTGGTCTCCCAACCGGGATCGATCCCATCCGGCACCATGGATATCTTGCCGGTGCGCTTGTTGCGCCATTCCTTCATGACGACAACGGGCGGTTCCTGACCTTCCTTCCAGCCAAGCCGCTCGGCCTCGCGTTGGGTAATCTGGCGGATGCGGCATTTGCAGCCCCAACCGTTGGGCGGATAGTGCGTATCCCAAAATGGATGATCGACGGGCAGCACAATGCCAACCCATGTTTCATGTTCGGGCCGACGCTCTGCCGACACCGAAAGCAAATAGATCAGGAATGGCAGAAAGCGCTTGTTGCGCACTGTCTTTTCCCATTCGCCCGCCGCATGGGCCGACCGGATATTTGACCAATAGATGGTGCGGAGCCGTCGCGGACTGCCAAGCTGGACAATTTTGGGGACGCCATCTTGCGGATCGACCGCGATCTTTCGGCCCCACCAGCCCTTCTGCTGAAGAATCGGCGTGAGCTGGTCGCGGAAATGTTCGAACGGCAACTGATTGCGGATCGAGTCGACCATGGCAGCGCGAATATCGTCCAGTATGTCGAAGCCAGCAGACTTGGCGACCGTCCATGAATAGGCGTGTTCTTCCGGCGCTATGTCGCGCCAATCGAATGTCGGCTTCGATTTCTTGGCATCGAAATAGCGGACAACCTCGGCGGGCGCGGTCTTGAACAGATCGAAGTTATCCGCCACGGATCAAATCTCCGCACCGCTATCGCCCAGGCCGCGTGCGATCATGGTGAGCTTTGCCAGCCGGTCGGCCATCGGCCCGGCGTCCATCTTGGCGGCAAGATCATCAAGCCCGGCCTCGATATCGGCATAGGATTGGGCCCGCGCAAACAGCGCCTTAACGGGCTTCAAAAGCGGGTCGAGCTGCGCTTCCCAATTCTCAAGGCCGGTGTCGGCGAGGATGTCCAGCTCGTCGCGCTCGTCGGCGGCAAGCGCGTGATAGCCGCCGCAATGCGGACAGGCCGGGCGCAAGGCTCGCGCCTTGGCGGGCATATCTTCGCTATCGTCCGCATTATTCGGGTCCGGCTTCGGTTCCGGTGATGGCTTCTCGCTCGGCGTTTTGACCACATACAGGAGTTTTTCGCCGTCTTCCGGTTCATCGAAACCGATGCGCTGGCGAACCTTCGGCATGCTGACTTCCAGCCCAAGCGGCACCAGCTTGTTGATGACTTCGGCCAGCGCCTTGATGTCCTCGCTCTCCGCGAAGGGCAGTACCACAGTTGGATAAGCTTCCTGCGGCCCGAAATTAAGGTCCACGAACGGACGCACCAGATCGCGGTTGATCGTAACCGAAATCTGTCGGGCATCGGCCTTGCCGATATCGTGGCGCACATTCTCATGCACCTTGGCCTGCGCCATGGACGAGCCGTCATCGCTGCTCATGGTCTGGCCGAGGACGCCCTTGGAAATCTGCTTGTCGAGATATTCCGCCTTGCCGGAAAACAGGCCATTGCCCGACGAACCGTTTACCTCGATAAACTCGATCTCCATTTCCTTCGGGATGATCGCGGCGGCATCGGTGGAAATATCGCGCACGGCCTGAAGAAGCACACGCCGATCGTCAATGCTCGCACCCTTGCCGAAGCGCCCGACACGCAGCGGCATACCGTAGACTTCCAGAAACGCCATCCAGTCCTTCAGCGCATATGACTTGAACATGAATGCCCAGGAGGCGAGCCGCGCAAGGCCGTTACGGATCGGAAGTCCGGACTTGAGCTTCGGACGATGGATTGAGAACTTGTATGGCGGCAGATCGGTGCCGTTGAGGTTTTCCGGGGACTTCAGGCGCAACGTCCGCCCGTTTACCCGGTCGATGACGAAGAAGCGCGGATCGCGCCATTCAAAGCGTTCCGGCCACCATTCGCGCGCCTGCTGGTCCCACATGGTTTCGACAACCGAATAGCCTTTGCCGAGACCGTCCTGCAGATCGTCAATATAGTCGTCCACGAATTCCGGCTGTTTGATGATCTTGCGCACGGCGTCCGCAATAAACTCGTCCCGATTGTCCTTCGAGGCCGGAACAACAATCGGCTCAATGCTCGTGATGGCAAGCTTGCGAGTGCCGAGGACCGACCGATAATGGAGGTCGCGCTCCTCCATTTCTTCAGCCAGGACAAAGAAGCGATCAGGATAGCCATTCGCTGCCTGCCGCAAAATCTCGGCCATCGAAATAGGATCGAGACCGGATAGAATGGTTTCCGTCCAGATGTTGCGGACGCTGCCGGTCGTTGGCCCGGCGACCTCCTGTTTCAACATGCTGGTGGAAATGGGGTTGCCCCACTGGTCGATGAGCTTTGGCGTCTGTGCCATCAGAACAGACCTCCTCTAACGCTTGGCAACAGACCGCCACCAGCTGGCCGCGCAAACATACCGCCGCCACTCAATTCCTCGTCTGTTGCTTTCTGATACCCAAATTCTTCCAGATCGGCCCGGCTGACATAGTAGGCGAGCGCGCCCGCAATGGCGCTATCGCCGTGGCGATCGAAACCGTCCGCGCCCTTGCTCGTGTGACCTTCCGGGACTTTGACGATGCCGTTTACATAGGCGAGTGACTGGTGATCGGCCAGAATGTCGGCATCCATGGGCAGAATGATCGTCTTGTCCGAAAACGCCATCGTGTAAGCTGGCATTTCGGTGCGATACCAGCTTTCCGAAAGCTTCACTTCTATGAAGCTGGCGCCATAGCGCTGCGCTGCCTTTTCCGCCAGATAGGCACCGTTGCCGGTCGCATCGAGCGCGCCGCCGGTGAAGCGCGGCAGTCGATCGACAATGTAGAAAAGAATCTCGCGCTGCTGATCGAAAGGCACGTTGCGCAGCTCGATCGCAATGACAGCACGGCGAACCAGATCAAGCCCGACCTCCATGGGCATGAATATGGAAGCATCGCCCGTGCGACCAAAGTCACCGCCGAAGACATGCTGGCGGCGTGGATCAAGCTTCATCAGATGCGGCAGAAGCTTGGTTTCGCAAAATTCCAGCGTGACTTCGGTGCGCACATGGTCGGGTTCATTCTTGAACTCATCCTTGCAGGCCCAGCGAATGACTGGAATGCCTTTTTCCATGCAATTTTCGATCATGATGCGGGTGAGCGCGGCACCTTCCTGCTCGGCAGGAATAGCGTCCAGCTCCTGTTTCATGGCGGCAGTACGCGGTCCATAGGCGGCGCGGATTTTGCGTTCCCATTCCGCTTCCTTTTCCGGCGTCCATTCCTCGCCCTTCATGTAGCAGACGCGCTTGTAAAGCCCGTTCTTCACCGCATCCCCGAAGGTGATCTCGTGCACCTTGAACGGGTTCTTGCCTGCGTAAGCCTCTTTGATCAGCTCGTTAAAGGGATTCAAAACGCCGTTATGGGTCGAGATAACCCGGATTTTGCCGCCCCAGATCAGAAGTGCATTGACGGCATCGAGGACGGCACGCACGTCCTTGTGATAGGCTGCTTCGTCAATGACAACGACGCCCTGCAGGCCGCGAATGTTTTCCGGTCGCGATGAAAGGGCTTCCACGCGAAAGCCTGATGCAAACCGGATCAGATAGCCGGAAATATGCTTGGTGGTGCCGTCATCGCGATGATCGAGGTAGATAAATTCCTCGATCGCGCAAAGTTCCTTCGCCACGACCTGGGCGAAGTGCTTCACGTAGCCGATGAACTCGCGGCCCTTGTCCTTGGTGTCACCGATATAGAAAACATTCTGTCCGCCCGCCGAGCGCTTGGCGGCTGCGATCAGCGTGCAGTCCAGCGCCTCGGCGAAGGTGATGCCGGTGCGGCGGCCTTTGGAAGCAACCTTCAGGTCGGATGGATCGGCAATCCATTCGGCCTGATGCTTCATGAGAACTCCTTCGGCCAGCGGATCGAGATCGTCGGGAATGTCCGCACCACGCGGCAATTCTTCCGGCAGCATGTCCGGTGATTGCGGCAATACCGGATCGGTCCAGTTCATGTCCGGCAGTTGGTTGCTCATGCCTCACCTGCAGGCTTCTTTTCCTCAGGTGTTTTCACACCGAGGAAGTCACGGCGCAGCTGCGAAACTGCCGCTGCCGACAGACCGGCTTCCTTGGCAACCTTTTCCAGAACCTTTTCCGTCTTGGCCTCAAATTCGGCCTCGACCTTTTGGCGGCGGGCAGTCGATACACTTTGCGCAGCCGATGCAGCACGTAACGCGTTCGCCAGTTCCATTGCACCCTTCGTGTTGATCCCTGCATCGCCAGCACTTTCAAGCAGCTCATAGATCAGCGCCTTGATCGCCTCTGCCGCGACCAAAGTGAGGTCATCGGAAGCCTCCGCGTCGAACCGTTCTGACATCGTGGCGGCAATCTCGCGGGTTTGCTCCAGGCGACGGGTCATTTGCGCAAGCCGCACCGAGTGCCGGTGGAACGATGAGAATGCAGGAATATCGAAAGCCACGCCCTGTTCGCCCTGAACAGCGATCAGCTTGTTTTTAAACTCGGCATAAATGTCGACAAGCGTGCGGTCGCGGTCTGCAAACTGTTGCGCGGCCCACGTGATGACGTGATCGCACTCAGGCGGCAAAAGGTCTATGGATGAAAGGCGGCCCCTGCCGCGCTGGCGCGTCATGATCAGGCCCCCACACGCGAAGGACGCTTCACGCCCTCGATGGCGATATGGCGATCGACATGTCGGCGACCATGTTCGGTAAGCGTGGCGATCTTGACCGAACCGGCGTCAACAATGCTGACCGCTTCCATATTCCGCAGATATTCCAGCTGCTGG
Source organism: Brucella intermedia LMG 3301 (assembly GCF_000182645.1). NCBI lineage: Bacteria > Pseudomonadati > Pseudomonadota > Alphaproteobacteria > Hyphomicrobiales > Brucellaceae > Brucella > Brucella intermedia. The sequence goes on from NZ_ACQA01000001.1 coordinate 1,826,275, forward strand.
TGTATCCAGGCGCGCTCCTGGTGAATCGCAAAACGGGCCAGAACAGGTTCCAGCAAAGAGGACGACAGGCTTTCATTCGTCTGTTCCGACAACGCCTTCAGGATAATGAGGCGTGCTTCCTCCCGAATGATCTTGGCGTAATCCATTTCAATACTCATTTCCTCGCCCCGGACATCAATACTTCGTTCATGCGTTCTGTTGCCGCCTGGATGGGTTTGAGCTTTTCATCGACCGTGTCGAAACGGCCATCGATGGAATCGAGCCGACCGCTCAATTTCTCCATGAAAAGTTCCAGCTTATGGATCGTGCCGCTGTCAGGCATATGCTTGATTTCGGCTTCGACGGCCTGAATGCGTCGATCGTGTGCGGCCTGGTCGGACTTGATCTTGCCGATCTCCTCCGCATTGCGACGTGCCGGTGATGTCGCCCAGGAGTAAACGCCAGCAATCGCGTGACTGATCGAAACGGCGGCGGCAAGCCACGGCATCAACGGGGTCAAATCCATCACAGTCGTTTCCTTGTCGCCTGCCATCGTTCAAAACTTTCCTGACAATCCACACAGCGCCGCGCTGACGGCAGCGCCGCCCGCCGTTCCGCCTCAATCTCATCCCCGCACCGGATACAATCCAGCGTGCCGGTTTGCTTCAGCGGAGCGCGAGCGGCGGCAATCCCGGCGTCACGCTCCTGCTCGGCGCGCATGTCGGCCAGCTCGTGCGCAAAATTGCCGATCTTCATTTCTTGGGGCGCTCCTGCGGAACCGGAACCGCATCAATCGCCGCAATGGCTGCGCCGCGCCGTTGCTCGCAGACGGCAAGTGCAGCGCGATCCTTGCCCCATAGCGGCGTCAGTTCCTTTGCCGACAGCGCACGATCTGGAAGCGTGACGGGCGGATCGCAAGGCTTTCGCGCTTCTGACGGAACCTGCGCTCTGTTGAATTCAGTACGGAGGATTGGCGCGTCCACCGAGGAACTGGTTGTTGAGCAGCCGTGAACGATCGACATCGATGCCACTGCCAGGAGTGTCAGAAAGAGCCGCATTGGCATCCTCCAATTCATAAACCTTGTTGTTGAGACGGATGATTTCGGCCTGCGCCTTTTCTTGCGCGGCCTGGGCAGCTTTCATCTGTTCGATGATATTTTTCGCAGCCACTTCATTGGCCGTGGCGATCTGTTCGCGCCAATGGGCGTCACGGGCTTTTTCCGCGACTGCAACAGCATCGCCGATGATGCCGCGAAACGTTCGCACTGCTGCGAACGCCAGAAGTGCCGCCAATAGAAGCAGGAGAGCTAAAATAAGCAGCTGCGAAGCCCGCTTGCCAAACCATGTAGAGATCATGCCGATCATGGCCGGTCCTCGCGCCGATCGACGAACAGAGCCTTTGCCTGCGCCCAATAATCGACAGACCCGAAACCGCGATGGACGCCGAGAACACCGACGATAAGGGCAACCATGGACGGCACCACAATGGGAGCGATCGCCACGGCCTGCTCGGAGCCAAAGGAGGCGGCAGCAACAAGAATGATGATGACGGCCCAAGCGAGATAAAAGCTGCCCCAGAGATAGCGACGGCTTGACGTATAGCCCGGCTCCTTGATCGGCTCGCTCATTCCACGTCCTCCGGCACGAAGCGCTCAAGCGCGGCAAACGTCTTGCGTCCTACCAGACCATCCGAAACGAGGCGGTGTTCGCGCTGGAAGGAGCGCACGGCCTGTTCGGTGCCCGCGCCAAAAACCCCGTCGATCGACATATGATAGAAACCGGCAGCGCGCAGCGCGCGCTGTACATTGGCAACGGACGGCCCGCGCATGCCACGGCGCAGGATCGAATAATCCTGATCGCGACCGAGGATTTCACCCTGAATTTCGGCGATGATCGTCTTCGCCTTCTTCAGATAGGCTGCGCGATCAGTAAGGCCGTTCGTGCCACCATTGATGCGCTTGGTGGCGGCAAGAAGATCGTCACGGTCTGCGATTGCGTTCAGTCCCTTGGTGGACCAGAAAAAGAACACCGCCCACGCGGCCCACGGCCATGTCGCGACCAGTTCGGGATTTCGCTCAAAATCGGGCGCATCGGGAACAAACTGGCGTATCCATCGCGTGAAATCGCGGTAGTTGGCCCGGCCCGTCAATTGGATCGGGCTACGGCCCTTGAAACGCCTGCCGTCGCCGGGCTGTGTATTGCCAAGATCGGCGCGCCCTTCATAGGCAGCGCCGCTCGCATATTCCTCTATGGCGCAAAAACCGTCGCTTTCGTGTGCAAGCTGCGCAAGAAAGTGAGCGATGCGCAGCGGCGTCGTGACTTCAAAGCGGTCCAGAAACTCCGGCAGCAACGGACCGAAGGCGGCAATAATTGCCTGCTGGTCGGCAACCTTCTTGGCAGACACGCGCGGCGCGAGTGCTGCCAGAACCGTATGATTGATATGGGATGCGAGATTGTTGCGAGCGGCGAGCTGGTTCACATTTTTTATCCCGGTGGCTTGATCCTGGAGCAAAACTTGGATCAAATGTGCCAGCCGGAACCCGAAACCGGACGCCTGACAGTGTCAGGCAAATGTTAGAATAAGCTTCCCTGTTTCTGTTTTCGAATACGCTTGCGCGCCCTGTAGGCTGAGCGCTCATGCATGCCTGCAGCAAGCGCCGCCTGGGGAGCTGTCATGCCAGCTTCCAGCGCCTTCACCAGCCGTTCGCGCGAGGTGGCATATTTCCCCATGGGAATAGTCAAACGGACGCCGCTATTGCCGACACAGAAATGTGCGCAGATTTTCTCGGCGGCTTCCTGCCCAACCAGTTCGACCAGCCAGTGGCCTTCTTTCGGCTGCGACGGCAAGTAGACCGTGATGCCGCCCTGCGCACGCACAATTGCCCAGGCAGCTTCCGTTCCGGCTACCTGGGCAATTTCTGCTAAAACTTCTGGCAGGCTGGTTCTGGTCATGATCTCCGGTCCGATGGCCAGTTTCGTTTCAAAACGGTGACGACAGTTTCGCCACACAGCAAAAGCTTCACCCTTTCGACCTTGACGCTGATTGCCTCCAGCTGAACGCCAGTGGCGGCAAGGCCAGCGATATGATTGCGGACTGCGTCCACGTCGAGACCGTGTTCACGCTCCAGATAGCGGAGCACAGCATGGTCAGTGACGCGGACGCTGTTCGTCATGGCCGGTCAGCCTTCCTGATACGTCTGCCGAGTTCGTTCATGGCGGTCTGCCATTCTTTCGGCTTCAAATTGTTCAGGGCTGGCTTGCCGTCATATCCGCAGATCGACCAGACCGTTTCCGACATCGATGCTCCGTTGGTGCGACCTGCTTTCGTCAGCATCTGCCATTGCGCCAAAACGATCTGGCCGTGCGGCTGGTTCGCCCAATCCGGGACAAGCGCGTCTTTCGCCCATTTGACCCCCGCCGCACGGTTGAGCCAGCGTTTCAGGCTTTCGATAGCCTTATAGCCATCTGCGGGATCGTGCAGAAACCGCACATGGTCAAGCTTGGTCTGGCGTTTAACAAAGGCAATCAGCGCCTCGTCAGAACCGTTAGTGACAACGCCGAGATTGTACCCGGCGATCCAGAGCGCCTGGAGCTTCGCCGCAAACTTCCCTTCAAGGCGCTTTCGCTTGCCTTTTGAGGGGCTTTTAACGGCAGGGTCAAAGCCCTTTTGTTTCAGGTCATCTATCACCTTCAGCTTTTCCGCCTCGGACATTTCCCGCAGCGAAACCTTGCCGGTGACGCGGTGCAACATGCCGCGATAAGTGTCTTCGTCCAGTCCGAGCTGGTTTTTGGCGATGTTGATCATGGCGGTCGCGCTCATGCTGCACCGCCTATCGCCAACGGCTTTTCCGATCCGCTCACCCCTTGGGAAAGGTTCACGTTATCGCCAGCATCCCATCCATTCCATAATGCATCGTCGTAACGGGTCCGATGCTTCTTTCGTTCGATGCTGGATGCGGCAGGGTATCGCTCCGCGAGAGCGTCATGAGCCGCCGCACGGATATCGTCGGATACGGCAGGAGCGAAAATCTTAAGCAAACGTTCCCGCAACCGCCACACCAAACCAACCGTAAAATCAGCAACCGCTTTCCGTTTTGTCGAAAGCGAGCGGCGACGGCGATAGAACGTCGAAGCTTTGAACTTCTTTACCTCGAAAGCAATTGCGCGGTTCAACACCACCAACAGATAGGTAGCTATCTGCGGTCCCGGAGCCTTGCCGACAAAAGTCACTTCCGTTTTCGGTGGAACCACGTAACTGACGATGATCGACGCGGTGTTCGTGCAATGAGCAATCACCGGCCAAAGGTCCGCCGCTGGGTTGCGTCCCTTCGTTTTACTGGTGACGGCCTGTTCGCAAAACTCAATGTCACTTTCGGACAGGCCATATTCCTGCATCAGCTCGGCTGCCTTGGCGGCGGCGGCGAGTGCCTCCGCCTCGGTGCATCCGCGCTCCGTGGTCATCTGGCGCAGGGCGGCAATACGCTTGGCTAAGGCTTCGCGGTTCATGCTTCACCTGCCGGTTCCGATATGCACTCTACACGCGTTACGCGATGTTCAAGAACCCGGCTATAGCCGGTAGCTTGAGAACGAGCGAGATCATCGGTGGTGACGAGCTTGTCACCCACGCCGTGCGGTTGGGCCAAGTTTACGTAATGGTTGCCACTAGCCCACGCCCAAGCCTGTAACGGGCCTGCATCGACAACCTTGCCGATCCCATCGCCCATATCTTCGACGTCCCACCACAGGAAGTCCTGACCATCGTCTTCAAAATGAAACCGGATCATGACCATCCTCACGCGCTGGCGGCATCGAGAGAAACGGGCTTGTAATTGTCCGTCTCGCCCACACGCTTGTAGACGCGAAAATACCGCTTGGAACCGACCACCTGCATGCTGTCGATGATTGCGGTCATGGCATTGAGCCAGCGAGGATCATCAATATCCAAGCGACGCAGGGAAAGGATGCGGTCAACTGAAACCTGCCCCTCCTTGTCCACCTGAAAGGCATGGTCAACCAGAGCCTTGATATTCTTGTTAGAACCCTTCGACCATTCATGAATGCACTCGTCTACGAGCGATTTAGCGACCTGCAAACGCTCGTCAAAGGACTTTGTTTCGCCGCGCTGAATGACGATCTTCACCGATCCGTCATAGTTATAAAGGGTCATGTTACCCTTCGTGCCACGAGGCTTCGCCTTGTATTGGGCGGCTGATCTATCGACAAACTCGCCAACGAGATCGAAACACCGATCGCGGAAATCCGCGATCTGGCCAGATAACATCACTGCTTCGTTGAATATTGCGTTTACAAGCAAATCGCGTTCGCGGTCGATCGGCTTGACCTTATCCTTTGGAACAAGGTGGCCGTCACGATCGCGGACATAGCCTGCAGGGATTTGAATGCTGGAATCAGACATAGGGAAATTCCTTCTAGCGGTAGGGTCAGGGCTTCTGGCGATCGCTGTTGATGTTAAGCAGCACGACATTGGAGCCGGGCTGGGTCGCGTGATCGACAATTGTCGTCACAACCGGATGCGCTTCCATGCATCCGGTGGCACGATAACGGGCGATCTCATGGCCCATCTGTTGGGCGATCATGCCGTTGATCAGAAAGAGTTCCGACAGGTTGCGGATGTCAGCTGGCCGGAAAAAATAACCCGCGATCTCGTATTGCAGGATATTTTTGCGCGCCAGAAACAAGCTCTCGCTCAACTCGTATGGATTGCGGATCATGGCTTCCTCCCGAATTCAGGGCGCAAAATCTTGCCGTCGCGAGGAACGGGCCGAGCCGTCAATGCCGCCGTTGCTTCCGCCTCCATGAAGGCACGGCCTTGCCGGTCCATTTCCAGATGCCGGAAACCCGTAAGCTCTAGCTCCATGGCGACCGCCAGTTCGGAGCAAAGCGACAACTTGGCGTAAAGGTCGGGGCAGCGGTGGGCAGGAATGGGATTGTCAGCATCATACCGACCAAGCTCATCCGCGATGATCTTGAGAGTTCTGGACAGTTCGATGCTCATGCCACCAGACCTTCAACATCGCGGTTTTCCCAAGCCTTTTTGACGATGTCGTAAGTCACGGACATGCCGAGGCCCTGCGCAACTTCGTTTGCCAGCCGCATTGTCTTATCGATCTGGCGCAATGCGCCGCCCTTCATGCCGATGCCAAGCAGAAGCTCAACGGTGGCCTTGTCGGTCACGTCCCACGCTTCGATAAAAGCGAGCAAATCTTCCTTGTGAGGCTTGGCATAGTTCAGTCGCTTTCCGATGCGGCTCCGAAGCTGCGCGTTCTTCGAACCTTCGGACGGCATATCCTGCCGCTTCGTGTAACGACTGTGGATTTCATCATTGCCGATCAGCGCCACACCGCAGTTGTAAACGTCGACAAAGTGCCGGAGCTGGTCGATTGCCTCATTAACGAGGTTCTGGGCCTCGTCCACGATAAGCAGGGTTGGCGCACCGGCGCGGGCGAGCCTGTTGCCGATTGCGCGAGTGAGCTTCGCCGGGTTGTGCTGCATCACCTCAAGTTCCGAGGCAAGATCGACCATCATGCCGTGCACCGTCCGCGTGTGCGGCGACATTGTGACCATGTAGACATGCGGGCGCGTGGCGCGGTACTGGCGGCAAGTCATGGTCTTGCCGACGCCTGCAGGCTGCGTGACCATAACAAGGTCAGGCCCCTTCTGCGCCCACTTCAGCGCGGCTTCGATCTCTGCCGCCGTGCGGGTCAGGAAGAATGATGGAGAGGACGGCAGCGTATCAAGCTCCGCAGCCTCATCGACCGCATCAAGCCATTGCTGAACAAGCTTGTTCTGCGCATCCAGCCGACCATTGTAGCGGCCCGAAAACCATGCGGAAAATGTGCTCTCCGGCATACCGATACGGCGAGCCGTTTCTATCTTGCTCCATTTGTTGACACTCACCACAGGCAAAAGCCGGTCAATCAGCGCCCACCAAGTATCAATGTCCTGTTGGGTGCGGTTGGCAGTCAGTTCCGGGCCGGTCAAAGGTCGCTCCCAGGCATTGGCTGCACGATTGCCTATTGTGTTATTCACGTCTTTCATTTACGAGGTTCCTTGATTGTTTGGACTATTGGGCGGGATTTCTCCCGCCCTTCTTTTTGGAACCGTACTCACTACTTACCGGCTCATGCTTCCCTTGCGGGAACTGGATCACCGTGGGTTCGTCCCCACGAAGCGCACGGGCAAAGCCGCGCTCGAAGTCTTCCTGACTGATTGCATCCGCAACCGCTTCTTCCTGCACCGCGAGATTGCCTCTCGCGATGCGCGTCACCTTCGGGCGGACCGGCTTAGGTTCTTCGGTTCTGGCTTTTTCGCCCTGGTAAATCAGCTCACCCAACTGCTTTGCTGACAGTTTCCGCTTCGCCTCGGCGGTGGCCTTCAGCCCCTTCAAGTAATCGCGGCGGGCGCGAGCATGGTTGCGGGCGGCGTCCTGATCGAAGAAGCCGGTATCGGCGATACATTCGGCATCGCAGATCAGCGCATTGTTGAGGTCATAGACCTTGATCGTGCCGTGAAGATCATCTGGATCAAACCGGATCGTGATCTTCTTCCCGGCATGTTGGGTGAGCGCGCTATTCCAGTAGCGGTTGCCCTGGTAATGGATTTCGCCATTGCCTTTCTGTGTGCGGATGATCTCGGACGCGAGCAGCCAAAGCGATTTCTGCGCGGTAGTTGGCTGACTGACTATTGCGGTTTCCATGCTGGCCGCAAACGTTTCATCGAAGCTGCGGCCCGCGCAGTTTGCCGATCGGCGGCCCGCCTGCGCGTTGTGTTCCGCGACCTGTTCCGAAACGTGCATATGGAAATCAGCGAGCGGAATGGCGCGGGTGCCGTAATTCTCCGGTTTGTTGGCCGTGGTGTTGCCGGTATAGGCCCCGGCGCAAAACGGATGCTTTGATATGTTCTCGGCCAGATCGCGCCATGCGCGCTCAATCGGCTTGGACTGACCGGAAAAGGGGTTGGTCCAGTGGATTTCGATGCCGAGCGTTGTCAGAAGGCCGCGCGGGTCCTCGTCCTTGACCTTAAAGCGATAGCGGTTCGCCGTCCCGCCTGAAATCCAGTGCGAGGCAAAGGCCCGACCGTTGTCGAGGACGATCCCTTCGGGAATACCGAACTTTTCCACCATGTCGCCGATGACAAGGCGCACCGTTTCCTTGTTTTCGCTGTCTGAGAGACGCCAGGAAAGGATTTTGCCGGAATACAGGTCTTGTATGCCGAGCAGGAACATGCGCACCGGGGCTTCAGACCATGGCACCTTCACAAACACGTCGAGCTTGTGGCCGTCCATGTTCACGACCTGCATGGCATGCAGATGGGCGCGGGTTCGGCGCTGTGCTGGATAGAGCATCTTAGCTTTTTCCTTGCCGTCGCGGGCCAAGGTCTGCACTTCGGCGGGCACTTCCGCATCCAGGCGGCGGCGCAGCGCGCGTTCTGAAGGAACCGGCGTCCACTTGTTCTTTTTCGCCACCTTCACCATGCGCCGGTAACAGGCCGAAAAGCTCGGACGCTCCGGGCGCAAGTAGTCTGCGGTCAAAAACTCCCATGCTTCTTGGCTGCATGCCGACGGCTGTTTGCTGGCGGTCGAAGCTGGCGCCAGCGCTGGCAACCAATCGGCACGTGGAAGATGATGCAGCTGTGCCCGCCAATTGTAGATGGACGCGCGGCTGACGCCGTATCTGCGCACCGCAATCAGAACGGCGCTCGTCATGTCGGCTGCGGCACCTGCGGCCAGCAGCTCATCAATAAACGTCAGAATTTCGAGGCGTTTTTCACACTCGGCCTTAACGTCTGCCGAAAGCGTCTCAAAACGCGCCCAAAGAGCCGCTTTCTTTTCTGCCTCGGCATCGCGATCGTCATTGGCAGGTGCGCTGTGCACTACCAGAAGGCGGGTGCGGGCAGACTGCGGCAGAAGATCAATATGATATTCCCAACCACCGCCGCGACGTTCGGCCTTGCGCGCCTTGCCCTCAATGTGCTTCCAGCCTGAGTTTTGCGCGAGAAAATCAATCCCACGCCGGGTTTGCGGCAGTCCGGGCAGTTTGTGCGCCGCCAGTTCGGGAATCGTGTACCATTCCTTCATGATTGCCCCCGGCGCTTCACATTCACGGGCACGGACATGAGCTTCTTGAGTTTCGCCTTCAGTTCGCGTTGCTGCTGTTGAACGGCGGCGATCTCCGCAAGGCGGACCTCATCGCCTTCCAGCAATGTTAGGCCGTCTTCGGAAACCACCATGTCCCAAAGCCAGACCGCGCCGGTTGCCCGGACGAAAGCTTTGAAGCGCACAAGGCTGATATCGTGCGTGGCCCGACTTTCTGCCGTGTAGGCGTCAAGGGCCGCTTTGGTGAGATTAGGAATGCCAAGGTATTGCGCCATGCGCGCCGCGATCACCGGGCGCTCATAAGGACACTGCCGGATCGCCTCGGACATGGCTCGGCGCAGCTTGGAGCGGAAGCGCTGTAAGTCGATCTGCGAAGCGGGGGCGCGAACCGGAAAGAGTTCTTCGGGAAAGAAATCAAACTGATCTGGATGGAGCTTGCTCATGCCGCGTTCTCCTGGACAGCATTCGCGTCAACATGGGCAAGGATACGCGCCTGGGTTTCAGGGCTGGCATCGTTCCAAAGCTTGACGAATGTCGAGAAAATCATCGTCTGCTTATCGGTCGCTGCCGGACGCGGCGCATCGTCAATAAGCTGCAACGCCTTGTTCAAGTCGCCTTCCTCACGGAAGGCGATTGCAGCGCGGCGCTGAAGCGCCGGTTCCAGCTTGGCAAGCTTCAGGAGAGCCGATTGATTGTCGGCAATCGAAGTGCCGCGTACAGCCGCGCGCACGTCCGGGTGAAGATTTTGTGCGATCTTGTTAAGGCGCTCGACCGATCGCTTGGAAAGGCCGAGGCGGTCCGCAACGTGTTCAGAAAAGCTGACGGTTTCGGTTTCGCCATCGAGCAAAGCGACAAGTTGTCGTTTTGCTCCCTGATCGCCGCCGCGTGTAATTGCGCCGTTTTTTTCTTCCCACAATTCGCGGTAAGCCTTGACGAACTCCGCGCGATCAATGGCGGAAAGCTCATTGCGAAACAGGTTTTCGGTGATTTCCTGCAAAGCCGCTTCGGTCTTGTCGGCCTCGACGATCAAAGCATCAATCTCGATGTCACCGTTGAGGACAACACCGCGCAAACGATGCGCCCCCGCAATCAGCGTAAACTTTCCGCCCTTCGCATTTGGCGTAAAACGCACTGTGATAGGGTTTAAAAGCCCATGTTCAGCAATCGAAAGGGCAATCGCCTGGGCGTGATCTTCCTCAACGGCGCGAAGCCTGTCCGTGACCACAATATCGGCTATGGCAATACGCTTAAACTCGGCCATTATGCTGCTGCCTTCTCAAGTTCTTGTTCAAAAAGGGTCTCTGCTAGGGCCGTCATGCGTCGATACGCATCCGCGAACGCCTCGGTCTCAAGGCGGCGGTCAACTGCATGTACGGCGAAGGAAACGGAGGTTCGCTGACGCGCCTGCATCGTGACAATCCGCCGTTTTGGCACGCCGAATTGCGTAGCGAGAATGTGAATAGCGACCTGACGCGCCAGCAGGGCGTCAAACCAGTTATGCGGCGGATCGATAATGTCGCGCAGTGCCAGATGCTGAAATCCGCCTTGCTGCACCGCCGCATAGCAACATGCAAGCATGGTCTGGAGGCGTTCTTCCTCGGAAAACGGGTTGAACATGGTTCACCCCGCAACCTGCCGGATCATGGTGGCCATTACCGCCGCGATAGCGGAAACGACGATCCAGATCGTGGGGTAGATGCTGACCATTCGGGTGACGTTGAGGCGAAACCCGCAGCAATTTTCTGTGGCAATTTTGTCATTGAGTTTCGGCATTGAGAGCCTCGCAAAGTTCTGTGATTGTTTGGGCTGTGGCGCGGCGGTGTGTTTGAGATATCAGCCGGGACGGACCTCGCGGGGGCATAATCCGTCTTGTCAAACACGCGGTTTGCGGTGTCTGATGCTAGGCTAGAATATCCTTTCCGCCGCCGCGCCACGCATCACGCAGCGTCCTTTTGGGGAACGGGGGCAGGCTTGCCGCGTGATGATCTGGAAGGGTATTCAGAAACGTGAATGCGATTCCGCTTCTTCGGATAGCGATCGCAGAAGACGACCTCGACCGGGACGCCGAGCACATCGGCGATTGCGCGTTCGGCGGGTTCGTTGGGGCGGGTCCAGATATTCTTGACCCCGGACAGGGATAGTCCATAGTCCTTGGCAATGCCCGCGAGCGTTTTCTTCTGACGACGCAAGCGGGAAAGTATCTCGTGACGGTCCCATACAACGGGGTCTGTCATGGGGTTTCTCCTCAAGAAGCGGATGTTGGCCCATCCGCTTTTTGTTGGCTCGTTTGGTGCAATTGTTGCCGGTCTTTTCCGGCGACCAAAGTAGGGATAATGCAAAATTCGGGACTTGTAAACCCGGATTTTGCATTAATTGGTGTTGGCTGTGGCTAGACCTGAAACGGCTAAGACGCCGCTCGCAGCGCGGCTGCGCGAAGTTCGAAGAGCAGCGGGCGACATTCCACGCGCTGCGTTCGCGGAACAGCTCTCAATCAGCGAAAAAACGCTGGGGAACTATGAGCGTGGAGACAACGAACCTACGGCGTCCGTGCTGGGCGCTTATCAGTCAGTGCTGGGAGCAAACCTACATTGGATCATCACTGGCGAAGGCAGTATATTTGACGCTGATCGATCACCGGCTCGCAAGCTTCCTGCCATTGAACCCGTATTATTGCGTACGCTAGGCCAACTTGTGCGCAGTACCTTTAGAGAGGAAGATGGGCGTATCAGCGACCTGGACCTAGTCGTAGAAACGGGCAATGCGTACAACGATCTCCGTGCCCTGGTCGATGATCTGACTGATCCAGAAGCGGTTGAGGAAGCACTACCGATCGTAAAACGCCGACTTAAAAAGAGGTTATCCGACACTGCGGATAATCCTGCAGATCGTAAACACTCGGCTTGATCCTAGTGCGTGCCTTCCCGATAGCTCTGCTCACAAATTTTGTGTGGGACTGGAGCGCAATTGCATTCTAAGAATTTCCAGATACGTGCAATCTTCGGGGCTCCATGTTTGAGCGCCGGTTGATAGCTACTTATTGGATAAGCGTTAGAAGTTACCGGTTATTTCCGTGCAGATATGGCGAACACTCAGGAGCGTACCCCTCGCAACGAAAACGGCACTTCGGATAGTCTGGGACGACTGCGGGGAAGCGCTTTCCCAAGTGGGCGTCGACAAAACAAACTTCTGCTCGTTGTCTTTCCCCAATCCAACGAACTGCCCACTAAGAAAGACCGGCTTGTCTGATCGATTGACAACCGAAAAGCTCACACCCAGTTCAGTTTGCCCAGGTGCAAGCGGGCTTTCTTTTTCGCTCAGAACAAAATTATTGACCGTTATCCGATCCGTTCCGCCCGACACTTGGCTGATTTTCTCGATCGGCATGCATTGGAAATTACCGACTGCACTTTGGATTACTTCCCCCGGTGTAGCTGTTCCCAGCACGACCGCCGTCATCAATGAAACGCCTACAATCATGAACTTGCCCCCGCTGCAAAATCAGTAGGGGAGAAATAGCGTCCCGCTAATAAATGCACAATCCATACTGATTAAACTCCGCGTGATCACAGGCATCTGGCCGGTCACCAACGTCCGACCTCAGCATGCAAAAATGGCGATGGGCGTCTTCCATCTTAAATTTGGCATCAAAACAGACTGGAGTAGGAATAACCGTCTGTTATTATTATGCTATTTTCCACCGAGGCCCATGTTGGAACGAACTTCCATCTTTAATTTTACATTTTCACATATTTTCTGCCGTTCGGGTGGACAGCTTTAAAAATCGTTGTTTTTCGGTAGTATCAATAAAATCAACGATTTGAGGACACTTAAAAGGATTTTGAGGGGTTTTCAGCGGACGCTTAAGGGGCTGGCCCGATTTTCGGCGTTCAACCACTTCCTGCTTGATTTCCCGCTGACCCGGTGTCAAAAACGGCTCGTCGCCAGCTTCCGCCGGCTGATATTTAAGCCCTTGAATTGCCGCCGCTTTTCACTTGTTTTCGGGCAGTTTCAGATATTCCCATAAAATCCACTAACCAGTGTCAAACTACATTGCGCTTGGAACACATCGTTCGAAACCCGACCATCGAACGACAAACTCAATTGGCAGCAGAAGCAATGATGCGGCAAAGTCCTTCGCGTACGACTGACTTGCTCGTCGCCTGTCCCGCCTGAATGGTGAAGATCGCATCGACACGCGTGCTCTTGCCCTGCGCCCGGGCAGTGACGCGCAAGGTCTGGATCCGGCCCGATCCGGTCGTTTCCTGAAAAGCCTCGATAGAAGCGAGCTGCTTGTTCACCTTGATACCCGAAAACCCTTCAGCGGCAATGGCTTGTGCCAGACGCTGCAAGGCGGCCGCAGACTTCACGCCGGTAAAGCTCTGTGTCGAGCGATAGCTCACGGATGTTACCAGCGGAACGCCATCGGATTTGAAATTCTGTTCGCACGAAGCCGCAAACCCCACTCCGCCGGTGGCAAGGGTCAACAGACCCGCAAACAGAAACACCCGCATTCATTCCTCCTTCAACCGTGTTCAACCATCGTACTATTAGATCGTCGCAACTGCTTCGCCAACGGGAAGTTGATGCCCATGCGGCAACACTTCACTGGATTGTGGCCGGTACAGCGACTATATCCGCGCCATAGCCCGTTTTTCCGGCGCAAAGATATCAACAGGCGACATGACCGTTCTCACCAATCAGCCTCACCCATCCATCGACCCGGCTTCAATCGAAAGACTGGTGACGACGTTCTATGGACGCGCGCGCGAAGATGCAGTCATCGGGCCGATCTTTGCCGATGCGGTCGATGATTGGGATCACCACATCGCGCAGATCGCCGCGTTCTGGTCGTCGGTCATTCTCAAGACCGGCAATTACGAAGGCCGCCCCATGGCCCCGCATCTGAAACTGGGACTGAAGAACGAACATTTCGACCGCTGGCTCGACCTTTTCGAGAAGACCACGCGCGAAATCTTTCCGCGGGATGCTGCAATCATCTTCATCGACAGGGCTCGCCGAATTGCCGACAGTTTTGAAATGGCAATCGCTACAAATACGGGACAGATCGCCGCGCCGCGGCATTCGCGCCGTCCTCTTTAACCAAAAGAGCACGCAACTCTTGCGGGCAATGCCACATATCTTGTCATTGAATATTTAACTATATAAGCACGTCTTCAGAACAGGCGGGCCGCAATGCCGCTGCGTCAACAGAAAATAAAGGCTTGCGGGAGCAGAAAAAGCCGGACGCATACTGATGTGTTTGCGATGTTGCTAACATTCGCAACATATCACTTGCATAAAGAGACAGAATTTCGAACAGTTGCCGCAGCTTTTCGAGAGGCTTGAGAGATCGTGCCGTCGCATCAACCCAGACGCGAACCTTCGACTTGAGCGAATAAGCAGGGAGTTAGATTATGAATGAATCCATTCGCGAACTTTTGGCCAAGGTCGGCGGTCTGCCGGGACCGGTGACGGACATTGCCGATGATGCCGATCTTTACAGCGCAGGCCTGTCCTCCTTTGCCTCGGTTCAGCTCATGCTCGGTCTGGAAGACAAGTTCGATATCGAATTTCCGGATCAGTATCTGAACCGCAAGTCTTTCGCGAGCATCAAGGCCATCGAACAGACGATCACCCAGATTCTCAAGGACAAAGAGGCCGCATAATGAATGCCGGGGCGGGAAACAGTCTTTCAGAGCGCGCAGGCCGCGTAGCGGCCATAGCGGGTAAATTTTCCGATAGCGTCGATAAGGAAGGCCGCTTCCCGCGTGAAGCAATCGATGCGATGAAGGCCGAGGGTCTGCTTGGCATTCAGGTGCCGAGCGAACTGGGCGGCGAAAGCGCGGAGATCGACCAGATTGCGGAATTGTGCTGCATTCTCGGTCAGTCCTGCGCATCGAGCGCGATGATCTTCGCGATGCATCACATCAAGCTTTCAAGCCTGGTGGAACACGGCCAGACGGTCGAATGGCACCGGGACTTCATGCGTAAAATCGCAAAGGATCAGCTGCTGCTTGCTTCGGCTACCACCGAAGGCGGCATTGGCGGCGATCTGCGCAATTCGATCTGCGCTATCGAAGTCGAAGGGGACAAGTGTCGCCTGGAAAAGAACGCCACCGTCATTTCCTATGGCACCTATGCTGATGCCATCCTGATCACATCGCGCTCCCATAAGGATGCCGCATCGTCGGATCAGGTGATGACGGTGTTTCTGAAAGACCAGTACACGCTCGAAAAGACGCATGACTGGGACACGCTCGGCATGCGCGGCACCTGCTCGGAAGGGTTTGTGTTCCGTGGCGAGGCCGACAAGGTGCAGATCCTGCCGCATCCTTTCGCGGAAATCGCAGCGCAGTCCATGCTGGCGCAATCCCATACGCTGTGGAGTTCGCTCTGGTACGGGATCGCTGTCGACGCGGTCAACCGGGCCCAAGCATTCGTGCGCGCCGCCGCAAAGCGCAATCCCGGCGCGCCGCAGCCTGGTGCATTGCGCGTCGCCGAAGCGTCCAACATGCTGCAGATGCTCAAATCCGAAATCGTTGCCTGTCTGAAGACCTATCGCGAAGCCAGGCATCATCCCGACAAGCTGGCCTCGATGGGTTTTGCGATTGCGATGAACAATCTCAAGATTGCCGCTTCACAGATGATCTTGCAGATCATCAATCACGCCATGCTGGTCTGCGGCATCATGGGCTACAAGAACGATACGCCCTTCAGCCTCGGACGCCATCTGCGTGACGCGCATTCCGCGCAGCTGATGATTTCAAACGAGCGCATCCTCGGCAATACCGCCACCATGCTGCTCATCCACAAACAGAACACCAGCCTTTTGGGATAACCGCCATGGATGCTCAGAGATCATTTCTCGACCGGCTTTTCGATTCCGGTCTCCTGATCGACACCGGCGTGGAAGGTCTTTACGGACGCTCCGGCCAGTTCGAAGATGTCATCCAGGCATTTGAACGCCTGATCGACCGTACCGGAGGCGATGACGGCGCCGAGGGAATCCGCTTCCCGCCCGGCATGAACCGCGCTTTCTTCGAAAAAAGCGGCTACATGAAAAGCTTCCCGCAACTGGCTGGCACCGTGCACAGCTTCTGCGGCTGCGAGCTTGACCACGTCAACCTCATCAAATGCATGGATGAAGGCAAGGACTGGACGCTGGAACAGAAGGCAACGGACATCGTTCTGACGCCGGCAGCCTGCTATCCGCTTTATCCAACCGTCGCCAGGCGCGGGCCGCTGCCGCAGGGCGGCGGGCTTTACGACCTGCAATCCTATTGCTTCCGTCACGAGCCATCGGTGGACCCTGCCCGCCAGCAGCTTTTCCGCATGCGCGAATATGTGCGCATGGGCACTGAAGCCGATGTGATGGCGTTCCGCCAGCTCTGGATCGATCGCGGCACGGAAATGATGAAAAAGGTCGGGCTGCCGGTGGAAATCGACGTCGCCAACGACCCGTTCTTTGGCCGTGCAGGCAAGATGCTGGTCAACAACCAGCGCGACCAGAACCTGAAATTCGAACTGCTGATCCCGATCACCAGCGTGGAAAAGCCGACCGCCTGCATGAGCTTCAATTATCATCAGGATCAGTTTGGCGTGAAGTGGGGTCTCTCGCTCGACGACGGTTCGGTGGCCCACACGGCCTGTGTCGGCTTCGGGCTGGAACGCATCGCACTGGCGCTCTTCCATCACCACGGTCTGGATGTCGAAATCTGGCCGGAAAACATACGCAAGGAATTGTGGGGCTGATCGCACTCATGCAGGCTGTTTTTCCGAACATCGCGCCCGACCGTTACACGCCGCACGCCTTGCATGCCCAGACGCGTATCTGGCCGGAAACCAACTGTTATGTTGATCTTTGGATCGAAGTGCTGGCAACATTGGGGGGCGCTCCGGAAGCCATGCTCGGCTTCACGCTGACGCAGGATTTCGAGGGCGACCAGTTCACCTTCTTCAAGGTGCCGCTGGAAGACCTCGAAGCCCTTTACGGCGTGCGGGCGACGGAGCTTGCAATTTTCGACCGTGTGGAAAGCCATGTCGCCGAGCAGATCGCGCGCGGACGCCTCTGCATGATCGAAATGGACAGCTATTTCATGCCGGATACGCATGGTGTCAGCTATCGTACTGAACATGGCAAGACCACCATCGCCATCAACCGCATGGATGTTGAAAACCGCCAGCTCGATTATTTCCACAATGGCGGCTTCTACCATCTCGAAGGCGAGGATTTCGATGGCGTTTTCCAGCGTCATCTGACGGATGCCGACCTGCCCTTCCTGCCCTATACGGAATTCGCCAAGTTTCCGAAGCACGTGCCGGACGAAGCCCATCAGCGACGCGTGGCTGCAATCCTTCTGCCACGCCATTTTGCGCGCAGGCCGAAGGAAAACCCGATCCGTGCCTTTGCAAGCGTGTTCCCCGCTCAGGTGGAAGCAATCGCGGAACGCCCGTTCGGCTTCTTCCATAAATATGCGTTCAACACGCTGCGCCAGCTCGGCGCCAATTTCGAACTTGCGGCAAGCCATCTTGAGTGGCTCGGACAAGGCAAGAGCTTTGCAACGGCGTCCGCAGATGCCTTGCAGGTTGCGGAAACGGCAAAGGCGGTTCAGTTCCAGCTTGCTCGTGCCGTCATGCGCAAGAAGTTCGACGCACTGGGCGGAACGCTTCAACCGGCAGCAGATGCCTGGGATCGGCTGATGGCAGCGCTTGCAACGGAACTGGGTCGCGATGCCGCTTGAATTCAATCCGACGACCCGCCCGCTCTCGACCGGCTGGCGGCTCGTTCTCACCGGTCCAGATGCGGCGCAAACGCCGCACGACGCCAGGTCCGGTGAGGTGATCAAGGACGCACCGGTGCCCGGCACGGTGGCGGAAGCTCTGGAAAAAGCGGAGCGCTTCGACCGACACAATCCCCTTCCGCTCGACAATCAGGATGCCTGGTATTTCCTCGACCTAGACGAGGCACCCGGCCCTGCCATGCTGCATTTGGGCGGGCTTGCCACCATCTGCGATGTCTTTCTCAATGGGAAACTGCTGCTGCAAACCGACAGCATGTTTCTCAAACATGATCTGCCCGTCACGCTGACCGGCAAAGACGAACTTGCGCTGTGTTTTCGCGCGCTCGCGCCCCGTCTCAATCAAAAAGGCCCGCGTGCCCGCTGGCGCACGCAGCTGATGAACACGCAAGGTTTGCGCCTCATCCGCACGACCGCGCTTGGCTATATGCCGGGCTGGTGCCCGGAAGTCCAAGCGGTGGGACCATGGCGTCCCGTCACAATCAGCCGCGCCCATACCGAAGCCATTTCAGGCATCACCATCCGGGCAAGATTGACCGAAAGCGCCAATGGGGAACTTGAAGCCAGTTTTACTTATAGCGGCGGCGCCGGAACGCTGGTCCTCCATTGCGCAGGGCAACGGGCCCTTTGCGAGCGCCAGACCAGCGGCGAGTGGACTGCGAAGCTGACGCTCCCCAATGTTGAACCATGGTGGCCGCATACGCATGGTAATCCGGCACTTTACGATGTTGAACTTTCGCTCGACGGCGAAATGCGGCTGCTGGGGCGCGCGGGCTTTCGCCGGATCGAGGTCGACCGCGGGCCGGACGGCAAGGGATTTGCGCTCAAACTCAACGGCGAAAAGGTTTTCTGTCGCGGTGCCGTATGGAGTTCTGCGGATATCGTCCGCCTTCCTGGCACACGCAGCGATTACCAAGCGTGGCTGAAGCTCGCGCAGGAAGCGGGCATGAACATGCTGCGGTTAAGCGGCATCACCGCCTATGAGACGCCGGATTTCTACGCGCTTTGCGACGAGCTTGGCATCATGGTGTGGCAGGACTTCATGTTCGCCAATTTCGATTATCCGGTGAAAGACGAGGCATTTGTCGCGAAGGTGCAGGCAGAAGCGTCGCAGCTTCTTGCTGCCATCGGACCGGCGCCATCGCTGACCGTGCTTTGCGGCGGCAGCGAAATCTACCAGCAGGGCGCTATGATGGGCCTGCCGGAGACGACATGGAAAGGCCCGCTTACCGAGGAAATCCTGCCGGCTATCGCAGGCAAGATTTGCCCCGACATTCCCTATGTGCCGAATTCGCCCTGCGATGGCGCCCTGCCCTTCATCAGCAATGAAGGCGTCAGCCATTATTACGGCGTCAGCGCCTATTGCCGCCCGCTGGAAGATGCGCGCCGGGCGGAAGTGCGCTTTGCAACAGAATGTCTGGCCTTCGCCAACGTGCCGGAAGCACGCACGCTGAAAACCCATCTTGATGTGCCGCCTGTGCACGATCCGCGCTGGAAGGCACGCCTGCCGCGCGATCGTGGCGTATCCTGGGATTTCGAGGATGTGCGGGATAGCTATCTGGAGATGTTATACGGTTACGACCCCGCGCGGCTGCGACGCGAGGATGTGGAACAGTATCTCCACCTTTCGCGCGCCGTCACGGCGGAAGTGATGGAAGCGACTTTTGCCGAATGGAGACGTCCGGGAAGCACGTGTTTCGGCGGGCTTGTCTGGATGTTTCAAGACCTTCTGCCGGGTGCCGGGTGGGGCATGATCGATGCGACCGGCGAACCCAAGCCGTCCTGGCACGGCCTCAAGCGTGCCTTTCGTCCGCAACAGCTTGCCTTGACCGACGAAGGCGTCAACGGCCTTGCGATTCATATTCTGAACGAACAGGCAGAATCCGCTGATCTTTCGCTTGAATTAGCTTGCCTGCGCGCTGGTTCGCAGCCGGTGGTTTCCGGTCGCCGCGATCTTTCGATGGGAGGTCGTTCAGCGATCACCATTCCGGCAACTGATCTGTTCGGCGCGTTCTTCGATGTCACTTACGCCTATCGTTTCGGCCCTCCGGCGCATGACGTGACGGTGGCGCGATTGAAACGTAATGATATTACCATCGCCGAGGCGTTTCACTTTCCGCTCGGACGGACGAAGGCCTTTCACGACGCCGCCATCGAAGCCCTAATTGTGGAAGAGAACGGGAACTGGTTTCTTGATCTCAAAACACCGGTTCTGGCCCAATCCGTCAGCATCGATGCGGGCGACTGGCGCCCAGCCGACAACTGGTTTCACCTCGCTCCCAACGAGACGAAACGCATCACGCTTATCCCGCGCAACGAAACACCGGAAAAACCGTCCGGCGAAATTCGTATCGCTGGTTCGTCCCGGATCGTCTGGTTCTGACTATTTCAGGGCCAGGGAACGGATCGCGTCGATATAGATCTTGCGTGAATGTTCCGGTGTCAGATTGTGATCGGCATCGGGAATGATGGCAACCGACACATTGTCGAAGCCTTGCACGCCGCTGCCTGCCTGATCGAAATAGAAATTGAAATGTTCGCGCCCGGGGTCCTTTTCGGCATAGACCAGCGCCAGCGGCACATCACGCTGTTTCAGTTCGTCAAAAGCCGAGTAGACCGCCCGCCCTTCCGCTGTGCGGCTGCGCAAAAGCTTGCGTGCCAGGCCGCGAATGCGGCCGGCCACCCCGCGTGTGAGGTTGCGCAGTATGGCGCGGATATCCAGTTCCCCCCGGAGCAGGCGCTGGAACGTTTCGGCGCGCAAGGCACGGCTGCCGTAATCCTCCAGCGTGCGATTGCCTTCGCGAAGAGCCTCGTCGATCGAGCGTCCCGGCGCCCAGTAGAAGGTGACGGGATTGACGAGAACCGCGCCGGAAATGCGCTCGTCCTTGAGGGCCGTGTTAAATCCCAGGAACGCGCCGCTGCATCGGCCGGCAACAACCGGACGCCCCCAGCCGAGCACCTCGAGATAGTCGAGAGCTTCTGCAACATCTGCCTCGGGGCCGTGGGTGTAAAGCACCTGTTCCGGCATGCCGGGGTTCGGTGGGCTGTCGCCCGCATTTGCAATATCGAAGCGCAGCGAAGCGACGCCTTCCCGTGCGAGCTTGCGCGCCATATCGACGGTCGTGCGTCCCCATCCGACGCGACGGTCGTAGGATGAGGAAAGGAACATGACCGTCCTGCCCTGCTGTTTGCCAGAAGGGGCACAGAGAACACCTGAAAGCCGGTTTTCGGAACCGAAAGAAACAGGCGTTTCGATAAAACCGTCGCCCCGTAACGTGCCGCCAAGAGCGCTTTCGTCCGGCGTATTTTGTGCAGGCGTGGAACCTGCCAGCCCCGCCACCCAATCGACAAGCCGGCCAGCTACCTCCAGCGGCAGGCGCGAGATGACGGGGTTGGAAATCAGTTTGTCGTAATCGGCGAAGGCCTCAACCGTGACGTCGCTGCCAAGCTTTTCCAGATGGGCCGCGAGTTCTGCATCGTTGGGACGATCCGTTCGCGCCAGTAACAGGCACCGGGGCGCAGGTTTTGCTTCCAGCGACAGGAGATTGATCTTCTTCACATCGGCGGCTACTTCCGGCTGCATGGTCAGGGAGGCGATGGAAACGCTGTTCCTGATCCTTTGCTCGTCCGTCAGTCCGAGATCGGCATCGACCATGCTCGACCAGACAGCCAGTTCACGCGTGTAGAACCGTCCGGAGATAACCGGTGCCAGAAGCGCCAGGGCCGCAACACCGTCGATCTGCGATGCCGTTTCGGCAGCAACGGCTCCTCCAAGGCTTTGCCCGATGATAACGACGCGACTTGCCCCCGACAGGACACGGGCTTTCCGGGCCGCCTCGACCAGCGTATCGCGCCAAAGACCCAAACCTTTGGAAAAATCGATGTCGTCGCGCCCGTCGCCGGTGCCCGGCCAGTCGAAACGGAAGGAACCTATGCCCCGCGCTGCAAGCCTGTCGGCGATGCTGCGCCAGAACTTCCGCGTCGTGCAGAGTTCCTCCAGCCCCCAGGGGCTTGCAAACAAGACGACCGTATCCAGAGCTTCACCAATGGGCCGCTGATAAAGCCCGAGCGTATCACTGAAGACGAGAGGGCTGGCGGCAGACCGGACGGTATTTGCCGATTGCCTGAAGGATGTTGCGTTTTCCACCCTGTCATCCATGCCCGATGCATCCCCAATCTCAGAAGTACCCTCTGCAATAATGGAAATCGTGCCCGGCACAAGGATTTATCGCACTGATTGAAAAAACATAACCCTGCCGCACGTCGAGCGCGGCAGGGTTGCAACAGGTGAAGCTGAGTAAAATCGCTCCTGGAAATGAGAACGATCAGGCCGCAGGCTTGGTCTTTTCGCCTTCCAGCAGCTTCTCGTGGCGCAGCAGCATGCCGTAGAGATCGCGCGGCTCGTCGGGGTCTGCAAGCAGGTCCAACTGCTCATAGAGGCCGGTATCCTTCAGCTTGTCGCGCACATAGCGCAATGCCGAAAAATCTTCCGTGGCGAAACCAACGGAGTCGAACAGGGTGATCTGTCGTGCATCCTTGCGACCGGTGATCTTGCCGGTGATGACTTCCCAAAGCTCATTGACCGGATAATCTTCCGGCAATTGCTGGATTTCGCCTTCGATGCGGGTCTGCGGCGGATATTCGACAAAGATGTCGGAACGGCGCAGGATATCGCCGTGCAGTTCCGTCTTGCCGGGGCAATCGCCGCCAACCGCATTGATGTGCACGCCGGCGCCGACCATGTTGTCGGTCAGGATCGTCGCATTGGCCTTGTCGGCGGTGACAGTGGTGATGATATCCGCGCCTTCGACAACCTCTTCAATCGTCTTGCAGGCGACGATGTCGAAACCGGCACCCCGCAGGTTGCGAATGCACTTGGCGGTGGCTTCCGGATCGAGATCGTAAAGACGAAGCTTGTCGACGCCGAGCAGTGCCTTGAATGCCAGAGCCTGGAATTCGCTCTGCGCGCCATTGCCGATAATGGCCATCGTGCGCGAGTTCTCACGCGCCAGATGCTTTGCAGCAACTGCCGAAGTCGCAGCAGTGCGCAGCGCGGTCAGGATGGTCATTTCGGTCAGCAGCATCGGATAGCCGCTACCCACATCGGCCAGCACGCCGAAGGCGGTGACGGTCTGGAGACCTTCACGCGTGTTTTTCGGATGGCCGTTCACATATTTGAAGCCGTAAAGCGTACCATCGCTCGTCGGCATCAGCTCAATCACGCCTTCCTTCGAGTGCGACGCCACGCGCGGCGTCTTGTCGAAGTTTTCCCAGCGACGGAAGTCTTCTTCGACATAGTCGGCAAGTTCCTTGAGGAAGGTTTCCACGCCGACGGACAGCACCAGCTTCATCATATGATCGACGCTGACGAAGGGGACGATATTGAGGTTGGGTTGGGTCATCATTGCTCCTTGAGCATGTTTCAATAACTAATCGTCGGGCGGTCCATGACACTGCGGCCAAGCAGGCTCGCCATCAGGTCCACCATGACGGTGGCGGTACGTCCGCGTTCATCGAGAAAGGGGTTGAGTTCGACGAGATCGAGGCTCGTCACCAGCCCGCTGTCGTGCAGCATTTCCATGATGAGATGCGCCTCGCGGAAGGTTGCGCCGCCCGGGACCGTGGTGCCGACGGCAGGCGCGATGGACGGATCGAGGAAATCAACGTCGAGACTGACATGAAGAAGGCCGTCTTCGGCTTTCACGCGCTCAAGGAAGCGGCGCAGCAAGGCCGCAACGCCATGCTCATCAATCAGGCGCATATCATAGACGGCGACTTCGGTTTTCTTGATTGCTTCCCGTTCCGCCGGATCGACGCTGCGAATGCCGAGCATGCAGACATTGGCAGGATCAACCGGTGCGGCAAGCGTCGGGAAATAGCCTTCGAAGCCTTTCTGGCCGGTGTAGTAGGCAACGGGCGTTCCGTGCAGATTGCCGCTGGTTGTCGTTTCCAGCGTGTGGAAATCCGTGTGGGCATCGAGCCAGAGCACGAACTGCTTGCGTCCCTTTTCAGCCGCACGGCGCGCAATGCCCGGAACGGTGCCGGCGGCAAGAAGGTGATCGCCACCGAGGAAGATGGGGAAACCATCCGCACTTTCGCGATAGGCGGCTTCGCTGATTGCCTCGATCCAGGCAACGGCATGGGGTAGCGCCTTGATTGCTGGGTTCGGATGCTCCAGCGACCGCTGGACAGCCGGTGCGAGATTGCCGAGATCGGTAAACTCGTGGCCGAGTTCCTCGATAGCCGTAGCAATGCCCGCGGCACGATAGGAATCGGGGCCCATATTGCAGCCCACGCGGCCGGTACCTTCCTGAACGGGCAGTCCCAGAATCTTGCAATGCATAAAGTGGAGTCCTTCTGAATATCCAGATCAAGATTCACCATTTACGCTTGGCGATGTGAAGCAACCGGATTGGCAATTTTATCGGTTTGGTTTATCAGAATGTCGGTTTGGCTTTTCAAAATGGAGAAAGCATGGACGATCTGGATGAAAAGCTGATTACGCTTTTGCGCCACAACGGGCGACGCAGCATTTCGGATATTGCTATCGATCTCGGTGTTTCGCGGGCAACCGTGCGGGCTCGCATGGAGCGGCTGGAAAATTCCGGCGATATCATCGGCTATACCGTAATCCTGCGCTCGGATGCTGTCGATCTGCCGGTGCGCGGCATCATGATGATCGAAATCGAAGGCCATGTGGCCGATCGTGTGGTCAAGGCGCTTGGCGGCTTTTCGGAAATATCGGCGATCCACACCACCAATGGCCGCTTCGATCTGGTGGTGGAACTGGGCGCTGCCACGCTCACCGATTTCGACGCTGTCCTGCGCCGCATCAGGCTGGTGCCGGGCATCAAGGCCAGCGAAACCAATCTGCTGCTGGCCACACCGCGCTCGACACGAGCAAGGCTCTGATAACAAAAACCCGGCATTTTCGCCGGGTTTTGTATTCTCGTGATCAGGCAAGCACGGGATAATCCGTATAACCCTTGGCGCCACCGCCATACATATGCTGCTGGTCGAGTTCGTTCAGCGGCGCATTGTCCTTAAGGCGACGCACGAGGTCCGGATTGGCAATGAAGGGCTTGCCGAAAGCCACGACGTCGGCGCGACCGCTTTCGACTTCCTCTTCGGCAAGCGCGCGGTCGTAACCATTATTGACCATCCACGCCGCCTTGCCTCCCGCATCGCGATAGACCTGCTTGAGACGCGCATAATCGAAGGGCTGCGGTCCCTGCTGGAAATCGCGCGGACCACCCGTCGCGCCTTCAATGATATGGACATAGGCCAGACCGTATCCCGCCAGTTTCTCGACCACATAATCGAACAGCGGCTGCGGATCGGGATCGGAGGCATCATTGGCTGGCGTGACCGGCGAAAGACGTATACCGACTTTGCCTGCACCGGCCGCCTTCGTCACGGCATCGACGACTTCAAACAGGAAACGGGCGCGATTTTCGATCGAGCCGCCATATTCATCGGTACGGTGATTGCTGCCCGAACGGAGGAACTGGTCGATCAGGTAACCGTTGGCCGCATGGATTTCCACGCCATCGAACCCCGCCACTTCAATCGCATCCCTCGCAGCCTTGCCGTAGGTGGCAACGATTTCCGGCAGTTCGCTCTTGTCCAGGGCGCGCGGTTCGGAGGTCGGCGCGAAGCCGCCCGTGCCGTCAGGCTGAACAAGATAGGTCTTCGACTTGGCCGTGATCGCGGAAGGCGCGACCGGCTGGCCACCGTTCGGCTGCAAGGTGGTGTGTGAAATACGGCCCACATGCCACATCTGCACGACGATCTTGCCGCCTGCGCTGTGCACGGCGTCGGTCACGCGCTTCCAGCCAGCGAGCTGTTCGGCGGAATAGAGACCCGGAACATCGGCATAGCCCTGTCCCTGATGGCTGATCGGCGTTGCCTCGGTGATGATGAGGCCGGCACTCGCGCGCTGTTCGTAATACGTGACGTTGAGGTCGTTTGGCACGGCGCGCGGCGAACGATTGCGCGTCAGGGGGGCCATGACGATGCGGTTTGCGAGCTTGAGATCGCCTACGGTAACGGGATCGAACAATGAAGCCATGGATACATTTCCTTCAAGTGGGAAAGATTGGGCAAGTGGGAAAGGTCGGTTTCAGGATGGATTAAAGATCGGAAAGGGCTTTGACGAAGGCGGCTATCGCCTCCTCGTCGCGCTTGTAGAAAGTCCATTGCCCGACGCGGTGGGGCGTGATCAGCCCCGCTTTGGTCAATACGGACAAATGGGCGGAAACGGACGACTGGGAGAGGCCGCACCGTTCGAACTGGCCCGCGCACACGCCCATCTCCAAAGGCATGTGCTGGCCGGAGAAATGATTCTCCGGCTCCTTGAGCCAGCTCAAAATGTCGAGACGCACAGGATTGGCGAGCGCTTTTAATATCTCGTCCAGAGGTATAGGCTGAACATCCGACATCGCAGTCACCTCGCTGATCTTCCAATGCGTATCGTCATTACCCGATATAAGTATTGCTAAAATCCGATTTAAAAAGATGCGGGCAGTTCACATCGCCGTGAACACGAACGCTGACGCCTTTCCTGTGGAACATCGATACTGCCTTGATTGCGCCGAACCGGCATCCGATTATGTTCGGCGCGACTATTAAGAAATGGAAGTTACATGGCCGATATTACCAAGCGCATTGCCGGGATCATCGCGGCGGAAATCAACGCAAAACCGGATCAGGCGCTCGCCGCCATCGGCCTGCTGGATGAAGGCGCGACCGTGCCTTTCGTTGCCCGCTACCGTAAGGAAGTCACCGGCGGCCTTGACGATACGCAGCTGCGCCAGCTTTCCGAACGCCTCGCCTATCTGCGCGAACTGGAAGCCCGTCGCGCTTCGATCCTGGAATCGATTGGCGGTCAGGGAAAACTGACGCCTGAGCTGGAGCTGAAGATCGCAGGCGTCGCAACCAAGGCCGAGCTTGAAGATCTTTATCTGCCCTATAAGCCGAAGCGCCGCACCAAGGCGGAAATCGCCCGTGAGCGTGGCCTCGGTCCGCTTGCCGAGGCCATTCTGACGGACCGCAAGCTTGTGCCTGTCGAAATCGCGGCGCAATACATCACCGCCGATGTTCCCGACGTAAAGGCAGCGCTCGATGGCGCACGCGACATCATTGCCGAAGGCTTTGCCGAAAACGCCGAGCTGATCGGCAATCTGCGCAACTATCTCAAGGAACGCGCAGTTCTCCGCTCCCGGGTTGTCGATGGCAAAGAGGCCGCTGGCGCGAAGTTCTCCGACTATTTCGACCATTCCGAACGTTGGGCAAATGTTGCGGGCCACCGGGCCCTCGCCATGCTGCGCGGGCGCAACGAGGACTTTCTGTCGCTCGACATCGAGATCGACGCCGACGATACCGCGCCTGTGAAGCCGGTCGAACGCAAGATCGCCGCCGCCTATAATATCGGCGGAACGCTTCCCGGCGACCGCTGGCTGATGGAAGTTGCAGGCTGGGCATGGCGCGTGAAACTTTCGCTGTCGCTGTCGCTCGATCTGATGCGCGACCTGCGCGAGCGTGCCGAAGAAGAGGCCATCAATGTCTTCGCCCGCAACCTCAAGGATCTGCTGCTCGCAGCGCCTGCCGGTTCGCGCGCCACGATGGGGCTTGATCCGGGCATCCGCACCGGGGTCAAGGTCGCGGTGGTCGACGGTACAGGCAAGTTGCTCGACACGACGACGGTCTACCCTTTTCCACCAAAGAACGACGTGCGGGGCACACAAGCCGAACTTGCAAGCCTGATCCGCAAGCATAAGGTCGAATTGATCGCCATTGGCAACGGCACCGGCAGCCGCGAAACCGAGCGGCTTGTCATCGACATGCTTTCCGACATGCCGGCACCAAAACCGCTGAAAGTCATCGTGTCGGAAGCAGGCGCATCGGTCTATTCAGCATCCGAAACCGCAGCCGCCGAATTCCCGCAGCTCGACGTGTCGCTGCGCGGCGCCGTTTCCATTGCGCGGCGTCTGCAGGACCCGCTGGCCGAGCTCGTTAAGATCGAGCCGAAATCCATCGGTGTTGGCCAGTACCAGCACGATGTCGATCAATCCCGCCTGGCGCGTTCGCTCGATGCAGTGGTCGAAGACGCCGTGAACGCGGTCGGCGTCGATCTCAATACGGCTTCCGCTTCATTGCTGGCGCGTGTCTCGGGTCTGGGAAAGTCGCTCGCCGAGGCAATCGTGGCGCACCGCGATGAAGCCGGAGCCTTCAAGAACCGCAAGGAACTGTTGAAGGTCGCACGTCTCGGCAACCGCGCTTTCGAACAATGCGCAGGCTTCCTGCGCATTTCCAACGGCACGGAGCCGCTCGATGCCTCCTCCGTTCACCCGGAAGCCTATGGCGTCGCCAAGAAAATCGTCGCCGCTTGCGGTCGCGATGTGCGCAGCCTCATGGGCGACAGCGCAGCGCTGAAGGCACTTGATCCGCGTCTTTTTGTCGATGAGCGTTTCGGTCTGCCGACCGTGCGTGACATCATTGCCGAACTTGACAAGCCGGGCCGGGATCCGCGCCCGGAGTTCAAGACCGCGACCTTTGCCGATGGCATTGATGACATCAAGGACTTGAAGCCCGGCATGCTGCTTGAAGGAACGGTGACCAATGTCGCGGCCTTCGGTGCATTCGTTGATATCGGCGTGCACCAGGACGGACTTGTCCATGTTTCGCAGCTTGCGGACCGTTTCGTCAAAGCCCCTCATGAAGTAGTCAAGGCTGGCGATGTGGTGAAGGTGCGCGTGACTGAAGTGGATGTGCCTCGCAAGCGCATCGGCCTGACGATGAGAAAGGACGGCGGCGAAGCCCCTGCCCCACGCGGGAATGCAGGCCGAGATCAGCGACCCGCCAAGAACTTCGCGCCGCAACGCAAACAGGAGCAGCCATCGACCGGCGGCTTCGGCGCCGCATTGCTGGAAGCGATGAAGAAGAAATAGAAAACAGCGAACGGCTTTTACGAACTTATGTAAAAGCCGTCAGCTTGCTGCTGGTTGCAAGGGGCGATGGATTTGCCCTGAAATCCTTCGACCAACGGCAATCATCGGCTTTTCCACATAGCGATACGTTAAGATCGAAACCGCCAAGGATGCAATCACGCACAATGCCATTGTGATGAGATCGCTTATAGCGCCTGTCGGCGGCAGGAGCAGGTAGATCGTCCAGCAGACCGGAACGTGAAACAGATAGATCGAATAACTTATCTCACCGGTTGAGGATAAAAGCTTGGATTGCGGTCTCATCGTCCAGAGTGACAGAAGAAAGACGGAATAAGCAGCAAGATAAGATGCAATGACAGGCAATTTTCCCACGATGAAAAACGTGTCGTTTCGAGCAAGGGAAAAGTCTCCAATCGAGACAATGATGCCCATTTGTACAATAATCAGCACCAGAGCCGCCGATAAGGTGCCCCTTTCTTTCTCAATGACGGTAAGACGAAGCAATAATCCGCAAAACAGGAACGATAGATGAAGCCCGATATATACAACGGGCAGATTGATGCCGAGAGAACGTAGCAGGATCGGTCCCCCCGTTGAAAGCGCCAACAATAATCCGGCAGCCAAGATCAGCATCGGTTGGCGCAAAATTCCAGCCATGAAGGCCACGGCGATCAAGATATAGAAGATTAGTTCGATAAAAAGCGTCCAGTAAACGCCAGAAAGCCAAGGCTGTCCGAATGCATTCGCCGCCATTGTCGCATTGGCTAGCAGCGTTTTCAGTTCAGGGGCACCGCCCGTAAACACCAGATAACCATACATGAAAATCAAAGACAGCCAGAACGCCGGGTAAAGACGGAAAAAACGTCCGATTGCAAATCGTCTGATCGGCTGCAGCTGGTCGCTCTTGATACTGAAAGGCACCACAAAACCGCTGATCAGGAAAAACAATACAACGCCAAAACGGCCAAAATCGAAACTGGAAATTATTGAGTTAAGAGAACCAATCAGGGTCGTATTCTGATTTGACGCCTCTCGGAGAAAGTCGCCAAGAATGTGATGAAACAAAACTGATATAGCCGCGATTGCACGCAAGCCATCGATATTGGAAAACCGCCCTGCCCCCATGTTTCTCCAGAGCCCCCACACGAAACATCGTATCTGGCATATATCAGTATATTTTACACTACAAGTTGAATATCCTAAATCTTGTTACCTATCGGAAAGCCGGTTGAGGCTTTTCTCACCGGCATGTCAGCGGTGGGAATGATCCAGCCGTTGCGGATGGCGACGCGTACCTCATCGCCCTCTTCCAGCCGCACGGGATCGCGCACCTCGAAATGCAGATGAATATCCGGCTTCGCGACCGACGATGCCTCAATGCGCGAACCGCCGCCTCGATAAACCGAGCGCTTGACCCGCACGGGAATGCCGCCGGTTTCGGTCAATGTCAGGTCCTCTGCCCGAACGCAGAGCTGCGCATTGGCGCGTGGCATTTCCGTGCCTGAACAACGCACCTGTGCGCGGCTGCCCAACACCAGCGCTTCGCAATGTCCCGCTTGTGCAAAGGATACGACCTCCGCAGGCAATACCATGCCGTGCGCGATGAAGGACGCGACCATTGCGCTCGCCGGCTCCTCATAGAGTTTGCGTGGCGTGTCGAACTGCTGCAGCCTGCCATGGTCCAGCACCGCAATCCGGTCGGCGAGCGCCATGGCCTCAGCCTGATCGTGGGTGATGTAAATGATCGTGGTGCCCGTGCGCTTGTGAAACGCCGCAAACTCGTCTTCCATCGACGCCCGCAGATGCACGTCGAGATTGGCGAGAGGTTCGTCGAAAAGGACGAGAGACGGTGCAGCCACCAGACAGCGAGCCAGCGCGACACGCTGCCGCTGACCGCCCGAAAGATTGGCCGGACGGCGATCACCAAAACCGGCGAGATCGACGAGCGCCAGCGCCTCGTTCACGCGGCGTTCCCGCTCGGCCCTGGCAACCTTTGCCACCCGCAGGCTGTAACCGACATTTTCGGCCACGGTCATATGCGGCCAGAGCGCATAATTCTGGAAGACGATACCGACCTGCCGCTTTTCGGGCGGCACGCTGCCACCAATATGAGAAACGCGGCTGTCACCAATATGGATTTCACCGCCATCGACATCTTCAAATCCCGCGATCATGCGAAGAAGCGTGGTCTTGCCGCAGCCCGACGGTCCGAGAATGGCAACAAACTCGCCATCCTTCACATCGAGAGACACGCCGGACAAGGCCTGAAACTCATTGAAGCTCTTGGAAACAGAAGCGATTTTCAGTCGCGCCATGGCAGCACTCCGTTTGGAAGACGCCGCGCAAACAGATTGGTTGCAAGCATCAGCATGAATGTCACCGCAACAGCCAGCATGGAAATGGCTGCCGCATAGGCGGAATCGCCCGCCTGTTCGAAAGAAAACATCACCACGCCCAGCGTTTCCGATCCCGACGCCCAGAGAAGCGCTGAAACCGTCAACTCACAGAAAGCGGTCATGAAGATGAGCACGCCGCCCGCGAGCGTCGCCGGTGCGACGAGGGGAAATATAATGGTCCGCAGGCGATAGAAAAGCCCCGCGCCTGCAACACGCGCGGCCTCCTCCATCGCACGGTCGATCTGATGCAACCCGGCGACCGTCGGCCGCAGAGCCAGCACGAAGAAGCGCGCAAGATAGGCAAACAGGATGATCCAGAGCGTGTTGTAAAGACTGACGCCAATCACCGGCAGCGGTTTCAAAAACAGTAGCAGACAGGCAATGGCCAGCACCACGCCCGGCAGAGCATACGGCATTTCGGCTGCAAAATTGAGGATCGGCGTCCAGCGACGCTTGCGCCATGCCAGCATATAGGCAAGCGGAACGGCGATCAGCACAGCGAAGAACGCTGCCGACAGTGACAGGACCACGCTATTGCGAAACGCGCGCGCGGCACCGGCATGTTCCATAAGGACGAAGCGGAAATTTTCGACTGTCGCGGTCGCAAAGGTCAGCGGCACGCCGTAAGCCGGAACCAGAGCGGAAAGCGTGAGCCCGATCAGCGGCAGGAAAAGTACGACCACGATCAGCAGCCAGGCCGAGGCTTCCACCGGCACGCGCCAGCGGCCAAGCGCAAAGGGAGCGGCTGGCAGAGACGTCGAGACAATGCGGAAATCACGTCTGCGGGACGCATATTCCTGCGCAGCAATGCCAGCCATGGCAATGAGGCCGATCAGCACGGACAGCACGGCGACACCGGAAAGCACAGACGGGCCGCCGCCCGCAAGACGCTGATAAATCAGCGTCGGCAAAACCAGATAATTCGACGGTATGCCGAGAAATGCCGGAATGCCGAAATTCCCCACGCAGGAAACGAAGGCCAACGCGGCAGCACCGATAATCGACGGCGTCATCAGCGGCAGGATGATGGTGCGTAACACGGTCCATTTGCCGGCACCGGCGCTAAGTCCCGCTTCCACCAGTTCGCGTGGCAGTTTGCGCAAACCTGCGCGCACGATCAGGAAAACCAGCGGGCCGTATTGCACACCCAGCAAAAAGATGATGCCCCAGACGGAATAGAGCGGGTTGCGGCTGCCAAGCGGCGGCGCCAATCCCACAATCTTGAGGAACTGGCTTGAAGGCCCGAAAAGCTGGAGCCAAGCCAGCGCCGTTACTTGCGGAGCGATCAAAAGTGGAGTGACGTAGAAAAGCACGAAGACATTGCGGCCGCGCATGTTTGTCAGCCCGACGAGCAATGCCGCGACAATGCCGAACACCAGCGCCAGCAAGGTTCCGCCAATGCCGATCTGCAACGAATGCCATGTCGCAACCCAGGTCGACTGGCTTCCGAGTGTCTCCACCAGCGCCGAAGTCGAAAACTGCCCCTGCGGCGCGACCAGTTCGACCAGCAGCCTGCCCATCGGCAGAAGCGACAGAACCGCCACGATCAGTGTTATGCCAGCAATCAGGGCCGCATCGCGGCCCTGAAGGTCTCTCATGATGCGCATCGAGATGCCTTATCCGCCAAACAGCTCGGAGAACTGCTTCTTGTCGGCATCAGTCTGATCGAGAACCTTCTGGGTGTCGATAGACATGATGTTGATCTTGGTGCCTTCCGGCAGCCAGGCAGGACGGCCAACACCTTCCTTGGCAGGCAGATAACCCTGCTCGAGCGCCAGCTTCTGGCCGTCATCCGACAGGATGAAATCCACGAACTTCTTGGCGCCATCGACATTCTTGGCGGTTGCCATGATCGCGACCGGTTCAGTCACCGCGGGCACGCCTTCCGACGGGAATACGAACTCAACCGGCGAACCCTTGGCCTTGGCATTGAGCGCCATGAAGTCAACGAGAATGCCATATGGCTTTTCGCCACTCGCAACCGACTTCAGCACAGCGCCATTGCCTTTGACGCTTGCCAGCTCGTTGGCCTTGAGGTTCTTGAAGTAATCCCAGCCCAAATTCTTGTTGAGCGCGAAGCCGCTCAGCAGATAGGCGGCAGCGCCGGAGTAAAGCGGGCTCGGCATGACAACCTGACCCTTGTAGTCGGCCTTGGCAAGATCGGCCCAATGTTCAGGCTTCTGTGACGCGCCTGTGTTGTACGCTATGCCGGTGGTGATCAGTTTGGAACCGAAATAAGTCTTGTCGGCATCGTAGCTATCTGCGGCGAAACCATCGACCTTGGCCTCTGGATAAGCAAGCAAGCGCTTGTCCTTCTTGAGGCCTTCCATCGTCACCGCATCCGCAATGAGAAGAACGTCGGGCTGCGGTGCGCCAGCCGCAAATTCGGCAGCAAGCTTGGTGAGGAGTTCGCTCGTGCCCGAGCGGAAAATCTGCACATCCGTATCGGGATTGGCCTTGCGGAACGCTTCAACCGTCTTGGTCGCATCCGCTTCCGGCTGCGAGGTATAAAGCGTCAGCGTATCGGCCTGCGCCACGGCGATGGAAAGAGCAAGAAGCGCAGGTACGACAGCGGCCCGCTTCAACATCTTGTTCATGGGATTCGCTCCTCGAATTTCTGTGTAATGTTCGCCAGCATGACCAGCGATGCCGGTGCGATCCTGACGCGTGCGAAGTGATAACGCGCAGATACTGCCATGGCGATAGGCACGTTCATTTCCATTCATGGTGCACCTGTCAAACATCCTGCAACGTGAAACCGGAAAAGCAAAAGCCTTCCGGCGGAATCATTCCATCGGAAGGCTTGTAAGGCATTGAGGCAGTTGCCGAACAGCCATCCGTTTCTCCTGATTTGGAGAGATGCGGATGGCATTAGAGGAATTGCACTGCGGTTTTATGACAGCCGCAACCTATCCCCGGCGAACCGTTCGGCAGATCAGATAACGATCTCGGCGACATGCGCAATCTGTGCGCCAGCCTCGTAATAGGCTTCGCGCAGACCACGGAAATTCTGTTCCTTCGGATCGCTGACCGGCAGCGGCAGGTCGTCTTCCTTGATCTCACCTGAAACGAGTTGCGAAAGCAGTTTTCCGAAGACGGTACCCGGCGCGATGCCGCGGCCATTATAACCGGAGAACCCGACGACATTGCGCGCCAGGCGATGGAATTTCGGCAGGCTGTCATCGGTCATGCCGATCTTGCCATACCATTCGGCTTCGAACTCGACTTCGCCGATTTGCGGGAACAGTCGCTTCAACGACTTCTTGGCCCATGCCTTGTGCACGGCAGCACCCGTGTTGCGCAGCGCACCGACGCTGCCGAACACCAGGCGGCCTTGGCTGTCAAAACGGAAGGACGAAAGCACTTCCTTCGTATCCCATACACCCTGACGCTCCGGCAGAATGCTCTTCTTGAGATTGTCCGACAGCGGCTTTGTAGCCATGTTGAAATATGGCAGATGGACCAGTTCGGCGCGAACTTCCGCCCACGGCGCATTGGTATAGGCGTTGGTTGCCACCACGACCCAGTTGGCCGTTACGGAACCCTTGGCGGTCTTGACCACCCATTTGCCGTTCTTTTCCTCAGCGCCGGTCACGGGGCTTCCGGTAAAGATGGTCGCGCCAGCAGCAACGGCGGCATGGGCAAGCCCGCGCACATAGGCCAACGGCTGGATCGTACCGGCGCGCAGATCGAGCAGCGACCCGGCATAGGCATTCGTGCCGACCTTGGCTTCGGTTTCTCTCGCATCAAGCAGCTTCACATTCGCGCCACGGCGCGCCCACTGCTCATAACGATCTTCAAGTTCTTTCAGACCCTTCTTGCCGACGGCGCAATGAAGCGTGCCCTGCTTCTCGACTTCACAGGCAATCTTGTGTTTCTCGATAATCTCAAAAACCAGCTTCGGCGCATTGCCGAGGACATCGAGCAGACGGTCGCCATATTTGTGGCCAAGCACGCCGGGCAGATCATCCGGCATGACCCACATGCCCGCGTTCACCAGGCCGACATTGCGTCCCGAACCCCCATATCCGATCTCGATGCCTTCAAGCACGATGGCCCGCGTGCCTTTTTCGGCCAGATGCAAGGCCGTCGACAGGCCGGTGAAGCCGCCGCCCACAATCACCACGTCCGCAGTCAGATCACCTTGCAGCGCAGTCGTCTTGGGAGCGGCAGGGGCGGTCTTTTCCCAAAGACCATGGGAGCGCGGATCGTTCAGCATCGAGACAACCATTTCATACCGAGCATTTCCAGCAAAAGTGTGAAGCGGTTTTGCGTTCGGAAATGCGTAAAAACAAACAGTTAGAGCGGTTCCCGGTCTTTTTCATGATCGACCGCTCTCGTGGAATACGGGCACCCTGCCCGGTTGTTTCTATTTCACGCCGCGAAAGCCGCTTGGACAGCGTTATTTGCGCAACAATTCATTCCGGTTTGGAATGAACCAGCATCGAATAATCCGTATTTCCAACCTGTCCGGCAATCCACTGGCAGAAGACCTGCGTCAGCGGGTTTTCCAGTTTTCCTTCCGGGACAACGAGATAATATTCATTCTCGGTCCGCATCGGCTTCTCGAAAAGCATGACCAGTTCACCGCTGCGCAACTCCTGCTCGATCAGATATAGCGGCAGAAGCGCGAAACCCAGCCCAGCCAATGCTGCACCTATAACCATCGAGAACTGGTCGAAACGGTGGCCGCGATAGGCCGACTGTCCTTCGACGCCGCAGCTTTCAAACCATTGCGCCCACATTTTGGGTCGTGTCGCAAGATGCAGCAAAGGTTCGTTTTCAAGTTCTTCCGGAGCGGACGGATGACGGGCCTTCAACAGGCTTGGACAAGCGACCGGCACAATAACCTCACTACACAGGAAAGTGCAGGTGGCGTGGGCCCATACCGGCTGTCCATAATGGATGGCCAGATCGAAGGGCTGTTCCTCGAAATCGAAAACGCCGGAACGCGACGCTACATTCAACGCGATCCCCGGATGCTTCTCGACGAAATCAGGAATGCGCGGCATCAGCCAGCGCGTGCCGAATGTCGGCAGGGTCGCCACGCTGAAAGAAGAGGTGGACTGCGCCGAAGCCATGGCGCGCAACATCGTATCCTCTGTCTGATTGAGAAGACGCCGCACTTCCGGCAGAAACTTGCGGCCGGCATCGGAAAGCAGAATGCGCTGGCGAATGCGCTCGAAAAGCAGCACGCCGAGCTGGCTTTCGAGATCCTTGATCTGACGGCTGACAGCGCTTTGGGTGAGATTGAGCTCGTGCGCGGCCTGGGTGAAACTTCCGTGACGGGCAGCACATTCAAAGGCTTGCAGCGTGGCGATGTCCGGGATCAGTCTTCTGCTCAGCTTCATTCCATTCTCGCATTAACATAGTTGCTTTCGTCGCAAGCATAACCGCAAAACGGTCTATATGATACATTTTCATCATAATCCATGCATGATCCTCCCAAACAAGACATGCGCCACCCGAAGATGCCCCACTCGACGGAAATTTTCGCCATGAAAGACCAGAAATTCGTTTCGCCGGACACCATTCGTTCCGCCTTCTCGGCTGCGATGTCTGCCATGTACAAGCAGGAAGTGCCTGCTTATGGCACATTGATGGAACTCGTTGCCGATGTGAACGCCAAGGTGCTGGCGGATGACAGCCACCTGCATGAACGCCTGACGGAAACAGATTCGCTTGAGCGCATCTCGGAAGAGCGCCACGGCGCAATCCGTCTCGGCACTGCTGCCGAGCTTTCCATGATGCGCCGCGTGTTCGCGGTCATGGGTATGTTCCCGGTCGGCTATTACGATCTGAGCGCCGCTGGCGTTCCGGTCCATTCGACAGCCTTCCGCCCGGTCGCCGATGCCGCCCTGAAACACAACCCGTTCCGCGTCTTCACCTCGCTTCTGCGCCTTGACC
This sequence comes from Brucella intermedia LMG 3301, assembly GCF_000182645.1. Classification (NCBI taxonomy): domain Bacteria; kingdom Pseudomonadati; phylum Pseudomonadota; class Alphaproteobacteria; order Hyphomicrobiales; family Brucellaceae; genus Brucella; species Brucella intermedia. Next base: position 1,863,419 of record NZ_ACQA01000001.1, read on the forward strand.
TCATCGCCGATGAAAAGCTGCGCGCTGAATCGGAGGAAGTTCTCTCCAAGCGCAACATCTTCACCGCTGGCGCCATCGCGCTCGTCGAAAAGGCGGAAGCTGAAGGCGGCCTCAACGATGAAGATGCCAAGGCCTTCGTCGCTGAAGTGCTGGAAACTTTCCGCTGGCACGATCACGCCAATGTCAGCGCCGAACTTTATCATCGCCTGCATGATGCACATCGCCTCATCGCCGATGTCGTTTCCTTCAAGGGTCCGCATATCAACCATCTGACGCCGCGCACGCTCGACATCGACGCCGTGCAGGCCCAGATGCCGGAACGCGGCATCAACCCAAAAGCAGTTGTTGAAGGCCCACCAACCCGCAAGTGCCCGATCCTCCTGCGCCAGACCTCTTTCAAGGCGCTGGAAGAAGAAGTATCCTTCGTCAACCCGGACGGAACCTGGACACCGGGTTCGCATACCGCCCGTTTCGGCGAGATCGAACAGCGCGGCGTGGCGCTCACGCCAAAGGGCCGTGCGCTTTACGACAAGCTTCTCAACGACACCCGCGCTATTGCCCGCCCTGCCCCGGACGGCTCGAATGCGGCTGAATATGTGAAGGCGCTGAGCGATACTTTCGCGGCCTTCCCCGATACATGGGCTGGCGTGCGTGAGGAAGGCCTCGGCTACTTCGCCTATTCGGTCAAGGATGCGGCACGTCTTGCAGCTTTCAAGCCGGATACCGATATCGAGGTTCTGATTGAAGCAGGCGCAGTTCAGTTCGACCCGATCATCTATGAAGACTTCCTGCCGGTCAGCGCTGCCGGTATATTCCAGTCCAATCTGGGCGACGACGAAACGCAGGATTTTGTTGAAAGCCCCAACCAGAAGCGTTTCGAGGATGATCTGGGCGCGAAAGTGCTTAATGAATTCGAGCACTATGCCCGCATCGAACGCGAATCCATCGAAGCCGTTCGAGCAGGCCTGAAGGGCCTCGAAGCGGCGGAATAAACGCATAACCCCGAAAAGTTGCAAACTTCTCGGACAGGATTATGCGCAAACAACTCATACAGAGAGGAAAGCCATGAACACCGCTGTTAGAAAAATCGACGTGAAGAAGGAAGCCGCCGATCTGCTTTCCAAACTCGGCGTGGATGCATCCGCCTATACCGGTGGCGACCTTGCCGGTTTCAGCCCTGTTTCGGGCGAACAGATTGCTGCGGTCAAGACCCACAGCAAGGAAGACGCCGTCAAGATCATCGACAAGGCCGACGAAGCCTTCCGCGCCTGGCGCAACGTTCCAGCACCAAAGCGCGGCGAGCTGATCCGCCTGCTCGGTGAAGAGCTGCGTGCTTCCAAGGAAGATCTTGGCCGTCTCGTTTCGCTCGAAGCTGGCAAGATTCCTTCGGAAGGCCTCGGCGAAGTGCAGGAAATGATCGACATCTGCGATTTCGCGGTCGGCCTGTCGCGCCAGCTGTACGGTCTCACCATCGCAACCGAACGCGCTGGCCATCGCATGATGGAAACCTGGCATCCGCTCGGCGTCGTTGGCGTTATCTCTGCCTTCAACTTCCCCGTCGCCGTCTGGTCGTGGAACGCCGCTCTTGCAATCGTCTGCGGCAACTCGGTCGTCTGGAAGCCGTCTGAAAAGACCCTTCTGACCGCTCTCGCCTGCGATGCGATCTTCAAGCGTGCCCTGAAGCGTTTCGGCGATGCGCCGGAAGGCATCTCCCAGCTTCTGCTCGGTGATCGTGAAATCGGCGAAGTCCTCGTCGACAGCCCGAAGGTCCCGGTCGTTTCGGCAACCGGCTCGACCCGCATGGGCCGCGAAGTCGGTCCGCGCCTTGCCAAGCGTTTTGCTCGCGCAATTCTCGAACTTGGCGGCAACAATGCCGGCATCGTCTGCCCGTCGGCCGATCTCGACATGGCGCTGCGCGCAATCGCTTTCGGCGCAATGGGCACCGCTGGCCAGCGCTGCACCACGCTGCGCCGTCTCTTCGTGCATGAAAGCGTTTACGACGCCCTCGTCCCGCGTCTGCAGAAGGCATATGCCAGTGTCACTGTTGGTTCCCCGCTTGAAACCAGCGCTCTGGTCGGTCCGCTGATCGACAAGGTTGCTTTCGACAACATGCAGAAGGCGCTCAAGGAAGCGGCTGCTCACGGCGGCAAGGTACAGGGCGGCGAACGCGTCGATGCTGGCCATGAAAACGCTTACTATGTGCGTCCGGCCATTGTCGAAATGCCGAAGCAGGAAGGCCCGGTTCTCGAAGAAACCTTCGCTCCGATCCTCTACGTCATGAAGTATTCGGACTTCGACGATGTTCTGGCGAGCCACAATGCTGTCGGCGCAGGTCTTTCCTCGTCGATCTTCACGCTCAACCTGCAGGAAGCAGAGCGCTTCCTTTCGGCTGAAGGTTCGGATTGCGGCATCGCCAACGTCAACATCGGCACGTCTGGTGCGGAAATCGGCGGCGCATTCGGCGGCGAAAAGGAAACCGGCGGCGGTCGTGAATCGGGTTCGGACGCGTGGAAGGCCTATATGCGCCGCGCAACCAACACCATCAACTACTCGAAGGCTCTACCGCTGGCACAGGGCGTTTCCTTCGACATTGACTGATCGGTCTGGTTCAGGATCAAAAGAAAACCCCGCTTCGGCGGGGTTTTTTATTGGCACAACATCAGCGATTAGCGGAGATTGTGGTTATGACATGCCGAAAATCGTGGCTTTTGAGAACCGGCGCGCAGCGTACTTGAGTACGTGAGCACCGGAAGCGCAGAAAGACGCGATTTGCAGGCCGTCAGAACCGCAATATCACCCCATGCGTTCGGAGGCGAAGGAACCGGGAGAAGCAGGGAATACGACGGTGCGGTTGCCGTTGAGGAATGAGCGGTGATGGATATGGGCGTGAACGGCTCGTGCCAGAACCTGCGCTTCCACGTCACGGCCAATCGACACATAATCGGCAGCGCTCTGTGCGTGCGTGATGCGCGCCACATCCTGCTCGATGATCGGGCCCTCATCAAGATCAGCCGTCACATAATGCGCGGTTGCGCCAATCAGCTTCACACCGCGCTCATAAGCCTGCTTGTAAGGATTTGCACCCTTGAAGGACGGCAGGAACGAGTGGTGGATATTGATGATCCGGCCCGACATCTTCTGGCAAAGCTGGTCGGACAGAACCTGCATGTAACGCGCAAGCACCACCAGTTCGGTGCCGGTATCTTCCACGATATCCAGAAGGCGCTGCTCGGCTTCCGGCTTGTTGGCCTTGGTTACGGCGATGTGATGGAACGGAATGTCGTGATTGACGACAACCTTCTGATAATCGAAATGGTTGGAGACCACGCCGACAATATCGATCGGCAGTGCGCCGATCTTCCAGCGATAGAGAAGATCGTTCAGGCAGTGGCCGAAACGCGAAACCATCAGCAATGTCTTGGTGCGGTGCGCGTTGTCGTGGAACTCAAAATTCATGTCGAAAGGGGCCGCCACGGACGCAAAGCCCTCACGCAGCACGTCGAGCGCTACGCCTTCTTCGGAAATAAAACTGACGCGCATGAAGAAGCGACCGGTGTCCAGATCGTCGAACTGGGCGCTATCGATGATGTTGCAACCCTTGCCGGCAAGATAACCCGAAATCGCGGCAACGATACCACGGGTGGACTTGCAGGTGACGGTCAGGACAAAATTATGCATCGGACTTCCTCAAATTTTCGAAGGCGCAAGCCAGGGCGACCACATCGCGAACCTAATCCACGAAGCGGCCCCGGCCATGCCAGAATGCGTAATGCACTGACGGGATTGCGCTATCAAGCGACTTTGGAAGAAAGATTGTCCAATTTTGTTTCGAGCCGCATCCCGCGTTCCGGGATGCGGACCAGCATCAAAGATGCGGGTTGCGATTACGATAGCGGGCAACCAGCGAGCGGTTCACATCGCCCGAGCCCGGCATGTTGGCGCTGAGATAGATCGGGGCGTCGCCCTCGCCCACCAACCTTGCCGCCACATCGGCAAAAACGGCATTGAGAATGGTCACACCAAGCGCGGTTGAAACCGGGCCAACTTTCAGCGCGCTGCCTTCCACTTCCAGCACCGCATCCCCCGCTGGCGCGTCATTATCCAGAACGACATCGGCCAGAGAAAGCAATTGCGTGCGCCCCTTGGCGATGGCGTTGGAATAGGTGACGGAGGTGACCGCAATAACGGCAGCGCCCTTCTCACGCGCAAATCGTGCTGCCTCGATGGGAGCGGCATTGACGCCGGAATTCGACACGACGATCAGCACGTCGCCTTCGCGAATGCCATAGCGTTCGAGAATTGGCAGCACCGCTCCTTCGATCCGCTCGAAATGCGAGCTTGCCACCGCCCCGTCCTGCAGCATGATCGCCCCGCAAAGAATGGGCACGGTGATTGCCAGTCCGCCTGCACGATAATGCAGCTCTTCCGCCATCATATGCGAATGGCCGGTGCCGAACACATAAACGCGGCGATCCGCCTTGGCCGCAGCGGCGATGAGTTCAGCCGCCCTGGCCATCGGATCGGCAAGACGATCCCGCAGGCCGGAGAGCCGGGCGATCAGATCATTGAAATAACGATCGGTGATTTCGGTCATCGGCCTTACCCCGCGATCTGCTTTTCACCCGAAAGCCACGTGGCTTTCGCAAACAATCCGTCATCAATATGGACCGCATCCATTCGCATGCCGGGGCGGAATGTACCGCGATCATCAAGACGCAGATAGCGCGCGGGGTAGTGGCTCGCCATGCGCAGCGCCTCGGCCAGCGTGAGTTCCAGCTCGGCTACGCCAAAACGAACAGCCGACGCCATGTCGAGATCGGAACCGGCAATGGTGCCATCCGCCAGCACAAGCTTGGAGCAGATGCCGCCCGGCACACGACGGACGGCGCGCCCGTTGATCTCGAAGCTTTCAGAGTCCGATCCGACCAGAGCCATGGCATCCGTCACGAAAAACAGATGCGCGTCGCCGCGCTTTGCCCTGAGCGCAAGCCGCAGCGCCATCGGATCGACATGATGGCCATCGGCAACGATGCCGCACCAGATGTCGGGATGATCGAGCGCCGCGCCTGCAAGCCCCGGTGCACGGTGGCCGATCTGGCTCATCGCGTTGAAAAGATGGGTGACACTCCGCGCACCGGCATCGAAGCGCTTGAACGCCTCTTCCGCTGTAGTGTCGCTGTGCCCGATGCTGACGACGACACCGCCATCGCTCAACCGGCGCACCTGATCCGGCGTGACCTGCTCGGCAGCAAGCGTGACCAGCAAGGTGCCGATCTGCTTTGCCGTATGAATATAGAGCGCAATATCGGCATCATTGACGGGACGCATCAGTTCCGCCAGATGCGCACCTTTCCGTGCGGGCGCCAGATGCGGCCCCTCAAGATGCAGGCCGGCAACGCCTTTGTCGGCCTTGACCGCTTCAATCGCCGCTTCGATGGCGCGGTCGCGAACCGGCGTCGTATCGGTAATCAGCGTGGGCAAAAGGCTCGTCGTTCCATATTTGCGATGCCCCTTGGCAATCGTGAACATGGTTTCAGGCGTAGGCTGATCGTTCAGCATGCGCCCGCCGCCACCATTCACCTGCGCATCGATGAAGCCGGGAGCCAGAACGCCGCCATACAGACGCTCGACCTCATGGGCCTCGCCGAGCGAGGCTTCCGGCACAATGGCTTCGATCCGGCCATCGCTGAACACCAGCGCGCTCTGGTCGTGAAAGCGCTCGCCGTCGAAGATGCGCGCCCCTGCTATTGCTGATTTTTTCGTCATACCGTCACCGTAACCTTGTTGAGATTGCGCGGCTTGTCGGGATCGAACCCCTTGCGGCGCGTGACCGCTTCAATGACGCGGTAATAATTGATGAGGGAAACCAGTGGATCGAGATGCGCGTTACCCGTGCTCGCCGATGGCAACCGGAAGCCCGGCGTTTCCGCATCGGATAGCGATACGATGCTCGCTCCGAACGAGTGCAGCCGCTTGAGCGCCTGCATGTTGGTGTCAAAGGCTTCGTCGCGTGGCAGGAAGGAAACGATCGGGAAGCCCTCTTCCACCAGACGCATCGGACCATGCATCAGTTCGGCCAGGGAGAAAGCTTCGGCGTGGATATTCGCGGTTTCCTTTGCCTTCAGCGCAGCTTCGAGCGCAATCGCAAAGGCCGTGCCGCGACCGCCGGTATAAAGCGAACGCGCATTGAACAGAAGGTTTTCTACCGCCTCGCGGCCATCGGGCCGTGTTGCAGCAAGCGCTTCCGGCAGGCGTTGCAGTCCGGCTTGCAGGCTTGCGTCACCGCTGGCAGAAGCAACGACGCCCGAAAGCGCGGCAACCGCGGCGATGAACGACTTGGTTGCAGCAACGCTTTTTTCTTCACCGGCATGGAGCGCCAGCACGACGTCGGCAGCGTTACCAAGCGGGCTATCGACGACGTTCACGACGGCGATTGTCGTTGCACCACCTTTTTTGGCGGCTTCCTGCGCCGCAACAATATCGGGGCTGGCACCCGATTGCGAAACGGTGAAATGCAGGCCGTTCTTGAGCTTCAGGTTGGAACCATAGACCGATGCCACCGATGGACCGATCGACGCGACGGGAATGCCCATCGTGATTTCCATCAGATATTTGAAGAATGTTGCCGCGTGGTCGGACGAACCGCGTGCGGCGGTGGTGATGACGGCAGGTTCGCTCTTCTGGAAGATGCGCGCGATTTCCGCGAACGTGCCTGCCTCCTTCTCAAGCAGACCGGCGACGACGGCTGGCGACTGTTCGGTTTCCTGCAGCATCAGGGAGGAAGGGCTGTTCATGGTCATTCTCCAATTTTCAGTTCCGCGACGAAGTCATAGGCATCGGCGCGATAATGCGAACGGGTATATTCGACGATCCGGTCGTCTTCGAGATGCGAGACTCGCTCGATAAGAAGTGCGGGCGCGCCCCGATGCACGCCAAGCAGGCGGGCTATGCCGGGATCGAGCGTGACCGCCGTCAGGCGTTGCAAGGCGCGTACCGGCTTGTGGCCGCGCCGCGCCAGAGCGCCGTAGAGCGAGGTTTCATCGACGCGATCCTGATCCAGAAAATGGCGTGGAACCACCGCGCGCTCAAAAGCCATCGGCACTCCATCGGCGAGACGCAGGCGGTCAAGCCGCACCACGGTCGTATCGACACCGACCCCCAGCCGGAAAGCTTCGTCCGGCGATGGCCTGTCGACCTTGTTGGTGACGACGCGCGCGCCCGGCTCCTTGCCGCGCGACAGCATGTCCTCGGAAAACGAAGTCAGGCGCCACAGATGCTGGCTGATACGTGCCGGGCGCTCCGCGACGAAGGTGCCGCTGCCGCGCCGCGCTTCCACCACGCCCTGTGTCAGCAATTCCTTATAGGCATTGCGAACGGTGATACGGCCGACGCCAAGCTGCTCCGCCAGATCGCGCTCCGGCGGCAGGCCGACAGCGGGCGCAAGCTCCCCTTCCTCGATCAACTCACCGAGAATGCGTGCGAGGTTCCGGTAAAGCGGCCCCGTAAGCTGCGGATCATGCAGGCCGCGCTCTTCAATCGCCGTGATCAATGTGGTTCTATTCATAACTTACATAATAGAACCTATATAGAACCAATGGCAAGTGACAATCTCATGAAAAAAGCCCGGTCGTAACCGGGCTTTTTCGTTAATGCGATGGCGAAGCAGTATGTGCCTCGGCTGGCGGCGCATCGCCGTTGCGTTCCGGCTCCTTGATCCGGAACCAGGCGACATAGAGCGCCGGCAGGAAGAGGAGCGTGATTGCCGTGCCCGCTATGATGCCACCCATCATGGCATAGGCCATCGGTCCCCAGAACACTTCACGCGCGATAGGGATCAGCGCCAGGCTTGCCGCCGCCGCCGTCAGGGCAATGGGGCGCATTCGGTGCTGGCTCGCCTGTGTCACTGCATCCCATGGGTGCATGCCCTCGGTGATATGCTCCTCGATCTGCACGATCAGGATGACCGAGTTGCGGATGAGAATGCCGACCAGCGCCAACACGCCGAGGATCGCCACGAAACCGAGCGGCTTGCCGCTTGGCAGCAAAGCGGCAACGACACCGATCAACCCGAGCGGTGCCACAGCCACCACAAGGAACAGCCGCTGGAAGCTCTGCAACTGTATCATCAGAACCGTTGCCATGACGAACAGCATCAGCGGAACGACCGCCGCAATTGGTCCCTGGCTCTTGCCGCTTTCCTCCACGGTACCTGCCGTCTGGACATAATATCCCGCTGGCAGCTTGTCGGCGAAGGTCTTGATGGCTGGTTCCAGATCCTTGACGATCGTATCCGGCATCGTCTTGTCGATGATGCCGGCGGCAACCGTGATGGTGGGAATACGCGACCGACGATAGATAACCGGCTGCTCCAGCTCATACCGGAAATTCGCAATCGCCGCCAAAGGCACCGAAGTCCCGTTGCCGGTTGCGATCTGGAGGCTCTGGAGCGTATCGATCGAATCCCGTTCCTGCTTCTGCGCCCGTGCGATCACGTTGATCAGGTAGATGGAATCCCGCACCTGCGTGATCGTAATCCCGCCAACGATACCGTTGAGGGTCGTTGCAATATCCTTCGAGGATATGCCGAGCTTTCTCGCCTTGTCCTGCATCACATCGACGCGAATGACCCGGCCAGGCTCGTTCCAGTTATAGTTGACAACGCCAAGCCGCTTGTCGGCGCTCAGGATACCGGCAAAATCCTGCGCCACACCCCGCAGCTTCTGGATGTCCGGTCCCGAAATGCGATACTGCACCGGACGCCCTACCGGCGGTCCAAGCTCCAGATATTTCACATAGACGTCCGTACCGACATAGTCCTTGCGCAACACCTCGTTGAACTTGTCGCGGAGCCTGTCGCGCGCTTCAATGTCCTTGGCAACGACGACCATCTGCCCGAAATAGGGGTTCGCCGGCTGCACATCGAAGGATAGGATGAAGCGGATAGCCCCTTGCCCGATATAGGTGCTCCAGTGATCCACATCCGGATTATCCCTGAGCATCGTCGCTTCGAACTTTTCCATCTGCGCTCTGGTGTCGGTGATGGAACTGTTCTGCGGCAGCGTCCAATCGAGCACCAGTTCCGGGCGGTCCGACTGTGGGAAGAACTGCCGTTCGATGAAGCCCATCCCGAAAACCGACACGGCAAAAAGTGCGATGGTCGCGATGATCGTGATCCATTTATGCCGCATGGCCGCGAGCAGGACCTGCGAGAATATTTCGAAGAAGCGGCTTCGCTTTTCTTCATGCGCCTTCATTTTCTTCGGCAGGAAGGTGACCCCCAGCAAAGGCGCAAACAGCACTGCCACGATCCACGAGACAATCAGCGAAACCGCAATTACCACGAACAATGTGAACGTGTACTCACCGGCCTGGCTGCTGTTGAGCCCGATCGGTATGAAGCCGGCAATGGTCACAAGCGTGCCTGTGAGCATCGGGAAAGCCGTACTGGTATAAACGTAGGTTGCCGCCTTGTTGATCGGATCGCCTGCCTCCAGCCGCGCGACCATCATTTCCACCGCGATCATCGCATCATCGACCAGAAGGCCGAGCGCAATGATCAGCGCACCGAGTGACACGCGCTGCAGCGATATATCCAGCAGCGACATCGCCAGGAAGGTGATCGCCAGCACCAGCGGGATCGACAGCGAAACGACAAAGCCCGCTCGAACGCCCAGACTGACGAAGCTCACCGCCAGAACGATGACGACAGCCTCGAACAGCGCTCTGGTAAAGCCGGATACCGCATCCTTAACGACTTCTGGCTGATCCGCGACCTTGAAGACATTCACGCCAACGGGCAGTTCCTGCGTCACCTGGCTCATCATCTTGTCGAGCGCTGCACCAAATTCCAGCAGATTGCCGTTCGGCTTCATGCCGATGCCAAGGCCGATGGCGTCCTGCCCGTTGACCCGGAAAATCGATGTCGGCGGGTCGACATAGCCACGCGTAATCGTCGCCACATCGGAAAGACGGAAGAAGCGATCATTGACGCGCAAATTCACCGCGCGCAGGTCGGCTTCCGACGTGAATTGCCCGCTGACACGCACGCTGATGCGTTCCGGACCGGCTTCCACGACACCGGAAGGCGTAATGGCGTTCTGGTCCTGCAAGGCTTGCAGGATTGCCTGCTGGTCCAGTCCGAGCGCCGCAACCTGACGTGTGGAGAATTCCAGATAGATCGCCTCGTCCTGCGCGCCGATCAGCTCAACCTTGCCGGCATTCGGCAAGGTGAGAATTTTCGCTCGCGTGCTTTCGGCATAGTCCCGCAGTTGCCGCATCGAAAGACCATCCGACGTGAAAGCAAAGACATTGCCGTAAACATCACCGAACTGGTCGTTGAAATATGGCCCGAGAACGCCTTGAGGCAGTGTGTTCTGAATGTCGTTCAGAAAGTGACGCACCTCGGTCCATGATTTTTTGACCTGTTCGGCGCGCGCCGTATCTTTCAAAAACACGAAAACGACCGATTTGCCCGCCGTCGTTATGCTGCGGGTATAGTCGAGCGTATCGAGTTCCTCTAGCTTCTTTTCCAGCCGGTCCGTAACCTGATTGAGCGTTTCCTCAACGGAGGCTCCGGGCCAGTTGGCCTGCACGACCATCGTCTTGACGGTAAATTCCGGGTCTTCCTCCCGGCCGAGATCGATATAGGAAATAAAGCCCGCGACTAGAAAGACGAGCATGAAGTACCAGACCAGGGACCGATGGTTCAGAGCCCAGTCAGACAGATTGAATCCTTTCTTCACAGACCCGTTCCTTTCGCGTCCAGGCGGACTTTCTGTCCTTCCTTCAACTCATTCACACCGGCAATCGCAACGTAGCTTCCGATATCGACACCCTCGGCGACAAAACTGCCGCCGCGCCGCTCGATAACCTGCACGTCGTGAAGGGAAACCGTCTGTTTGCTGGGGTCGATGACCCAGATTCCGGTCTTGCCGTTTTCCTCGTGCAAGGATTGGATCGGGATCGTTACCAGGTTCTGTTCGGGTGCGTCCATCGCCGCCCGGATCGTCGCGCCGAGGCGAAAGCCGTCGGGCGGATTGTCGAGGGCAATGCGCACGCGCCGCGTGCGCGTCTGGGGGTCCGCCTGCGGGGCGACCTCACGCACGGTCCCCTTTCCGGTCACAGTCGGATCGGCCTGAAGCTGCACATTGAATGGCGTGTCCTGTTCAAAATATTGCGTCATGCTGTCGGGAATATCGAGGACCGCTTCTCGAACATCCGGACGTGCGACCGTCATCACGGTTTGTCCTGCGGCGACAACCTGCCCCACTTCGGCGCTCGTTGCGGAAATGACGCCATCGTAATCCGGGCGCAACACGGCATAGCTGCGCTGGTCCTGCGCCTTTTTCAGACCCGCCCGGGCCTTTTCGAGCCCCGCGTGAGCGCTATCCCGCGCCTGCCTTGCCGCATCATAATCGGCCTGGGAAACATTATTGCCCTTCAGCAGGATACGCTGGCGCTCCTCGCTTGCCGAGGCGTTGGCAAACTGTGCTTCCGCGCTCGCCAGATCGGCCCGCGCGGACTGGACGGCAAGATCGAGATTGGCAGGATCGAGCATGGCCACCATCTCGTCCTTCTTTACAAGATCACCCACCTGAACAGGCCGATTGATGATCCGGCCCAGCACACGGAAGGCAAGATCGGTGGAATAACGAGGCTCGATCGTACCGGCAAAGCCCGTCTGCGTTACAGGCTTGGGCTCGACCACCATGTAAAGGACCGGACGCGCGACGTCCGAATCCGCCTGCTTGTCTTCTTCCTTGCCACAGGCGCTGAGCAGAACCGCCGCGCCAAGCAAGGCGACATAACCCGCCGCGCGGATCGTGGGAAACTGGATTGCCGTTTTCATTGTGCAACGAGCCCTTCCTGTTCCGGCATGATCTCGGCCGGTTCGCCTGAACGCAGCATCTGCGCACCCTTGGTGACGATCAGCTCGCCTTCCTGTAGCCCGCTCTCAACGAGCAACCGGCCTTTTTCGTAGGCGAGCACCTTGATCGGAACCAGCGTTGCCACTTTCGAATCCTTGGAAAGCCTCCAGACAGCCGTGCGTCCTGCATCCGAGGTCATCGCGCTCCATGGCAGAACGACGACCTTCACACTTTCCATATGAACCGTGCCCGTCACCGTGGCGCCCAACGCCATCTGGGGCGGGGTTTGCGCTATCCCGACCTTGACCCGCACAGTGCCGGTCTGCGCATCGACCACCGGCGAAATTTCGCGGATCTTTCCTTCGGCGCTTATCGAAGCATCGGAGAGAAGGGAGATCGTCACACCCATCCCGATCTTGGCATGGTTGACCAGCGTTTCCTGCACGTCGAAGACCGCATCGCGCGGACCGTCCTCGGCAATGGAAAACGCCGTCTGCGCTGCCTGCACCACCTGACCGGCCTCTACATTGCGCGCGGTGATCACGCCTGAAACAGGCGCCTGCAACTCGGTGTAGGACAGTTCGTCGCGCGCGTTGTTGAGCTGGCTTTTCGCACTGGCAAGGGCGCTTTGCGTCGTCTGAAGGTTCTGGGTTGCCTGATCATAGGTGCTGCGCGTCGTAAACCCTTGCGCCCAGCAAGGCCTTCTGTCGTGCAAAGTTGGCTTCCGCCTGCACCAGCTGCGCCTGCGCGGCATCCTTGGAGGCTTGCGCAACGCGCAGATTAGCCTGCTGTTCGACATCGTCGATACTGGCGAGGGGCTGTCCCTTTTCCACATGCTGGCCGACTTCGACCAGACGCTGAACCACCTGACCGTTCAGCCGGAACGACACATTGACAAGCGATCGCGCCGCTATCGACCCGGATAATGTCAGCTTTGGCTGATAATCACTGGCGACCGCTTTGACCGCCGCCACCGGGACGACATTGAGTTCATCCGCCCGCGCCTGAAACGTTGCGCCCGGCACAAGCAGCCCCATGCAGGCAAGGACTATGATGGCCATCCCGAAACGGGGAAAAACGTGCCGGTTCACGACGCGCCCTCCTCCATTCCGCAAACCGTAAACAAATGAATTTACTGCCATTTACACGAATCTCGCTGGTTCGGTTCGTTTGAGAGTGCAACGAAAGCCACGCACGCGAAAGCGGCGTCGTAAAAGATATGGTTTCATATTTCTCGCTGTCAAAATCTCTTCGGAAATGTTTACACCAAACAATTGGGCGGCTTTTGCCTTTCATCAGAAAATTTATAAGTAAAAAGGTAGGTACGAGCAGAGTTTGAAGAAATGTCCCGGGAACACCGGCGATTGCCTTCTACCCTTGCACCTCCCGGACAAGCCTTTGCCCGGCAGCGTTCAATTCATAACGTGTGCGCTGCGTGCGCGGATCGCGCTGCCTGATCCGCACATAACCATGGTCCTGCCCGAGCACTGCAATTTCCCGGAGCACGAGAGCATGGGCAACGCCGAGCAACCGCGCAAAGGTTCGGCTGTCTGAGGCGATATCCAGCGCCAGCCCAGCCACAATCCCCGCACCGAGCGCGCTAAGATTGCCGGACGCAGCCATAAGAGCATCGACGAACGCCATATATTCCGCCTCGCTCTCGTCCATCATGCGGCAGCCGACTTCAGGGGACGGAACGAAACAATCACCGACTTTGAGGTCGGCGTGTAGCTTTCATCCCCGGAACTGGCGAGCGGCACCAGCACGTTCATTTCCGGGTAGTAGCCTGCAATGCAGCCGCGCGGAATATCGTAGGGCACGAAGCGAAAATCGCGGGCAATCCGCTCCACGCCGTCATCGAATTCGCCAATAATATCAGCCCGGTCGCCGGCCTCGACGCCGAGATCGGCCATGTCGTCGGCATTCATGAAGACGACCTGACGTTCGCCATAGACACCGCGATAGCGATCATCCATGCCGTAGATGGTGGTGTTATACTGGTCGTGGCTGCGGAATGTCTGCAATACATAGCGTCCGGGCGTGCCGCGCGCCTGCTGGTGCTCGACGGATTCCGGCAGGGCGCCAGTCCAGAAAGTGGCCTTGCCCTTCGTCGTGTTCCATTCCAGTTCCCGGGCGGAGTTGCGCAAATGGAAGCCCGCGCGGAACCCGCACGCGCTTGTTGAAGTCGTAAAAGTCCGGCAATACGCGGGCAATACGGTCGCGGATGAGATCATAATCGTCGGCAAGTTCCAGCCAATTGACCGGCTGGGGCCCAAGCGTCGCCTGCGCCATGCCTGCAATGATCGCCACTTCCGAGCGCAGATGCGGTGAGGCAGGCGCATTGATGCCGCCCGAACCATGCACCATGCTCATGGAATCCTCCACCGTCACGATCTGCGCAACGCCCTTGGAGTTGAGGTCGATTTCAGTGCGTCCCAGGCACGGCAGGATGAAGGAATCCTGCCCCGGCACCAGATGCGAATGATTGAGCTTGGTTGCGATATGGACCGTCAGGCGCTGGCTGGAGAGCGCTTTCGAGATAAGCGGGCTGTCCGGCGTTGCCCGTGCAAAATTGCCGCCAAGGCCGATAAAGGCCTGAGCCGATCCGTCGAGCATCGCGCCGATGGCGCCCAGAACATTATGCCCAGGCTCGCGCGGCACGTTGAAGCCGAACTCCTTTTCCAGCGCATCGAGAAATGCCACCGGAGGCCGCTCGTTGATGCCAACGGTGCGGTCGCCCTGCACGTTGGAATGGCCGCGCACCGGACAGAGGCCCACGCCCGGTCTGCCGATATTGCCGCGCAGCAGCATGAAATTGGTGATTTCCCGGATCGTGATAACCGAATGGCGGTGCTGGGTGATGCCCATCGCCCAGGTGCAGATGACCCGTTCGGATTGCATGTAGATCTGCGCCGCACGTTCGAGCGACTGTCGCAGAAGACCGGACTGATCCTCGATCTCCTCCCATGAGGTCGCGTCGACAGCCGCACGATAGGCTTCCAGTTCCGCCGTATGCGTGCTGAGAAAGGCCCTGTCGAGAATCGATGGCTTGCCTGCGGCGAGCGCTGCATCGTCTGTCGCGAAAACCGCCTTGGCCATGCCGCGGAAAGCGGCGAGGTCGCCGCCAAGACGCGGCTGGAAATAATCGCTTGCTATGGCTTCGCTGCCGCCATGCAGCATTTCAAGCTTGTTCTGCGGATCGGCAAACCGCTCCAGCCCGCGTTCACGGATCGGATTGAAAACGACAATGCGCGCGCCGCGTTCAGCCGCACGGCGCAGATCGCCCAGCATGCGCGGATGATTGGTGCCCGGATTCTGACCGACGACGAAAATGGCGTCTGCCATTTCGAAATCTTCCAGAAGCACTGTGCCCTTGCCGACACCGACCGACTGCTTCAGCGCGACACCGCTTGCCTCGTGGCACATATTGGAGCAGTCGGGGAAATTATTGGTGCCATAGGCGCGCACGAACAATTGATAGAGGAACGCAGCCTCGTTGGAAGCGCGGCCAGACGTATAGAACTCGACGCGGTTCGGACTGTCGAAGCTCTTGAGAATATCGCCGATGGTCTTGAAAGCCTCGTCCCATTCGATGGCTTCATATTGATCAGTCGAAGCGTTGTAACGCATCGGATGGGTCAGGCGACCGGTATTTTCCAGATCGTAATCCGTCCAGCTGCGAAGCTCGGAAACCGTATGTTCGCGGAAAAAGGCAGGTGTGGTGCGCCGGTCGGTTGCCTCCCAGGCGACAGCCTTCACGCCGTTCTCGCAAAACTCAAACGAAGAGCCATGTTCCGGATCACCCCAGGCGCAACCGGGGCAATCGAACCCGTCAGGCTGGTTTGCCTTGAGAAGCGTGCGCGCGCCGGAGAGTGGAGCGCCGCTGGCGAGCAATTGCTTGCCGCAGCTTTTCAATGCACCCCATCCACCCCGCAGCAGCGGATCGTTTGCCGATGAAACCGGTTTTGGTGGCCTTGCTCATCCGTTACCCTCTAACCCGATTGCGGGCTCAGTTGCAGGAACGCCTTCTCTGATCGGCAGGAAGTTGCCTTGGGCGTGTGGCATTACCATAAGAGGAATTAGCCGGTCCTTCAATTAACCGCGAGGCAATTGTTATTCGATACTTGTTCGTACTTGATTTCAGCCGCGCGATCCGTCATGCGATTGGTCAAGAAAAATTACCACAAGGGGTGGGATAGATGCCCAACATCGTTGAAATCGCCGATCTGAAGCGGCTTGCCCAGCGCCGCGTCCCCAAGATGTTCTTTGATTACGCGGATTCTGGCGCCTGGACCGAGTCGACCTACCGCGCAAACGAGGACGACTTCAAGAAGATCAAACTGCGCCAGCGCGTTCTCGTCGACATGACGAACCGCTCGCTGGAAACGACGATGATCGGTGAAAAAGTGTCCATGCCGGTGGCTCTCGCCCCAACGGGTCTGACCGGCATGCAGCACGCTGACGGCGAAATGCTGGCGGCGCAGGCAGCTGAAGCCTTCGGCGTTCCCTTCACCCTTTCGACCATGAGCATCTGCTCCATCGAAGACGTTGCTTCGGTCACCAAGAAGCCGTTCTGGTTCCAGCTCTATGTGATGAAGGACCGCGACTTCGTGAAGAACCTGATCGGCCGCGCCAAGGCTGCGGGCTGCTCTGCATTGGTGCTGACGCTCGATCTCCAGATTCTGGGCCAGCGCCACAAGGATATCCGCAACGGCCTTTCCGCCCCGCCGAAATTCACACCGAAGCATATCTGGCAGATGGCGACCCGTCCGGGCTGGTGCCTTGGCATGATGGGCACCCAGCGCCGCACCTTCCGCAACATCGCCGGTCACGCCAAGAACGTCACCGACCTTTCCTCGCTCTCCTCCTGGACGGCGGAGCAGTTCGACCCACAGCTCAACTGGAACGACGTTGCCTGGATCAAGGAACAATGGGGCGGCAAGCTCATCCTCAAGGGCATTCTCGATGCCGAAGACGCAAGAATGGCGGCGAAGTCCGGTGCAGATGCGATCATCGTGTCGAACCATGGCGGACGCCAGCTCGACGGCGCGCCATCTTCAATCTCCATGCTGCAGCCGATCGTTGATGCTGTCGGCGACGCGATCGAAGTTCATGTCGATGGCGGCATTCGTTCCGGCCAGGATGTGCTGAAAGCCCGCGCGCTCGGCGCGCAGGGTGTCTTCATCGGCCGCCCGTTCCTCTACGGCCTCGGCGCCATGGGCAAGGACGGCGTAACGCTGGCGCTTGAGATCATCCGCAAGGAGCTGGACGTCACGATGGCGCTCTGCGGTAAGCGCGACATCAACGAGATCGACAAGTCGATCATCCATTCCATTAACTTTTGACGATGTCTGGAGCCGGCCCCGTGCCGGCTCCTATACTTTAGCTATTACTTATAAAATATCGCGCTTGGCGCGAGTGCCGGTAGAAAATACACCGCAGGGTTACTTAATAACCAAGTGTTAAACATATCTCTTTACCATATCCGGCAATGCGGCTTGTGAGCCGATTTTCTGTTCGGATTTGGAGTGGGAACCGATGAAGTGCATTTCCGCCATTGCCATCGTGGCTGTCAGTCTGATGGCGGGATCGAGTGCGGCCTTTGCCGCTGATATAATTGCAGAGCCTGTTATTGAGCCAATGCCGGAACCGGTCAATGCCTCCGGCTGGTATATCCGTGGCGACCTCGGTTACAATTTCAAATCCAGCACGGGCGGTGAGTGGAACTTCTGGAACCAGTTCGATCCGCCCTATCGCGGCATTGACGACACGCTGCGTTACGACGATTTCAACCTCAAGGCAGGTGCAACCTACGGCGTGGGTGTCGGCTATCGCTTCACCGACACATTCCGCGCCGATGCCACGCTGGACTACTTCCGCGCAGGCATCAACGGGCGCACCCCCTGTCCGAGCTATGTGAAGTCCGGGAAGGGGCTCAATCCGGTTGAGGACAATTGCAACTATGAGGATTCGTCCACGGCCAATATCTGGACGGCCATGGCCAACGCCTATGTCGACCTGCCGCGTACCGGCCCTGTCACGCCTTATCTCGGCGCGGGCCTTGGTGCTGCCTATGTCAGATATGACGACTGGAAATCCCATGAAGTCTGTGCTGGCTGCACCTATTCCAGCGAAAAGGGCGGACTGGACAGCTGGCGTTTTGCAATGGCTCTCATGGCCGGCGTCAGCTATGACCTCACCGAACAACTCAAGCTGGATGTTGGCTATCGCTATATGCGTATCAATGGCGGCAAGGCCTATGGATACGATGCCGACGACCGCAACACGAACCCTTACGGCAACGCCGAAGGACCGGGCGCTACCGGAACGCAGGCCAAGGACAACGGTTTCAACATGCACACGATCCGCGCCGGTCTGCGCTACGAATTCCGTTAAGCATCCTGCTCACTTGAATAGCAAAGCCCGGTTCAGCCGGGCTTTCTTCATTTCAGCCGCGTGAAACCGGCGCTTTCGACAACAGCACCGTGCGGATGGCGAAACTGGAATGAATGCGCGCGACGCCGGGCAATCGCGACAGGATTTCCTTGTGAATGACCTCATAGGCCGCAGCATTTTCAGCTTCGACGCGCAGAATGTAATCTGCATCACCCGTCATGAGATAGCATTCCTGCACTTCGGGATGCCGCCGCACCGCTTCCTCGAAACGGTTCAGAAATTCCTCCGTCTGCCGGTCGAGTGTAATGCGCACGATGGCGACCAGCCGCTCATCGCCACCGGATGAGCCGACGATGGCCGTATAGCCACGGATAACGCCGCTTTCCTCCAATATCTGCACCCGTCGCAGACAGGCGGACTGGGAAAGCCCCACCTCGCTGGCCAGCAGGCTGTTGGTCATGCGACCGTCACGGCGCAGGCAGCGGATGATGTTGCGGTCTATACTGTCGAGCGTTGCCATGAATAATCTTCAACCGAAAAGCTAAAATATGCGCAAGTTGTGCGGAAATTCGCATAATATGCGATAAATAGCAAAAACATTCGAATAGTCTTCGATTAATATACGAGCAAGCTGTGGGTGTGAGGAGCGGCCGGGTTTCTCCGCCGGGGCTTTATACGCTCTGGGCGGCGCGCGATCCATATCGCCAGCGGCTTTCAGGCGTTCTCATTGAGTAGTCGGATGCTTGGAAAGAACCGCGTAAATGGTTGATATGGCGATGCAATTTTCACAGGACGAGCGTGACCTTGCCGCCGGCGGCGTCTTGACCATCGATCTTGCGGCGCTGCGGCACAATTATTCGGCCATTGCCCGTCATATCGCGCCCACGCGCGCCGCCGCTGTCGTGAAGGCGGATGCCTACGGCCTCGGAGCGAGCCGCGTTGCCCCGGCCTTTTACGATGCCGGTTGCCGTGATTTCTTTGTCGCCCATCTTGGCGAGGCCATTGCGCTGAAGCCGTTTCTCCAGCCCGATGCGACACTTTACGTTCTGAACGGCCTTCAGCCGGGAACGGAAGCAGCCTGCGCTCGCGACGGCATCCTGCCCGTGCTGAACTCACTCGAACAGATCGAAAACTGGGGGGCACTCGCCGCCAGACAGGGCAGGAAACTGCCTGCCCTTCTGCAACTCGATACCGGCATGTCGCGTCTTGGCCTCTCCGCCAGTGAATTCGAGCGTCTTCTGGAAAATTTCGCGCTACTGGACAATATCGACATCAAGTTTGTCATCAGCCATCTGGCCAGCGGCGACGAGCCGGAAAATGCGGCAAACGCGCGCCAGCTTGCCAATATGACGGCCCTGCTTGTGCGACTGCCGAAACTTCCGGTTGCCTTCGCCAATTCCGGCGGCAGCTTTCTTGATAAATCCTATCATTTCGACCTCGCCCGCCCCGGCGTCGCGCTTTATGGCGTTGGGCCCGAAAATGAGATCGTTCCTGTCCTCACCCTTTCGGCACGTGTCATTCAGGTGCGCGATATCGACAAGGGCGCGGCGGTTGGCTATGGCGGCACCTATGTCGCTGAAGGCCCGATGCGGGTTGCGACCATTGCGGTGGGCTATGCCGATGGCTGGTTCCGCTCTCTCAGCAACAAGGGTTCTGCCTTTTTTGGCGATACGCGCCTGCCGATCATCGGTCGCGTCTCGATGGACTCGATCACGCTTGACGTCAGCGCATTGCCGGAAGGCACGCTGAAACTCGGCAGCCTTGTGGAACTGATTGGTCCGCACCAGCGTCTCGAAGACGTGGCGCGCGACTGCGACACCATTCCCTATGAAATTCTGACTGCGCTCGGCAACCGTTATGCACGTGTCTACGTGGAGAGCGGCGCGAGCGACATAAAAGCATAAGACAAGAGGCGAACATGCAGATCACCATCCTCGGCAGCGGCGTCATCGGCGTTACGACCGCTTACTACCTCGCCAAGCTCGGTCATGAGGTAACCGTTGTCGACCGCGAAGAAGGCCCGGCACTGGAAACGAGTTTCGCCAATGCCGGCCAGGTTTCGCCCGGCTACGCCTCGCCTTGGGCTGCTCCCGGCATCCCGTTCAAGGCCGCGAAATGGCTGTTTCAGAAGCACGCGCCGCTCGTTCTGCGCCCGACCTGCGATCCGGTCCAGTACAGCTGGCTTCTGCAGATGCTCGCCAACTGCACCGACAGCCGCTACAAGATCAACAAGACCCGCATGGTGCGCGTGGCCGAATATGCGCGCGATTGCCTTGTCGATCTGCGCAAGGATACAGGCATCGAATACGATCAGCGCATGCAGGGCACGCTCCAGCTGTTCCGCGAACAGTACCAGCTTGACGGCATCGGCAAGGACATTGAGGTGCTGCGCCAGGACGGCGTGCCGTTCGAAGTGCTCGACCGCGAAGGCTGCGTCAAGGTGGAACCGGCGCTTGCGCATGCGAAGGACAAGTTCGTCGGTGGCCTGCGCCTGCCGCATGACGAAACCGGCGACTGCTTCAAATTCACCAATGCGCTGGCAAAGATTGCCGAAGGGCTTGGCGTGAAATTTCGCTTCGGCGTCAACATCAAGTCGCTGCTGATGTCGGGCGGCAAGGTTTCCGGCGTCGAGACTTCGCAAGGCATTCTGACCGCCGACCGCTATGTGGTTGCGCTTGGCAGCTACACGCCTGCACTGGTCAAGTCGCTCGGCCTCAACGCCCCGATCTATCCGGTGAAAGGCTATTCGATTACTGCGCCGATCATCAATGAAGAACGCGCCCCGGTTTCGACCGTACTCGATGAGAGCTACAAGATCGCCATTACCCGCCTTGGCGACCGCATCCGTGTCGGCGGCATGGCGGAAGTGTCGGGCTTCACCAAGGATTTGCCTGCCGCGCGCCGCGCAACGCTGGATCTGTCGGTCACCGACCTGTTCCCGGGCGGCGACCTGAAAGCTGCAACCTTCTGGTCGGGCCTGCGCCCGATGACGCCGGATTCCACGCCGATCATCGGTGCAACGCGCTACGACAACGTGTTCATCAATGCCGGTCATGGAACGCTTGGCTGGACCATGTCGTGCGGTTCCGGCAAGCTGCTCGCCGACCTTATTTCCGGCAACAAGCCGGATATCCGGGCGGACGACCTTGGCATTTCCCGCTACGAATAAGAGAATGCCTGTGCGCCGTCAAAAACTTGGCGGCGTGCAGGCGCTGACGATTTCGCACGGCACCGGCCCGACGCAACGAAACCGGTGCGGCAGCTTCGAGGAAAAATAATAGGCATCGCCCGGCCCCAATATGCGGCGCTCGGCTCCAACCGTCACTTCAATGCGGCCTGAAATGACGATGCCGCCCTCCTCGCCCTCGTGCATTAGAAGCACTTTGCCCGTGTCCGAACCGGGCTCATAACGCTCCTTCAGCATCTGCAACGAACGCGAAAACAGGTGGTCCCCCACCTGCCGGTAGGAGATCGGCCCCTTGCCGATTTCCACAAGCTCCTCCGCCTGATAGAATACCTTGTGCGGCGCATCCGGTTCGAGCGCGAAAAACTCGGCCATGCCGATGGGAATACCGTCGAGAATGCGCTTCAATGCGCCGACCGACGGGTTGGACTGATTGGCTTCGATGAGGGAGATGGTCGAATTGGTCACGCCTGCCCTTTTGGCAAGCTCGCGCTGTGACAGATTCTGCCGCATGCGCACATAACGAAGCCTCCCGCCGATATCGATGCTCATCGAACCTTCCCTTCATGTTTATGATGTTCGATATAGCACAAACCTGACAATTATCCCACATGAAAACAATAGCTTAATATTCTGAAGAAAAGGACTTGTTGCCCTTCGCAAAGCGTGTCCTGCTACCCTCAAACAGGAGGACACCATGCTCACCAAAACCAATGCGCCAAGCCTTGAGAATTTCTGGATGCCGTTTACCGCAAACCGGCAGTTCAAGGCAGCGCCTCGCCTGCTCGCAAGTGCTTCGGGCATGTACTACACCGACACCGACGGCAATCAGGTTCTGGACGGCACGGCAGGTCTGTGGTGCTGCAACGCCGGTCATGGCCGCAAGCGCATTACCGAAGCGGTCGAACGCCAGATTTCCACCATGGATTTCGCGCCCACCTTCCAGATGGGCCACAACGTCGCCTTCGACTTTGCCGAAAAGCTCGCCGCCATTGCGCCCGGCGGACCGGATGCGAAGCTCGACCGCGTGTTCTTCACCAATTCCGGCTCGGAATCGGTCGACACCGCCCTGAAGATCGCCATCGCCTATCAGCGCGCCATCGGCCAGGGCACCCGCACCATGGTTCTGGGCCGCGAAAAGGGCTATCACGGCGTTGGTTTCGGCGGCATTTCCGTCGGCGGCCTCGTCAATAACCGCCGCGTCTTCCCGCAGATTCCCGCCGATCACCTGCGCCACACGCTCGATATCGAGAAGAACGCCTTCTCCAAGGGCCTGCCTGCGCATGGCATCGAACTGGCGGATGATCTGGAACGCCTGGTGCAACTGCATGGCGCGGAAAAGATCGCTGCCGTCATCGTTGAACCGATGTCCGGTTCGGCTGGCGTCATCCTGCCGCCGAAGGGCTATCTGGAGCGCCTGCGCGCCACGGCAGACAAGCACGGTATCCTCCTGATCTTCGACGAAGTCATCACCGGTTTCGGCCGCCTCGGCACGCCGTTTGCCGTCGATTATTTCGGCGTTGTGCCTGACCTCGTGACCACCGCCAAGGGCCTGACCAACGGCGCCATCCCGATGGGCGCGGTCTTCGCCAGCCGCAAGGTGCACGATGGCCTGATGACCGGCCCGGAAAACGCCATCGAGCTTTTCCACGGCTATACCTATTCCGGCCATCCGGTTGCCTCCGCCGCCGGTCTCGCCACGCTGGAAGTTTATGCCGAAGAAGGTCTCCTGACCCGCGGTGCGCAGCTTGCCGACCACTGGCAGGAAGCGTTGCACTCGCTCAAGGGCGCTTCGAACGTCATCGACATCCGCAACCTCGGTCTGGTCGGCGCCATCGAGCTTTCATCGCGCGAAGGTGCACCGGGTGCCCGCGCCTATGACGTCTTCGTGGATTGCTTCAAGAAGGGCCTGCTGATCCGTGTCACCGGCGATGTGATTGCCCTTTCGCCGCCGCTGATCGTGGAAAAGGAACAGATCGACACGATCGTTTCCATCATCGGCGACGCAATCAAACGCGCAGCCTGACCAACACCCAGGTCATGCTGCCTTTTAGCCGCCGCTGTTCCCCTGCGGCGGCTTTTTTCCACTCCACTTATCCCTGCGAGGGCGTGAAGTTCGCCACAAGCGCATGGCTGTCTCCGGGATAGGTAAAGCGCACATGCGTCACCGGCTGATCAGCGTTCCAGGTCTGGCGTTCGATCACCAGACAGGGCGAACCCAGCGGAATACCAAGCATGCCCGCATTTTCCTGCGTGGCGGCAATTGCGCGGATGGAATGTTTTGCGCTGCTCCACGGCACGCATGAAACAAGCCAGGGGCCAGGCGAATTTTCGGCAAAGTCGGTTGACGCCGCCGTTGGAACCGCATCCAGACTGATGATGCGCTCCTCCAGGGCAAAGACGCGCTTGCCCGCAAAGTGACGGCAGACGAGTTCCACCAGCGGCGTATGGCGCGGCATATCGATATGCCTTGCGTCGGCTGGCCCGCTCAACCGCTCGCGCCTGCTCGTCAGTTCGAACCGATAGGCGACACCAAGCGCCGCCACCTCATCGCGAATATCGTGGATTTCGAGGATTGCCGCCTGCGACTGCGGAAAGGAGACGAAGCTTCCCGACCGGCGCTTGCGCTCGATCAGGCCCGCCTTGGCAAGCTGGGTCAGCGCCTTGTTCACGGTCATGCGCGAACAGCCGTACTGTTCCGTCAGTTCATGCTCGAACGGGATGCGATGGCCGGGCAGCCATTCCCCCGACAGGATGCGCGATTCGATATCGTCCAGAATACGCTGATGCAGCGAAAGCGCCGGTGTTTCCTTTGCGATCGAATCTCCGCCAGCCATGCCGTCTCCTGTCAGGCGAGTAATTCGCCTATGGTTTTCTGGAAAGCACGCTCGGCTTCATCGCGCAAGCGGTGACGCCCGCCTTCCACCTGTTTAACGCCGCGCACCCATACATCGTTGATATGGGCGCGACCGCCGAAAATCCAGCCGTCCAGCACCGCGTCGCCTTTTGCATGCGGCAGACGCCCCGCATCAAGCGCAATGAAATCGGCTGAAGCGCCAATTTTCAGGCCATCGCCGGCGCGTCCCATGGCGATATTGCCGCCCGCAACCGCGCCATCGAACAGCGCGCGTCCGGTCGATCCTTCGTTTTCGGCCAGCACATTGCGGGCGCGATGGAACAGACGCTGCGAATATTCGAGCTGTCGCAACTCGTCGCCAATGCCGATCAGCACGTTCGAATCCGAGCCAATGCCGAACTTGCCACCGGCAGCGGCAAAGACCGTCGCGTTGAAAGTGCCGTCGCCGAGATTGGCTTCCGTCACCGGGCAGAGACCGGCAATCGCACCCGCCTCGGCCATATGCTTCGTTTCATCGTCAGTCATGTGGGTTGCATGAATGAGGCACCAGCGCGACGACAGGTCCTGATTATCGAGTAACCATTCGACCGGGCGCTTGCCCGACCAGGCGATGCAGTCCTCGACTTCCTTCACCTGCTCGGCCACGTGGATATGCACCGGCGCATCGGGCAGAAGCTGCGTAACGACCTTGAGTTCATCCGGCGTGACGGCGCGCAAACTGTGCGGCGCAACACCCAGAACAGCGCCATCGAAACCCGCCAGCGCCTGTTTGCAGCCTTCCAGCAGTCGCGCAAAGCGCTCCGGATCGTTGATGAACCGGCGCTGGCCTTCATTGGGAGCCGCGCCGCCAAAGCTCGAATGCGCATAAAAGACCGGCAGGAGCGTCAGGCCCATACCCGCCTTTTTGGCAGCGGAGACAATACGATCCGTCATTTCAGAAAGATTGGCGTAAGGCGCGCCATCACGATCATGGTGCAGGTAATGGAATTCGCCGACGCGCGTAAATCCAGCCTCCAGCATATCGACGTAGAGGCGCAGCGCCACGGCTTCCGCCTGTTCGGGCGACATGGTGAGCGCGAATTTATACATGATCTCGCGCCAGCTCCAGAACGAATCGGCGGACGGGCCGCGCCGTTCCGCAAGTCCTGCCATGCCATATTGGAAAGCGTGGCTGTGCAGGTTCGGCATGCCCGCGATGACGACAGCATGAGGCTCATCACCCGGCTTCACGGACGAACCCGCTTCGAGCGACACGATCTTTCCATCAGCAATGCCGATCCGCACGTCGTCGGCCCAGCCGCTCTCGAGGAGTGCCTGACCGGCATGGACAAAACGTGTTTTGAGCGTGGCATCTGACATGGATAGGCTCTCCTCGGCTTCGTTCTCATGCATTTCGACGCAAAGCGGTTTCCGCTTTTGGATCGAAAATGCTCCGGCGCATTTTTTTCTTTGCTGTTCCGGTAATATGTATATACATTATCTCAAAACAGGGGAAGCGAGAAAACGCTCATGCTCAAGAATTCAAGCACCGTTTTCACCAACGCTCGCATTGCGACGCTGGAGGAAAATGCCGCAAATCTCGGTTTGATCGAACGGTCGGCGCTTGCCGTCAGGGATGGCAGGATCGTCTATGTCGGCCCCGAAAGCGCGCTGCCGGGTGAATATGATTCCTTCGACAGGATAGATTGTGGCAACCGGCTCATCACGCCGGGATTGATCGACTGCCACACGCATCTTGTCCATGCAGGTAATCGCGCGCACGAGTTCGAACTGCGTCTCAACGGTGCATCCTATGAGGAAGTCGCGCGCGCTGGCGGCGGCATTGTTTCCTCGGTCAAGAACCTGCGTGCCGCCAGCGAAGACGATCTGGTGCGCGAAACCCTGCCCCGCCTCGATGCGCTGATTGCCGAAGGCGTCACCACCGTCGAAGTCAAATCGGGTTACGGTCTCGACCGTGACAGCGAGATCAAGTCCCTGAAAGCGGCTCGCCGTCTTGGCGAAGAGCGCGACGTGGCGATCCGCACGACCTTTCTCGGCGCGCACGCCCTGCCGCCCGAAATGAACGGCGACAAGGCCGCCTATATCGATCGCGTCATCAATGACATGCTGCCCGCCATTGCCGCTGATGGACTGGCCGATGCCGTCGACGGCTTCTGCGAGGGGATCGCCTTCCTGCCTGATGAAATCGCCCGCGTGTTCGATGCGGCCAGAGCCCATGGTCTTGCCGTCAAGCTTCATGCAGACCAGCTTTCCAACCTGCATGGCGCGGCACTTGCCGCGTCCTATGGCGCGCTTTCAGCCGACCATCTGGAATATACGGACGCGGAAGGCGCTGCCGCGATGGTCAAGGCTGGAACCGTGGCCGTGCTGCTGCCCGGTGCCTATTACTTCATCCGGGAAACGCAAAAGCCGCCGGTCGATGCTTTCCGCGCCGCAGGCACCAGGATGGCGCTTGCCACCGACAACAATCCGGGCACGTCGCCGCTGACCTCGCTGCTCCTGACCATGAACATGGGCGCAACGCTCTTCCACATGACGGTGGACGAATGCATCGGAGGCGTTACCCGCGAGGCCGCACGCGCGCTCGGCATACTCGACCGTACCGGAACGCTGGAGACCGGCAAGGACGCCGATCTCGCCATATGGGACGTCGACCGTCCGGCTGAACTTGTCTACCGCATCGGCTTCAATCCGCTCTGGAAGCGGGTGTTCAAAGGCCAGCTTTAACTCATTTGCAATGGAGCCTTCCATGACCATCATCCTCAAGCCCGGCAGCGTATCGCTGGAAACGCTTGAAACAATCTATCGCGATGGCCTCCCCGTCCGCATCGATCCGGCCTTTCATGCCGGTGTTGAAAAAGCGGCAGCGCGCATTGCGGAAATCGCGGCAGGCGACGAGCCGGTTTACGGCATCAATACGGGCTTCGGAAAACTCGCCTCGATCCGCATCGCGGCAGGCGATGTCGCCACCTTGCAGCGCAATCTGATCCTCTCGCATTGCTGCGGCGTCGGCGAGCCGCTTTCGGAAAACATCGTGCGTCTCATCATGGCGCTGAAGCTGATTTCGCTCGGTCGCGGCGCATCCGGCGTACGGCTTGAAGTCATCACCCTCATCGAAGACATGCTGGAAAAAGGCGTGATCCCGATGATCCCCGAAAAAGGCTCCGTCGGCGCTTCCGGTGATCTGGCGCCGCTTGCGCACATGACTGCGGCCATGATCGGCGAAGGCGAAGCCTTTTATAAGGGCGAGCGCCTCTCCGGCGCAAAGGCGCTGGAAAAGGCTGGCCTGAAACCGGTCGTGCTTGCCGCCAAGGAAGGGCTGGCGCTGATCAACGGCACCCAGACTTCGACTGCGCTCGCACTCGCAGGCCTCTTCCGCGCCCATCGTGCGGCACAGACGGCGCTCATCACCGGCGCCCTTTCCACTGATGCCGCCATGGGATCGGACGCGCCTTTCCACGAGGAAATCCACACGCTGCGCGGCCATAAGGGCCAGATCGATGCCGGGCGGGCGCTGCGTGCCCTGCTCGAAGGTTCCGTCATCCGCCAGAGCCACCTTGAAGGCGACCAGCGCGTGCAGGACCCCTATTGCATTCGCTGCCAGCCACAGGTCGACGGCGCATGTCTCGACATTCTGCGGCAGGCCGCACGCACGCTTGAAATCGAAGCCAATGCCGTCACCGACAATCCGCTGGTTCTCTCGGACGGCCGCGCGGTATCGGGCGGGAATTTCCACGCCGAACCCGTTGCCTTCGCCGCCGACCAGATCGCGCTCGCAATCTGCGAAATCGGCGCGATTTCGCAGCGCCGCATCGCTCTGCTGGTCGACCCGGCCTTGTCCTTCGGCCTTCCGGCTTTCCTCGCCCGCAAGCCCGGCCTCAATTCCGGCCTGATGATCGCCGAAGTCACTTCCGCCGCGCTGATGAGCGAGAACAAGCAGATGGCGCACCCGGCCTCGGTCGATTCCACCCCCACCTCCGCCAATCAGGAAGACCATGTGTCCATGGCCTGCCATGGCGCGCGTCGTCTTCTCCAGATGACCGCCAACCTCAATGCAATCATCGGCATCGAGGCGCTGACCGGCGCGCTCGGCGTCGAACTGCGCGAACCGCTGACCACCAGCCCTGAGCTTGCCAGGGTGATCGCCGCATTGCGTGACCGCGTGCCGACGCTGGAAGACGACCGCTACATGGCCGACGACCTCAGGAATGCTGCCGATCTGGTGGCCGACGGCGTGCTTGCCGGGGCGGTCTCGGGCGGCATCCTGCCAACGCTGGAGGCCTGATCATGAGCGCCTTTGAAGTCCGGCAAGGCACGTCGCCCGTCATTCTGGGCCTTCCTCACACGGGCACGGATGTTCCCGGCGACATCTGGGCGCGCCTCAATGAAAATGGCAGGATTCTCGCCGATACCGACTGGCACATCCACCGGCTTTATGACGGTATCCTTGAAGGCGCGACCATGGTTCGCGCCACCTTCCACCGCTATTGCATCGACGCCAATCGCGACCCGGAAGGCGTCAGCCTCTATCCCGGCCAAAACACCACGACGCTGATCCCGGAAACCGACTTTGACGGGCTTTCGATCTGGAAGGACGGCGAGGCGCCGACCGAAACCGATATTGCCGATCGCATCGCCCGTTTCCACAAGCCCTATCACGACGCGCTTGCCGCCGAGATCAGCCGTGTGAAGGCTATCCACGGCGTCGCCATCCTATATGACTGCCATTCGATCCGGTCCCACATCCCGTTCCTGTTCGAAGGCAAGCTGCCGGATTTCAACATCGGGACGGATATGGGCAAGACCTGCGCGCCCGCCATTGAGGCCGCCGCTGCCGAGATAACGGGACAGGCCGAGGGCTACACGTCGATCCTCAATGGCCGCTTCAAGGGCGGGTGGACGACCCGCCATTACGGCAAGCCCGAAACCGGCGTGCACGCCATCCAGATGGAGCTTGCCCAGTCCACGCACCTGGCCACAGAAGCCGTTCCCTTCGCCTATGACGAGGCCAAGGCGGACAAGCTTCGCGTACATCTCAAATCTCTTTTGCAGCAGCTGGAACAGCTGGCTCCCAAATTAATTTCCTGAGGAGAACATCATGTCCAATCCACGCCATAACGAGCGCGAAGTGCGTGCTCCACGCGGCAGCGAACTCAATGCAAAAAGCTGGCTGACCGAAGCGCCGCTTCGCATGTTGATGAACAACCTCGACCCTGACGTGGCCGAGCGCCCGCATGAACTGGTCGTCTATGGCGGCATCGGCCGCGCAGCCCGCACATGGGATGATTTCGACACGATCATCGCGACCCTCAAGACGCTCAACGAAGACGAAACCCTGCTGGTGCAGTCGGGCAAGCCCGTCGGCGTGTTCCGCACCCACAAGGATGCGCCACGCGTCCTGATCGCCAATTCCAACCTCGTGCCGCATTGGGCGACCTGGGACCATTTCAACGAACTGGATAAGAAGGGTCTTGCCATGTATGGCCAGATGACCGCCGGTTCGTGGATCTATATCGGTGCGCAGGGCATCGTTCAGGGCACCTATGAGACCTTTGTCGAAGCCGGTCGCCAGCATTATGACGGCAACCTCAAGGGCAAGTGGATTTTGACCGGCGGTTTGGGCGGCATGGGCGGTGCCCAGCCCCTTGCAGCGGTTATGGCTGGTGCCTGCTGCCTTGCGGTCGAATGCGACGAAACCCGCGCCGATTTTCGTCTGCGCACCCGTTATGTCGATGAAAAGACCCACAGCCTCGATGAGGCTCTGGCGAAGATTGAAGCATGGACCAAGGCTGGCGAGGCAAAGTCCATTGCGCTCATCGGCAATGCAGCCGAAATCTTCCCGGAACTCGTCAAGCGCGGCGTGAAGCCGGATATCGTCACCGACCAGACTTCCGCTCACGATCCGGTGCACGGCTATCTGCCGATCGGCTGGTCCGTCGCCGAATGGCGCGCCAAGCAGGAAAGCGATCCAAAGGCCGTTGCCAAGGCTGCCCGCGCCTCGATGAAGGTGCAAGTTCAAGCCATGCTCGACTTCTGGAACGCAGGCATTCCAACGGTCGATTACGGCAACAATATCCGCCAGATGGCGCTGGAAGAAGGACTGGAGAACGCTTTCGATTTCCCGGGCTTCGTGCCGGCCTATATCCGCCCGCTCTTCTGCCGCGGCATCGGGCCTTTCCGCTGGGCTGCCCTTTCCGGCGACCCTGAGGATATTGCCAAGACCGACGCCAAGGTGAAGGAACTGTTGCCCGACAACAAGCACCTGCACAACTGGCTCGACATGGCGAAGGAGCGCATCGCGTTCCAGGGCCTGCCCGCACGCATCTGCTGGGTCGGCCTCGGCGACCGTCACCGCCTTGGCCTCGCCTTCAACGAAATGGTCAGGAACGGCGAGCTGAAAGCACCGGTCGTGATCGGTCGCGACCATCTCGACAGCGGCTCGGTTGCTTCACCGAACCGCGAGACCGAAGCGATGAAGGACGGCTCGGACGCCGTCTCCGACTGGCCGCTTCTGAACGCGCTTCTCAACACGGCCTCGGGCGCGACATGGGTGTCGCTCCATCACGGCGGCGGCGTCGGCATGGGCTTCAGCCAGCATTCCGGCATGGTCATCTGTTGCGACGGCACCGAAGATGCCGATGAGCGTATCGGTCGCGTGCTGTGGAACGACCCTGCAACCGGGGTCATGCGCCATGCCGATGCGGGCTATGACATAGCGCTCGACTGGGCGAAGCAGCAGGGCCTGCGCCTGCCCGGCATACTCGGAAACTGAGGTCGAATGGCGCTCACGATCCTCAAGGCCGAAAACCATCGCCGCATGCCGTGGAAAAACGGCGGCGGCGTCACGGTCGAAATCGCCATTCATCCGCAAGGCGCGTCAGTCGATGATTTCGACTGGCGCGTTTCCATGGCCACGGTGGCCAGCGATGGCCCGTTTTCCGTCTTTCCCGGTATCGACCGCACATTGTCGGTGCTGGAGGGAGACGGCATCCTGCTCGATGTCGAGGGGGAGGAAACGAAGCTCACCCGCGAAAGCGCACCGCTGGCTTTTGCCGCCGATGCGCATTCCAGCGCGCGGCTGATCGGATCGGCCATTACCGATCTCAACGTCATGACACGGCGCGGTCGCCTTGCCCATAATGTCAGGCGCCTGCCTGTCGATGGCACCACATTGAGCGTGGCCGATGGCAACCCGGCGCTTCTTTTGTGTTCCGAAGGCCCGCTCGACTTGAATTCAGGTTCCGGGGCAGTTCGCCTGGAGAAACTGGACTGCGCGGTTTTCGCAGGCGGCAACGCCGAGCCTCTGACGATCAAGGGCAAGGGAACGGCATTTCTGATCTCGATTGTTGCAATCTGACCAGAGCCGTTTGCAGCAGGCAGACAGGCCGCACGAAAAATATTCCCTTAAAACATTCAGTGGCATATGAAAGGGCCGCGACTTGTGTCGCGGCCCTTTCACTTCAGGATTCATCCCACATGGCCGTTTCAGCAGAAGACCTCGAAAACCGTATTGTCTACGTCAACGGTGAATATGTCCCCGCCCGCGATGCACGCATTTCCATCTTTGACCGCGGCTTTCTGTTCGGTGACGGCATCTATGAAGTGACCGCCGTGCTGGAAGGCAAGCTCGTCGACAGCGAACCGCATATGCGGCGCCTGCGCCGCTCGACCGGCGAGATTGGCATTCCGATGCCGATGGATGAAAACGAGATCGTGGCCATCGAGCGCGAGCTGATCCGCCGCAACAATCTGACCGAAGGTCTGGTCTATCTGCAGGTGACACGCGGCGACGGGCGCGACCGCGATTTCGTGCCTGCAAAGGGCATGAAGCCATCGGTTGTCCTGTTCACGCAGGAAGCGAACCTGCTCGACAAGCCTGCGCTGAAAACCGGCGCGCGCGTGCTGTCGCTGGAAGATCTGCGCTGGAAGCGCCGGGACATCAAGACTGTCTGCCTGCTGCCGCAGGCGCTCGCCAAGGAAATCGCCAAGAATGCCGGCTGCGATGAAGCGTGGATGATCGAGGACGGCTATGTGACCGAAGGTGCGTCGTCCACCGCCTATATCGTCACACAGGATGACGTCATCGTCACGCGCCCCAACAGCAATTCCATCCTGCCCGGCTGCACGCGCCTGTCGCTGCTGCAACTGATCGCCGAGACCGGCATGAAGCTGGAGGAGCGCCTTTTCACCATCGATGAGGCCTATGCGGCAAAGGAAGCTTTCCTCACCAGCGCAGGCACATTCGTCACGCCGATCACCGTCATTGATGAAAAGTCCGTCGGCGATGGCAAACCCGGCCCTGTCGCCCGGCGCCTGCGCGAAATCTATCTCGATCACGCCCGCCGCACGGCGATCTGAGGCACGACGCACCCATTTTTCTTCGCTCCTCATCCTGAGCTTGTCGAAGGATCGAAGGGCGAGGGAAAACGCACAACGCCTGCCCTCGTCCTTCGAGGCTTCGCTCCGCTCCGCACCTCAGGATGAGGGATAAGCGTCGCGACAGACAAAGCTGCAATGATTTCCCCCAAACACAGAACCGCGCCGGAATAGCTTCCGGCGTGGTCTGGAGCTTCGCCCGCCCCCGACGGCGAAGCACCAGGCGTATTTTGGCTATGGTGAGCCGAAAATGGTGGAGTTTGAGAACCGGCGCGCAACGTACTTAAAGGTACGTGAGCACCGGAAGAGCAAAACAACGCCATTTGCAGGCCACCAGAGCCGAAATATCAGCGCTTCTGGTTATAGACGTCGATGCAGACAGCCCCCAGCAGCACGATCCCCTTGATGACCTGCTGATAGTCGATGCCGATGCCGAGGATCGACATGCCGTTGTTCATGACGCCCATGATGAGCGCGCCGATCACCGCACCCGTCACACGGCCCACACCGCCATAGGCCGATGCGCCGCCGATGAAGCAAGCGGCGATCACGTCCAGCTCGAAGCCGATGCCGGCCTTCGGCGTCGCCGTATTGAGGCGCGCCGCGAAGACAAGACCGGCAAGTGCTGCCAGCACGCCCATATTGACGAAAGCGAGGAAGGTCAGCCGCTCGGTCTTCACGCCGGAAAGCTTTGCCGCATGGCGGTTTCCGCCCACTGCATAGATCTGCCGTCCGAGCACCGTCCGGTTGGTGAGAAACGCATAGGCCGCAATCAGAACCGCCATGATGATGAGCACGTTCGGCAAGCCGCGATGCATGGAAATCAAGAGCGACAGATAGGCAATCGCTGCAAAGAACAGAATGTTCTTGATGACGAACAGGCCGAACGGCTCCGTTTCCACTTCATGGGCAATATGGCGCTGGCGTGATTTCACGTTCTGCCAGATCATGAAACCGGCAAGCAGCACGCCGATGATGAGCGATGTCAGATACACACCGCCGGTCGTACCGATGATTTCCGGTATGAAGCCGGACGACAGTTTCTGGAACACGACCGGAAACGGGCCCACCGACTGCCCGCCCAGCACGGCCAGCATCAGGCCCTTGAAGACCAGCATGCCCGCGAGTGTGACGATGAAGGACGGAATGTTGAAATAGGCGACCCAGAACCCCTGTATCGCGCCGATGAGACCGCCCACCAGCAGGCAGAGAATTGCCGCGATGGGAAAGGGCACGCCGAGCCTCACCATCATCACGGCGGCAAGCGCGCCGATAAAACCGCAGACCGAGCCGACCGAAAGATCGATATGGCCGGTGACGATGATGAGAAGCATCCCCAATGCCATGATGACGATATAGCTGTTCTGCAGCACCAGATTGGTGAGGTTCAGCGGCTTCATCAGCACGCCGCCCGTCACGATCTGGAAAAATATCATGATCGCGACCAGCGAGAGCAGCATGCCGGATTCACGCAGATTGTTCTTGAGATAACGCCCCACGCTGCTTGCAGGAACTTTCGATCCACTGCTTCCGATGATATTCTCGCTCATTGCCGTTTTCCCTTGTTCCGCATGATGGCGCGCATGATGTTTTCCTGCGTTGCTTCCTCGCCGGCGACTTCGCCGACAAAGGCACCTTCATGCATGACGACGATGCGGTCGCAGATGCCGATCAGTTCCGGCATTTCCGAAGAAATGACGACCACGCCCTTGCCGCTGTCTGCCAGTGAATTGATGATTGTGTAGATGTCGTATTTCGCGCCGACATCGATGCCGCGCGTCGGCTCGTCGAGGATGAGCACGTCGGGGCCGGTGAAGAGCCACTTCGACAGCACGACCTTCTGCTGGTTGCCGCCCGAAAGCGTGCCGGTTTCCTGATAGACGTTGTGGCAGCGAATGCTCATCTGCTCGCGATAGGAATTCGCGATCTTCATTTCGCGAATGTCGTCGATGACGCCTTTCGGACTGACGCCGCGCAAGTGCGCGAGCGAGATGTTACGCGAAATGTTTTCGCCTAAGACCAGGCCGAGCTTCTTGCGGTCCTCGGTCACATAGGCAAGCCCTGCCTTGATCGCCCGCGCGACGGTGGAAATATCCGCCTGCCGACCGTTGATG
The DNA here is from genome assembly GCF_000182645.1 of Brucella intermedia LMG 3301. Lineage (NCBI taxonomy): Bacteria > Pseudomonadati > Pseudomonadota > Alphaproteobacteria > Hyphomicrobiales > Brucellaceae > Brucella > Brucella intermedia. The sequence goes on from NZ_ACQA01000001.1 coordinate 1,898,213, forward strand.
CGTGCGTCGCCGCTGATATTCGTTCCCCATGAACGCCCGAAAAGGCTCATGGCGAATTCCGTGCGGCCCGCGCCCATCAAACCGGCAATGCCGACGATTTCGCCCGCCCGCACCTTGAACGATACGTTCTTGACCGAATGACGCTCGGGATGCAGCGGATGATAGACCGACCAGTTATCGACTTCGAAGATGACATCGCCGATCTTGGGATCACGCTTCGGGTAGCGGCTTTCCAGGTCGCGATCCACCATCTTGCGGATGATGTCGTCCTCCTCCACTTCGCCTGCATGACAATCCAGCGTGGCCACCGCCTTGCCGTCGCGCAGCACGGTGATCTTGTCGGCGACCTCGCGGATTTCATTGAGCTTGTGCGAAATGAGGATCGACGTGATGCCCTGCGCGCGAAACTCCCGCAGAAGCGCCAGCAACGCCGCGCTGTCGGTCTCGTTGAGGCTCGCGGTCGGTTCGTCGAGGATCAGGAGCCGCACGCGCTTCGACAATGCCTTGGCGATTTCGACAAGCTGCTGCTTGCCCACGCCGATATCGGTGACGAGCGTATCTGGCTGTTCCGACAGGCCGACCTTCTGCAAAAGCTCGCGGGTGCGCTTGTGCACCGTGCTGCGGTCGATGACGCCATAGCTCGCGGGCGGATTGACGAGGAAAATGTTCTCGGCAATCGTCATCAGCGGTATGAGCGCCAGTTCCTGATGGATGATGACGATGCCAAGCGCTTCGGAATCGTTGATGTCGCGAAACTGCCGTTCCTCGCCGTCGAAGAAGATCGACCCCTCATAGCTGCCATGCGGATAGACCCCCGACAGCACCTTCATCAAGGTCGACTTGCCCGCCCCGTTCTCACCCACAAAGGCGTGGATCTCGCCCGGCATCACGGTAAAATTGACATCGCTCAGCGCTTTGACAACCCCGAAAGACTTGCTGATGCCGCGCATTTCCAGAAGCGGCTTGCCGGCGATATCCGGCTCGCCGTCAGGCTGCTCGCGCAGGACAGGATTGGCTACATTCATCGCTCGCTCCCATTACAAATTCTGCAACCATTGCCCGCGCTGGAAAGACAACGCTGTCAATCGCCAAGCCTACCCCAGCCGAAAGGCTGGGGGGTTTGGGGCAATGGCTTGCAGAATAGTTCCGGGCACATCCTCCGATACGCCCGGAACAATAAATTACTGAATCTGGTCTTCCTTGTAGTAACCGCTATCGACCAGAACCTGCTTCCAGTTCGACTTGTCGACGATCACCGGCTTGAGCAGGTAGGACGGCACGACCTTGACGCCATTGTCATAGGTCTTGGTGTCGTTGACTTCCGGCTCCTTGCCGCTCATCAGCGCATCGACCATGTCGACCGTGACCTTGGCGAGTTCACGGGTATCCTTGAAGATGGTCGAGTTCTGCTCACCGGCGAGGATCGACTTCACCGAAGGCACTTCCGCGTCCTGACCGGAGACGACCGGCATCGGCATGTCGCCACTGCCATAGCCTACACCCTTGAGCGACGACAGGATACCGATGGAAATGCCGTCATAAGGCGACAGGACCGCATCGAGCTTCTTGTCGGCATAATAGGCGGAAAGGATCGAATCCATGCGGGCCTGAGCGGTTGCACCGTCCCAGCGCAGGGTCGCCACCTTGTCCATGCCGGTCTGGCCGCTGCCGATAACGACCTTGCCGCTATCGATATAAGGCTGAAGCACCGACATCGCGCCGTTGTAGAAGAAGTAGGCGTTGTTATCGTCCGGCGAGCCGCCGAAAAGCTCGATATTGAACGGGCCCGGCTTGTTCTTCAGGTCCAGAGCCTTTTCAATAGACTGCGCCTGCAGCACGCCGACCTGGAAATTGTCGAAGGTCGCATAGTAATCGACATTCGGCGTATCGCGGATCAGGCGATCATAGGCGATGACCTTGATGCCTGCGTCATGTGCCTTGGCCAGCACGTCGGAAAGCGTCGTGCCGTCGATCGATGCAACCACGAGAACCTTGGCGCCCTTGGTCACCATGTTTTCGATCTGCGCAAGCTGGTTGGGCACGTCGTCTTCGGCGTATTGAAGATCGGTCTGGTAGCCGCGTTCCTTCAGCACCTTGACCATGTTGTCGCCATCGGCGATCCAGCGCGCCGAAGACTTCGTCGGCATGGCGACGGCGACAAGACCCTTGTCTTCCGCATGCGCCAGACCGCTAAAGGCAAGCGCGGCCATCGCGACTGCCAGTGTTAGAGATTTCATGCCTGCCATTGTCTCACTCCCAAATTGGGACAGGTTTTTCTGCCTGTCGTTCTCCCAAAATTTCCGCCCCCACCTTCCGGCCACGCGGAATTCTTCCCGTCGCGAAGCTTCTCAGCCCGCGATCTTGTCCCATGCCGCAACCGCGCGCTCAGCACGTTCACGAACTTCGGCCGCCGTAAAGCCGGCCTTGTAAAGACTGGAACCCAAACCGAAGCAGCTTACTCCCGCTGTCCGATAGGTCGCAAAATCAGCCTCGGAAACACCGCCCACGGCGCCGACCGGAATATCCTTCGGCAAGACGGCGCATACCGCCCTTGATGCCGTCAGCACCCAGCACGCTTGCCGGAAAGAATTTCAGCGCCGACGCGCCTGCGCGGATCGCCGTGAAAGCTTCCGTCGGCGTGAACACGCCCGGCATCGTCACCATGCCATGCTGTCCGGCACGGCGGATGACCTCCTGCTCGACATTCGGGCTCACCAGCAGCCTGCCGCCGACATCATTGAGGCGGTCCACATCTTCGACACTCAGCACTGTTCCCGCGCCAATCAGCACATTGGCAGGCGCGAGCTTGGCGGCCTTTTCGATCGACACGAAAGGTTCCGGCGAATTGAGCGGGATTTCGATAGCCTCGAAACCCGTCTCGATCAGCGCGCCGACAATCGCCTCGGTTTCTTGCCAGCGGATGCCGCGCAGGATAGCGACCAGCGGATAGCGCAATTTCGGCCATGCGATATGCCCGCTCATTGCGCAATTCCTCCGAAGGCGTGTCTTGCCGCCATGAAGAGACCATCCCGTACCAGCTCGTCCGCCGCCACGCGCCGGACCTTCAGCCCCGCGATTTCAAGCGCGCTGGCATAAAGCGCCCCCATCGTGTCGTCCGAAAGGAGCAGCACTTCTTCAGGTCCGCCATGGAGCGTGCGCCCGCCAGCAACTTCCAGCCCGATCAGCAGGCCCGACAGACGGGCCAATTGGTCCGTCGGCTTGCGATCATGCACGAGCCAGCCTGCACGAACGGAAAAGAGCGCGTTGGAAATCAGCGCCGGACTTTCCAGCGAGGCTTTCACACCCGCAGCGAAAGCCTCGCCATTCGGATCGACCGCACCCGCACCTTCCAGCGCACCGGCCAGCACCGATTTATCCTTCAGGAGAGCGAACATTTCGCCGGTCATGAAGGTGCGATAATCGGCGAGACCGCCATCGGCAATCCGCACCCATTTGGCATGGGTGCCGGGCATGACCACCACCGCATCCCGCGTTCCGCGATGCACGAGGCCCAGAAGCTTGGTTTCCTCCCCACGCATCACGTCGGGGGCCAGTTCGTCCCGGCGCGCGACACCCGGCAGCATGATGACGTGGCGACGCGCAGGCACGCGCACCGCCGCCTTCACAATGCCCTCCAGCCCGGCGGGCAGGCTCATATAGGGCGCTTCGATCCAGCCGGTCCGCGAACCGGCCATGCCGCATATCACCACCGGCAGATCATCCGCTGCGCCGACAGAAGCAAGGTGCCGTTCGAGCGTTGGCTCGAAACCGGCTTCCTTTGCCTGCAGCAGACCGTCATCGCCACGGCTTTCGCCCAGCACATTGCCATCGGCATCCAGCGTCCAGAGGCGGAACCGGGTGGTGCCCCAGTCCGCTACTGCTGCAAATGGCTTTTTATCGAGAGCCATCGGGACCGGCCTTAGTGATTGTCTCGCGGCAGGCCGCGCGTATGCGCGATATCCTGATACTTGACCGCATTTTCCAGAACCGCGCCGGTTTCCATCTGGCCGACAACGGCGCGCTGGATTTCCTGCCACGGCGTCTGGCTTTCCGGATATTTATAGCCGCCCGCAGCTTCCAGCGCCTTGCGGCGCTCGGCCAGTTCCTCATCCGAGATCAGAATATCCGCCGTGCCGCGACCGAGATCGATGCGCACGCGGTCGCCGGTCTTCAGAATGGCCAGTCCGCCGCCCGCGGCCGCTTCCGGCGAAGCGTTGAGGATCGAAGGCGAACCCGATGTGCCCGACTGGCGACCGTCGCCGATGCAAGGCAGCGAAGTAACGCCCTTCTTCAAGAGATAATCCGGCGCGCGCATGTTGACGACTTCCGCCGCGCCCGGATAGCCGATCGGGCCTGCACCGCGCATGAACAGCACCGTATGCTCGTCGATTTCCAGCGACGGATCGTCGATGCGGTGATGATAATCTTCCGGTCCGTCAAACACGACCGCCTTGCCTTCAAAGGCATTCGGGTCCTTGTCGTCGGACAGGTAGCGATTGCGGAACTCGTCCGAAATCACGCTGAGCTTCATGATCGCCGACGAGAACAGATTGCCGCGCAGCACGCGGAAACCGGCATGTTTCTTCAGCGGCTGGTCGTAGGTCTTGATGACATTGCCGTCTTCAATAGTCGCGTTCCTGCAGTTCTCGCCGATGGTCTTGCCGTTGACGGTCAGCGCGTCCTCATTGATGAGGCCCTGCCCCATCAGCTGATTGACGACAGCCGGTACGCCGCCGGCATGGTAATAGTCCTCGCCGAGATATTCACCGGCGGGCTGGAGATTGACCAGAAGCGGAATTTCCTCGCCATATTTCTGCCAGTCATCGACCGTCAGGTCCACGCCGACATGGCGGGCAAGTGCGTTCAGGTGGATCGGCGCATTGGTCGAGCCGCCGATAGCGGAATTGACGCGGATCGCATTGACGAAGGCATCCTTGGTCAGAATATCCGACGGCTTCAGGTCTTCATGAACCATTTCCACGATGCGGCGTCCGGTGAGATAAGCCACTTCCTGCCGGTCGCGATAGGGCGCCGGGATGGCGGCGGAACCGGGAAGCTGCATGCCGAGCGCTTCGGCAAGCGAGTTCATCGTCGTCGCCGTGCCCATCGTGTTGCAATAGCCGGTCGATGGAGCCGAGGAAGCAACGAGCTTCACGAAGCCCTGATAGTCGATTTCACCCTTGGCGAGCAGTTCGCGCGCCTTCCAGACGATGGTGCCCGAACCGGTGCGTTCGCCACGGAACCAGCCATTGAGCATCGGACCGACCGAAAGGGCGATGGCCGGAATGTTGACGGTTGCCGCCGCCATAAGGCAGGCGGGCGTGGTCTTGTCGCAGCCGATCGTCAGCACCACGCCGTCGAGCGGGTAGCCGTAAAGCACTTCCACGAGGCCGAGATAGGCAAGGTTGCGGTCGAGGCCCGCCGTCGGGCGCTTGCCGGTTTCCTGGATCGGATGGACCGGAAACTCGATGACAATGCCGCCAGCCTCACGCACGCCTTCGCGCACGCGCTTGGCCAGTTCCAGATGATGACGGTTGCAAGGCGAGAGGTCGGAACCCGTCTGCGCAATGCCGATGATCGGGCGACCGGACTGCAGCTCTTCCTGGCTCAGGCCGTAATTCATGTAGCGCTCCAGATAGAGCGCGGTCATGTCGACATTATCGGGATTGTCGAACCAGGCGCGGGAGCGGAACTTTGGCGGTTTCGGAGAGACGGGCTTGTTCATTTCATTGTCCTGCGTGGGTGAGAGACCGGACAGCGGTCTCGATTCCTTCGACGCCGATCCTTAAAATCAGATCGACATTCCAAATGTTTGGTTCATCGCGCATCTTGTCCGAAAACCGTTTCACACTTTTCGGGATGCGCTTTAATCTTCAAATGCTTCGACGACATGTCGCTTTCCGAGCAGAAACGCATCGGCCACATGGGTCAGCGGAGCGAGATCGACATCCGAACGCCCCGCACGGATCAATTGCACGAAACGCTTGTAAAGTCGTTGATATTCGCGGTCCGGCTCGGCCATCTTCTCGGTTCCGGCAATGGCCAGGCGGCTGCCGCCATGACTGAGCAGAACCGTGCCCTTGTCGGTCTCGACGCGAATGTCCCAGGTCTGCGGGCCGGTCTGGCGCCAGTCCAGCTCGAACGAAACCGGCAAGCCGCTTTCCGTCTCAAATTTGAGATCGGCGGCAATCGGCGCTGCACGGTTTTCAGGAAAATACAGATCGGACTGCTTCAGGAAAAAGCGCTCCGGCAGGATATGCGTCACGATGGAAAGCGCATTGATGCCCGGATCGAACACACCGAGCCCGCCCGGCTCCCATATCCATTGCTGGCCGGGATGCCAGTGGCGCACATCTTCCTTCCATATGACCGAGACCGAACGGATTTCCGCATCTTTCAGGAATTCCCGCGCCGGTTCGACCGCTGCCGCTTCCCGCGAATGCCACGTAGCATAAAGCGTCACGCCTGCCGCTTGCGCGAGCCGTTCCAGCGCCTGCACTTCCGAAATGGTCGCGCCCGGAGGTTTTTCCAGCATCACATGCTTGCGCGCCTTCAGGGCCGCGTAAGCCTGTTGAAAACGCCCTTGCGGCGGCGTGCAGAGCGACACCGCGTCAATGGCGACATCGCTGCCAAGCAGCGCATCGATATCGTGAAAGGACGACAGGCCGTCCAGCCCGGCATTGCGGCTGGCGATGGCTTTCAGCTCGATGCCATCGACGGCCTCGATGGACGGCAGATGCTGGTCGCGCGCGATCTTGCCGAGACCGACGATTGCGACAGCGATGTTCGATTCAGCCGCCATTTCAGAGCGCCTTCACAACAACGTCTTCGGCGGACGCCTGCGCCAGCCTGTTGACCAGCGGATAGCGGAACGGCTTGGCGGAAATCTCGAACCGGTCGCCAGTTTCCGTCTTCACGCCTTCCGAGAAGGACAGGGTCGCCGTGCCGAAGAAGTGGACATGAATGTCGCCCGGACGGCGGAACAGCTCATATTTGAAATGATGATGTTCTAGATTGGCGATGGTGTGCGACATGTTCGCTTCGCCCGACAGGAACGGCTTTTCAAAAATGATCTCATCGCCGCGACGAATGCGTGAAACGCCTTCCACATGATCCGGCAGCGCGCCCACATAAAGCTCCGGCCCAAGCGCCGCCTGCCGCAGTTTGGAATGGGCAAGCCAGAGATAGTTCTGCTTTTCGGTCACATGGTCGGAAAACTCGTTGGCAAGGCAGAAGCCGAGCCGGAACGGCGTACCATCCGGGCCGATCAGATAGATGCCTGCAAGCTCCGGCTCTTCGCCGCCATCTTCGGCAAAGGAAGGCGAAACCAGTTCGCCACCGGTAGCGACCAGCGCGGAGCCGTCGCCCTTGTAGAACCATTCCGGCTGAACGCCGGTCTCACCCGGCTGCGGCTTGCCGCCTTCGACGCCCATCAGGAACATGCGCATGGAATCGGTCGGCTTCTCGGCAGCCTGCGCGGCCTTGTGCATCTTGTCGCGGCCATCGGCGGAACCCAGATGCGTCAAGCCCGTACCGGCCACGATCAGATGGGCCGGATCGGCATGCGTGATCGGCAGGCCGACGCGGCCCGCTGCCAGGGCGGCATCGATATCGACAGCTTCACCCTTGCCGCTCTTCGCCACCTGTTCTTCAAGGCTGACGCCTGCGGCAATTGCCGCCGAGGCCAGTTCATAGGTCGTTGCCACGCCCCTGACGACATGCGCCGCTCCCTCGTCATTGCAGGCAGCCACACGCATTTCTCCGCTTTCGTCGCGGAACTGGACCAGACGTAACATTAAACCTCCCGTTTTCCGCATTACCCTTTGCGGAATTCACCCTGACCGCTTGAAAAACACCACAAGGCGTCAATCCACGGTTCGCGTTATTAATATGACTATTTTGCTGCAGGCTGCTTTGTCAAGCAAGCAGACGCCCCCACATGCATCGTTCAGAAAAGCTGCTCCCCGCGCAATGATACAAGCCTTTGTTTCATATTCATAAATTTAGATATTGCCCGTTTGTCACACCAGCATTTTATTGGGAATTATCGAAAGGCGCTTGCCATAAAGTAATATTATATGCTTCATAAACACGAAGGCCGGGAGGGCCTTATTATTGGGAGGAACTATCATGAAACGCAGTCTGGCGGCTCTGACGGCCGCACTATCGCTTGCCCTGATTTCGAGCGCATCCGCCGCATCGCTGACGGTCGGCTTTTCGCAGATCGGTTCGGAATCGGGCTGGCGCGCCGCAGAAACGGCCCTGACCAAGCAGGAAGCCGAAAAGCGCGGCTATACGCTGAAATTCGCCGACGCCCAGCAAAAGCAGGAAAACCAGATCAAGGCCGTCCGCGGCTTCATTGCTCAAGGCGTCGATGCGATCCTGATCGCGCCGGTCGTTTCCACCGGCTGGGATGCGGTCTTGAAGGAAGCCAAGGAAGCGGAAATTCCGGTCGTGCTGCTTGATCGCCAGATCGATTCCCCGGAAGATCTTTACCTCACCGCCGTCACCTCCGACCAGGTGCATGAAGGCAAGGTGGCCGGCGACTGGCTGGTGAAGGATGTGGGCGACAAGCCATGCAACGTGGTTGAGCTTCAGGGCACCACCGGCTCCTCGCCTGCCATCAACCGCAAGAAGGGCTTTGAGGACGCGATCAAGGGACACGACAACATCAAGATCACCCGTTCGCAGACCGGTGACTTCACCCGCACCAAGGGCAAGGAAGTCATGGAAAGCTTCATCAAGGCCGAAGGCGGCGGCAAGAATATCTGCGCGGTCTACGCCCATAATGACGACATGGCCGTCGGCGCCATCCAGGCCATCAAGGAAGCTGGCCTGAAGCCGGGTACGGAAATCAAGATCGTGTCGATCGACTCCGTGCCGGATATCTTTCAGGCCATGGCGGCTGGAGAAGCCAACGCAACCGTCGAGCTGACGCCGAACATGGCAGGCCCGGCCTTCGACGCGATTGAAGCCTTCAAGGACAAGGGCACCGTTCCGCCGAAATGGATCCAGACGGAATCGAAGCTTTATACACAGGCTGACGATCCGAAGGCCGTCTACGAAGCCAAGAAGGGCCTCGGCTACTGATCCGCTTCATCCGGGCCGCTGTCGGCCCGGATACCCCTTTGCGAAGCGCAAACGGAAGAATGCCATGGCTGCAAAAGACGCTGCATCGGCGGTGGGAACACCGCTTCTTGAAGCCCGTTCGATCACCAAATCCTTTCTGGGCGTAACCGCGCTCGACCATGTCGATTTCACGCTTCACCGCGGCGAAATCCACGCCTTGCTCGGCGAAAACGGCGCGGGCAAATCCACGCTCATCAAGATCCTGACCGGCGCCTATCACGGCTTCGATGGATCGATCCTGCTTGAAGGCCAGCCGATTGCGCCCGCATCCGTGGCGGAAGCCCAGACGCTCGGCATCGGCACGGTCTATCAGGAAGTGAACCTGCTCGAAAACCTGACGGTTGCAGAAAACCTGTTCCTTGGACGCCAGCCCAGGCGCTTCGGGCTGGTCGATCGCGGGCGGATGGAAAGGGATGCAGCGCAACTCCTTTCGCGCTACGGCCTCGCTATTGATGTCGGTGCGCCTCTGTCTGCCTATTCCGTCGCCATCCGCCAGATCATCGCCATTGCCCGCGCCGTCGATCTTTCCGGCAAGGTGCTGGTGCTCGATGAGCCGACCGCCAGTCTCGACGCGCGTGAAGTCGAAATGCTATTTGGCGTTCTGCGCCAGTTGAAGGCTGAAGGCCTTGGCATCATTGTCATCACCCATTTTCTGGATCAGGTCTATGCGATTGCTGATTGCGCCACCGTGCTGCGCAACGGTCGTCTGGTCGGCAGTCGAAACCTGTCGGACCTGCCGCGCACCGACCTTATTTCTATGATGCTGGGCCATCAATTGCAGGAAACCGTGCGCCGCCAGCTCACCGAGGATGTCAGCGCGGAAACGGTCGCGCCGATCCGTTTTTCGGACTTCGGCAAAAAGGGCAGCGTTGCGCCATTCGATCTCTCGATCAGGCCCGGAGAAGCCGTCGGCATTGCCGGGTTGCTCGGTTCCGGCCGCACCGAAACCGCACTTTTGATGTTCGGCGTCGATCAGACCGATAGCGGAAGCCTGACCGTCGATGGAAAGGAGACCCGGCTGCCCTCGCCCGTTGCCGCGATTGCCGAGCGCTTTGCCTTTTGTCCGGAAGAGCGCAAGACCGATGGCATCATCGGCGATTTTTCGGTGGCCGAAAACATTGCGCTCGCCGTTCAGGCGAAGCGTGGCTGGTCGAGACCGATCTCTTCACGTGAGAAGACGGCGCTTGCCCAGCGTTACATCAAGGCGCTTGATATTCGGCCTCCCGATCCCGACAAGCCGATCAAGTTCCTGTCCGGCGGCAACCAGCAGAAAGCCATTCTGGCGCGCTGGCTCGCTACCGATCCGCGTCTCCTGATCCTGGATGAGCCAACGCGCGGCATCGATATCGGCGCCCATGCCGAAATCCTCAAGCTCATCGGCGAGCTTTGCGCCGAAGGCATGTCGCTCGTCATCATCTCGTCGGAATTCGAGGAGCTTGCCGCCGTGGCCAACCGTGTCGTCGTCCTCTCGGATCGCCGCCATGTCGCGGAACTGAAAGGCGAGGAAATCACCGCCGACAACATCGTGCGCGCAATCGCAGAGACCGGAAGCGAAAAGGAAGCGGCAGCATGATTGCCCGCATGACCAGAAAACTGAAAAGACTTGCCCCCCAGCTCGCTGCCCTCGTGCTCATTCTGGCGGCAAACACCATCATCGCGCCCGGATTTCTCGACATCTCTTTCCAGAACGGACGCCTCTATGGCAGCCTGATCGATATTCTGGTGCGTGCGGCGCCCGTCGCCATCCTGTCCGTCGGCATGACGCTTGTGATCGCGACCCGCGGCATCGACCTTTCGGTCGGCGCGGTGATGGCGATCAGCGGCGCCTTTGCCGCTTCGCTCATCGTGGCGGGCTATCCGCTTGCTATCGTCATTCCGGCCGCACTTGGCGTCGGCCTGCTCTGCGGCCTGTGGAACGGCTTCCTGGTCGCCGTCTTCGATCTCCAGCCGATCATTGCAACGCTCATCCTGATGGTGGCGGGGCGCGGCATCGCGCAGCTTATCACCGAAGGCGCGATCCTGACCTTCAACAATGATTCCTTTGCCGCACTTGGTTCCGGCTCCTTCCTCGGCGTGCCCGTTCCGGTCCTGATCTGGATTCTGGCCGGTCTCGCAGTGGGCCTTGCCGTACGCACGAGCGCGCTCGGCTTCCTGATCGAAGCAACCGGCATCAACCGTCGCGCGGCGATGCTGGCGGGGGTCAAGGCGCACTTTCTCCTGTTCAGCGTCTATGCGGTTTCCGGCGTTGGCGCAGCCCTTGCCGGGCTGATCGCGGCGGCGGATATTCGCGGCGCGGACGCCAACAATGCAGGGCTGTGGCTCGAACTCGACGCCATTCTGGCGGTGGTCATCGGCGGCACGTCGCTCAATGGCGGACGTTTCTCGATCATGGCCTCGCTGCTCGGTGCTCTCATCATCCAGTCGATCAATACCGGCATCCTGATGGCGGGCTTTCCACCGGAATTCAACCTCATCATCAAGGCGATCATCATCGTGATCGTACTCACCTTCCAGTCGCCGGCCATCGTCCAGCTGATCGCCTTCCTGCGCTCCGAGCGCAAGGGCGACGGAGCCAAGCCGGTCCGCCAAAGCCAGCAGGGAGCACAGCAATGAGAGCGCTACGCAATCTGCCTTTCCTGACAACCGTTGCAATCTTCCTGCTTGCCTATGCGATCTGCATCATCCAGTTTCCGAACATGCTGTCGACGCGGGTGATCGGCAATCTTCTGACCGACAATGCCTTTCTGGGCATTGCCGCCGTGGGCATGACATTCGTGATCCTTTCGGGCGGCATCGACCTTTCGGTCGGCTCGGTCATCGCCTTTACCAGCGTCTTCGTCGCCGTTCTGGTGGGGCAGCTCGGCGTGCACCCGCTCGTGGCTTTCGCGCTCATTCTGGTGATCGCGGCCTTGTTCGGGGCGTGGATGGGCGTGATGATCCATTTCCTTGGCATCCCGCCTTTCGTCGCCACGCTTGCCGGCATGTTTCTGGCACGCGGCGCGGCCTTTCTCATCTCCACCCAATCCGTACCCATAGCGCATCCGTTTCTCGATAGCTTGCAGGGGCTTTATCTCCGGCTTCCGGGCGGCGGAAGGCTGACATTCATCGCCATGCTCATGCTCGCGGTCTTCATCGTCGGCGGCATCATCGCCCATCGCACGCGCTTCGGCGCCAATATCTATGCGCTTGGCGGCAACCAGCAATCGGCGGAACTGATGGGCGTTCCGATTGCCCGCACCACAATCGCCATCTATACGATGTCGGGCGTGCTTTCCGGCCTCGCCGGGATCGTCTATACGCTTTACACCTCGTCCGGCTATTCGCTGGCGACGGTCGGCGTGGAACTCGACGCCATCGCTTCGGTGGTGATCGGCGGGACGCTCCTGACGGGCGGCGCGGGCCTTGTGGCAGGCACATTCGTCGGCATTCTCATACAGGGGCTGATCCAGACCTACATTGTTTTCGACGGAACGCTGTCTTCATGGTGGACGAAAATTGCTATCGGTATATTGCTGTTTCTGTTTATCGCCCTGCAACGGGGACTCTTGTGGTTTTCCGATATAAAACACGCGCGGCAACGCATGAAGGAGGCCTGAATTGGGATTGCTGGAAACGGCCATAACCGGACGCAAGCGCCATAACAGCCACGCGGTGGTTGTGGGGGAACTGGGCCGTGGGATCGTCGCGGGCAACATTCCCGAAGGCTCGATCCTTCCCGGCGACCATGAACTTTCGCTGCGCTTCGGCGTATCCCGCACCGTCCTGCGCGAGGCGATGAAGACGCTTGCCGCCAAGCGCCTGATCGAACCCAAGGCCAAGGTCGGCACGCGCGTTCTGGGCCATGCCAGCTGGAATTTCTTCGATCCCGACGTTTTGACCTGGCGCTTCGAGGCGGGCTTCGATGAGGTCTTCGTGGATCATCTGGCGGAAATGCGCATGGCGCTGGAACCGGCGGCTGCGGCTGCGGCAGCAGAGCGCGCCTCCAGCGACGAGATCGTCGAACTTTACGCCCTCGCCGCCAAATTCGACAACCCCGACCACACGCCTGAATCCATCGCCAAGGTCGATCTGGAATTCCATCTTGCCATCGCCCGCATGTCGGGCAACCCGTTCATGCGCTCGGTCAGCGGCCTGATCGAGGCGGCGCTTGCAATCTCGTTCCAGCTTTCATCGCCTGCGGCATCGCGGGAAGGCATTGCCGAATGCGCGGCCAATCACCTGCGCATTGCCCATGCCATCGCATCGCGCGACCCGCAGAAAGCGCGTCAGGCCATGGAAAGCGTCATCAAGCTTGGCGTCGATCGCATCCGGGACGTTATTTGAGCATTTTCCAGCAAAAGTGGGAACCGGTGTTGCGTTCGAAAATGCGGTAAAGGAGAAAGGGAGAGGTTCTTACGGCTCTATCGTATAGAACCACTCTCAAGGTTACGATACCTTCAGATCAAACTGCGGCTCGCCGCGCAGCGTATTGCTGACCGTGCAGATTTCCTCGGCCATTTCGGCTAGCCGGTGCTTTTCGTCCCCGGTCAGATCGCCGCCGAAATGAAAGGTGATATCGAACCGCTCGATGCGCGACGGCCCTTCATGCGCCTTGTCGCCCTTCACCTCCACCCGCACATCGGTGAGTTTGTCCTTCAGCTCGAGCTTGCCGGCAGCAATGCGCGCGCTGAGCGCCATGCAGGCCGCGACCGACGAATAGATGAGGTCGAGCGGGTTGAAGCCTGCCTGACTGACACTGGTGACGATTTCGACAACGCCGCCGGTCGGCGTGGTGATGACCGGAAGCTTTCCATGCGGCATTTCAGCGACGGCGCCCGTCTCGCGGGTCCTGACTTTCAGTTCGCTCATTCCGGAATTCTCCTGTAGTCCACATGCCGCGCCAGCCAGCAGCCGACGGTCATGCCTGTTATCCCGCTTTTGGCATCGCGATGGAAGACAAGTTTCCATTCGCCCGGCGACGGCGCATCCATGGAGCGCTGCACCGGCAGCAACCAGACGTCCGGGCCTGCCTCATAGAGCGGATACATATCGCTCTTGCCGAGAAAACCCTCGAACGCCCCGTAGAATGCACCGCCCTCATTGACGATCAGAAGATCGGCTTCAAGCTCTTCGCTGCGATAGCGCCCTGCGATATCCTGCTTCGCCGCCCCTTTCAGGCGCTGCATCGTCAGGCTCAGATTTTCATCCTCACGCGCAAGATGGATCGTATCGCCCTTGCGGCGGATCGTGGTCATCGACGAGCGCGCTTCGTTCTCGCCCACCACATCCATCACTTCCGGTCCGGTGCCGAAACGCGCCTTCATGCGCCCGCGCCCGGCATCTTCGAGGCTCAGCACGAGGCCGGTTTCATGGTCCAGCCACGAGCCGAACCAAGCGGCATCGGCTTCGACGCGGACCTGTTCCGTCGTGGAAACGTCAAGCGCGATATTCATCAGCTTGAAGGCGACATCGGACGCGCCGCCTTCAAAATTGAACAGGGCAATCGTCGAGAGACGCTCATCGGCGCAGTGCCAGCGCTGGCAGCGCCAGCCGCGCAGCGCCCCGCCATGGCCGGTGAGCCGCCTGCCGCCTGCTTCCTCGAACTTGAGGCCGAGACCGTAGGGAGCCGCATTGCCATCGCTGAAAGTCTGCGGACCACTCAGGCGACGATAGATTCCGTCTTCGTCGTCGCGTGTCGCGTCGATAAACTGTTCCCAGGCGATCAGGTCGTCGAGCGACGCGCAGATGCCCGCATCGCCCATCCAGTGGATGCGATTGACGGCAGGCAGGAACCCGCGCACCGTATCGCCCTCATAGCCGGTGCATTCGTCAAACATCGCGGTATCGGGGATGAGTGCAGCGGTCTTCATGCCCGCAGGCTTGAAAATACGCTCCGCCAGAAGCTCGACCAGGGTTCGGCCCGTATGGCTTTCGATAAGATCAGCCAGAATGCGGAAATTGCCGTTGCAATAGGAATAATGCGTGCCCGGCGCGGAATGCGTGGTCTTCAGGCGGCGCAGCAGGCTTTGCGCCTGTTCCGGCAGCAAGACGCCTTCCGGATCGGCCCCGCACAGAACA
Organism: Brucella intermedia LMG 3301; assembly: GCF_000182645.1. Taxonomy (NCBI): domain Bacteria; kingdom Pseudomonadati; phylum Pseudomonadota; class Alphaproteobacteria; order Hyphomicrobiales; family Brucellaceae; genus Brucella; species Brucella intermedia. The sequence goes on from NZ_ACQA01000001.1 coordinate 1,913,399, forward strand.
GTCAGCGCCCAGTAATCGCGCAGGCCCGACTGGTTGTTGCACAGGTCGCGCACGCTCGGGCGCTCTTCCGTGAACCTGTCGAGATAGGCGGCAAGCGCATCGTCAAGAACTTCCGGCTCGCCAACGCTGTCCAGCAACACGGCGCAGGTGAACTGCTTGCTGACCGAGCATATCGGCATGCGCGTTTGCGGCGTCATCGCCTTTCGCGCTGAAAGATCGGCAAAGCCCCAGGCGTGGCGCAGGACGACCTTGCCATCCTTCACCACGGCGACCGCGCCGCCCGGCCCCTTATAGTGCTGCGGAACGGTGCGAACGAAAGCTTCTAGCGCGGGAAGATCGAATTTTGACATGATGCTCAGGCGACTCAGATGAAATCAACAGCCGCCACGAGGCATCATTTTATCCGTTCGATCAAGGCCATGGCCGCATGCGGATTATGCGCCTTATAGCCGCTGATGACATAGAGATAGACATCGCGGGCGATATAATCAGCAACGGGCGGCGTGACGGTCTTCAACCCTTCGGCAAGCTCGCCGGCGGCAACTGCCTTTGCGCGCGCCGCCCACTGATCGAGTTCGCCCTTGCCATAACCGCCCGGCTGGCTTTCCTTCGTCCCCATGATACGGAAATAGGCGAAAGGCGCCGTCATATCGGCAAATTGCGGAAAGTCGCTGTCGCCCGCAATCACCACCGCCACACCATATTCGCGCAGCAGCGCAATGAACTCCGGCGAGTTGAAACTGTCGTGGCGCACTTCCACCGCGTGGCGCACATCGCGCCCGTCGACCCGCTTGGGCAGAAGCTTCAAGAACGCCTCGAAATCCACGGGGTCGAACTTCTTCGTTCCCATGAACTGCCAGTTGACCACGCCCAGCTTGTCTTTCAGCTCCATCATGCCGCCGGTCATGAACTTCTCAATGCTCTCGCCCGCTTCGGCCAGCACGCGGCGATTGGTGGAAAAACGCGGCGCTTTCAGCGAAAACACGAAACCGTCCGGTGTTTCATCGTGCCATTTGGCGAAGGTCGCAGGTTTCTGCGGACCGTAATAGGTGCTGTTGATTTCGATGGAAGTGAGCTTGCTCGACGCATATTCGAGCTGGCGCTTCTTCGGAAGTTTCTCGGGATAGAAGCTCTCATCCCACGGTTCATAGGCCCAGCCGCCAATGCCGATGCGGATCTCGCCCGTCTTTTCCCTGGCCATTGCCTTTCCTCCATACCGGTGCATCATGAGTTCATACTGTTTGGTCATGATGTTTAATCTGTATTCGCACCGCTGGCTATGTTCATATCAGCGTGCTTGACTGGGAGGAAAAGCAGACGGCTGAGGGTAAAACCCGGCCGCGAGACCAAGGCCCGGTGCACCTGTCGGCCATTTGGGTGCGTCTGACCATGAGTTCCCGTTCCCCCAAACACATGAATTGTCCGGAATTTCGGGACGATCTTTTTGAAAAGAGGCGGAAAAACCGCCCTTGCAAGGCAAGCCGGGAATGGCGAGCCAGACATGGTGAGATTGAGGAAATGCATACAATGACGAGCAAACCCAATGCCCGTACCGGAGGCCAGATTTTGGTGGATGCGCTGCGCATCCATGGGGCCGACCGCGTCTTCTGCGTACCCGGCGAGAGCTATCTCGCTGCGCTTGACGCCTTTCACGATGCCAGCGATGCGATCGACCTGATCGTCTGCCGGCAGGAAGGCGGCGCGGCCTATATGGCGGAAGCCTATGGCAAGCTGACCGGCAAGCCCGGCATCTGCTTCGTCACACGCGGCCCGGGCGCGACCAACGCCTCCGTCGGCGTGCACACCGCTTTTCAAGACTCGACGCCGATGCTGCTCTTCATCGGACAGGTCGCCAGCGATCAGGTCGAGCGCGAGGCGTTTCAGGAAATCGATTATCGCCGCATGTTCGGCCAGATGGCCAAATGGGTCGTCCAGATCGACGATCCCGCCCGCATACCGGAACTCGTCAGCCAGGCCTTTCACCGCGCCGTCAACGGACGTCCCGGCCCGGTCGTGATCGCGCTGCCGGAAGACATGCTGACATCCTATGCCGCCGTCAGCGACGCACCGGCCTATAAGCAGGTTCAGATGCATCCGGGCGCGGACCAGTTGCAGGACATGCAGGCGCTGCTTGCAAAGGCCGAACGGCCGCTCGTGATCGTCGGCGGTGGCGGCTGGAATGACGATGCCGTCAGCGACCTGCGCAAATTTGCAGAAAACATGCACCTGCCGGTCGCTGCTTCCTTCCGCTGTCAGGATATGTTCGACAACACTCACCCGCTTTATGCTGGCGAAATGGGCACCTCGATCAGCCCCAGGCTGGCGCAGCGCGTGCGCGATGCCGACCTGCTGATCGTGATCGGCGCACGCCTTGGCGAAATGACGACGCAAGGCTACGAACTCGTATCCATTCCGGTGCCGCAGCAGAAGCTTGTCCATATCCATCCGGGCGCTGAGGAACTGGGCCGGGTCTATCATGCGGACGTTCCGGTCAATGCTTCCATGCCGGCCTTCTGTGCGGCAGCGGCCAGGCTTGCGCCGGTCGCCGATCCGCGCTGGAAGGCATGGACCGACAGCGCCAATGCCGATTATCGCGACAACATCAAGTCGCCGGTCATCCCCGGCGAAGTTCAGATGGGCGAAGTGATGGAATGGCTGCGTGCGCATCTACCAGCCGACGCCATCATCACCAACGGCGCGGGCAACTATTCCGCCTGGCCGCATCGCTTCTACCAGTACCGCACCTATCGCAGCCAGCTTGCGCCTACCAACGGCTCGATGGGTTATGGCGTACCGGCTGCGGTTGCCGCCAAGCTTACCGCGCCGGAACGCACCGTCATTGCCTTTGCAGGCGACGGCTGTTTCCTCATGAACGGACAGGAGCTGGCAACGGCGGCGCAGTATGGAGCCAATGCCATCTTCATCGTCGTGAACAACGGCATGTACGGCACGATCCGCATGCATCAGGAGCGCACTTATCCGGGCCGCGTTTCGGGCACCGGCCTTGCCAATCCCGACTTCGCGGCATTGGCCCGCGCCTATGGCCTGCATGGTGAAGTGGTGGAGAAGACGGCGGATTTCGCCCCCGCCTTCGAGGCTTGCGAAAAGTCCGGCAAACCCGGCCTCATCGAAATCCGCATCGATCCCGAAGCGCTTTCCCCGAAGATGAGCCTCAGCCAGATGCGCGAACAGGGTTTTGCGAAGCAGAAGTAAAAACAAGAGAGCCCCGGTTTTCCGGGGCTCTTTCATCTGCTTTATCTGGCTTTACTTTACAGGCGGCGCATACATCAGCCCGCCCTTGTTCCACAGTGCATTGAGGCCGCGGTCGATCTTGAGCAGGCTGCCCTTGCCGATGGTGCGTTCAAACATTTCACCATAATTGCCAATCGTGGAGACGACATTATAGGCCCATTTCGGCTCGAGGCCGAGCTGCTGGCCGCCGTCGCCTTCCGAACCGAGGAAACGGCGCACATCCGGCTTCTTTGAGTTGAGGTCCGCTTCAGCCGATGCCTGCGTGACGCCCAGTTCCTCTGCCTCAAGCAGCGCGAACAGGGTCCAGCGGACGACGTTGAACCATTTATCGTCGCCCTGTCGGACGGCAGGTCCAAGCGGCTCCTTGGAAATCACTTCCGGCAGAACGGTGAAGGCGTCCGGTTCGGCAAGCTTGAGACGCTGCGCGTAGAGCGCGGATGCGTCGGTCGTGTAGACATCGCAGCGGCCCGTTTCGAACGCCTTCAGAATACCGTCGGCGGAATCGATCACCACCGGCTCATACTTGATATTGTTGGCGCTGAAATAATCGGCGGCGTTCTGTTCGGTGGTGGTGCCCTGTTCGGTGCAAACCGACGCGCCGTCGAGCTTCAGCGCGCTGTCGACGCCAAGGTCCTTGCGGATCAGGAAGCCCTGCCCGTCATAATAGGCCGTGCCGACAAAAAGAATGCCCATGCCCGCATCGCGTGAGAGCGTCCACGTCGTCTGGCGTGAAAGCAGATCGACCGTGCCGGACTGCAAGGCGGTAAAGCGTTCCTTGGTCGAAAGCGGAATGAAGCTCACCTTGTCGGGATCGCCGAAGACCGCTGCCGAAACCGCGCGGCAGAAATCGATGTCGAAGCCGGTCCATTTGCCCTGATCGTCCGGCGACGAAAAGCCGGCGACGCCCTGGCTGACGCCGCAATTGAGCTTGCCGCGTTCCTTGACCGTCGAGAGCGTGTCGGCCTGCGCCCCACCTTGAGCGGACAGGGCAAAGCCCGCCGCCAGCAACGAACCCAAAAGAATATTTTTCATTGTTCCTCCTCCCAGAATATCGGCCCTAACCTCGGAATTTTAGCAAAGCCGATCCATTGCCCGGCGACGTGCCCGCCGGGCTTGTTGTTATTTCGATCAGACACGAACTAGGGTCAGGCCCTATTTCAGCGCAGCCGCGAAGCTGTCCTCCAGAACGTTCAGGAGATGATCCCGCATTGGCGCGGCTGAAGATCATCGGCGGGCGCATTTTCAGCACATTGTCGAACGGACCTTCGGTTCCCATCAGGATGCCGCGCTCGCGCGCGCCGTCGTTGATCTTCTTGGCCAGCGCGGTTGCCGGTTCCCTGGTCTTGCGATCCGTGACCAGTTCGATGCCGAGGAACAGCCCCTGCCCGCGCACATCGCCGATAACATCGAAGCGCTTCTGCATTGCGCGGAACCCGTCGAGGAGATAGTTGCCTGTCTCCAGCGCATTGCGGCGCAGGCCGTCACGTTCGATCACATCCAGCACCGCCAGACCCGCCGCGCAGGAAACCGGATTGCCGCCGAATGTGTTGAAATATTCCATGCCATTGTTGAAGCTGTCGGCGACTTCGCGCGTCGTCACCACAGCCGACATCGGGTGGCCATTGCCGATGGGCTTGCCCATGGTGACGATATCCGGCACCACGTCCTGCATTTCAAACGCCCACCAGTGGCTGCCGACACGGCCGAAGCCGACCTGCACCTCATCTGCAATGCAGACGCCGCCAGCAGCGCGCACCATCGCATAGACTTCACGCAGATAGCCTTCTGGCAGGAAGACCTGACCGGCCACGCTCGGGATCGATTCCGCAATGAAAAAGGCGGGGCCGCGTCCAGATTTCTTGATGGCCTCGATCTGTTCGGCCACGCTTTCGGCAAAGCGCTTGCCATGTTCCGCCAGCGGCCAGTTTTCCGGTGCGCGATAGCTGTCGGGAATAGCGGCTTCGAACACATGGTCCGGACGGCCCTTGCCGCCCTTGCGCTTGTATTTATAGGGGCTGAGGTCGATCAGTTCCTGCGTCGTGCCGTGATAGGCCCAGTCGAGCACCAGCGCATCGCGCTGGCCCGAATGCGCGCGCGCCATGCGCAGCGCCAGACTGTTCGCCTCGCTGCCCGAACAGGCAAATGACGCCACCGTCAAACCTTCCGGCAAGGTCGCCGTCATCCGCTCGGCATAGGAAACGATATTGTCGTGGAGATAGCGCGTATTGGTGTTGAGGATCGCCGCCTGTCTGGCAATTGCCTCCACCACTTCCGGATGCGCATGGCCGAGATGGCAGACGTTGTTGAAGCAGTCGAGATAGGCGCGGCCCCGATTGTCGATCAGCCATGCGCCCTCGCCGCGCACGAACTTGATCGGCTCGGAATAGGAGATGGAGAGGTTCGGCAGCAGAATATCCTTGCGCGCGCTGACGATTTCGGCGCGCGTGCGCCCGCTCTGGTGGAAAGCTTCCGCCGGAATGTCGGCAAGGGCTGCGGCATCCGGGAAGATGTCGGCCCATACATCGAGAAAGGCATTTTCGCCCACGCCCAGAATTTCCGCAGCCGTCAGGCCGGTATCGGTCGAAATCTGGAAATGGAGATGCGGCGTCCAGCCGCCATTCTCGTGCATGTCGCCCATATAGCCGACCAGTTCGCCAGCGGCGAGCTTCTGGCCGGGTTTCAGCCGCGACATCGCCTCATGCGCCATATGGCCCCAGAGCGTGATGAAGGGCGGGCAGTCTTCCGGCTGATGTTCCAGCGCGATCAACCCGCCATAGCCAAGCGGCGCGGTCTCGATCTCGACGCTTTTCACGATGGCTGCAAGCGGCGTGTAGACAGGCGTGCCTGCGGGCATGAACAGATCAAGCCCCAGATGGTGGACACGCCGCTCGCCTTCGACAAAGCGCGAACGGAACGCCTCGTCGGTATAAACGGTACGCCTTTCGCCCCATGGGCCGATGCCGAGTTCGATACGGTTGCGGGCGCAGAAATCATCCCACCAGGCCGTTGCTTCCTTCGGGCGCTGCCCGGCGGAATCGACCGTCATCACATGGGCCGGGTCGCCATAAGGCACCAGCGCCTTGGTCATCGTGGCAGGATGCGGGCGCACGACAGGCGCGAAAGCCTTGCTGTTCGCGGCGATCCAACGGCGCACCGCACCGGCACCCTCCACTGCATCGAAACCACAGGCTTTCCGCAGGATCGCGGTGGCAAAGCGCGGGTTCATGGAGTCCAGCTTGTGCAGAAGCCGCCATGCAGGTGCTTCGCTGATCGCCAGATAAGGATTGTCATCGGTCTTTTCGCGGCGCGACGCCGACAGCGTGACACTTGTCACGAGACGCATTGCGATCAGGTCGAACAGAAGGTCGATTTCCTGCGGCAGAAGCGGATATTTCGCATGGAACCCGGCGGCAAGGGCAGCGGCTGCCCCGATCGGGTCGTCCATGTCCAGGATGGAATAGGCGCAGGCAATCGCCACTTCGGCGATCAGCACCGTATGGACGGAATCGCCGAAATCGATCAGCCCGGCAATGCGTTCATTGTCCCGGCTGTCGACCAGCACGTTCCAGTCATTGGCGTCGTTGTGGATCACCTGCGCGCGCAGCAATGGCAGCTTCGGCGCCACATCGCGCTCGAAACGGGCAAGGAAGCGCTCCGCGACAGCGCGGTCTTCCGCCTTGTCGATAAAATGCAGCCGGTCGCGCGCCCGCCCCGCATGACGCAGATCCCAGTCGAAATCGCGAAGCGCGCCCGGATGGATGAAGCCCTGCAAGGCGCGATCAAGTTCGCCGAGCGCTGCGCCAAGGTTGTGCATGAGCGTTCTGGTGCGCGGAACTTCCGCAAGCGGCGTGCCGGGAAGCCAGCTCGCCACCCGCAGCGCATGCGGCTTGCCCTGATCCTTTTTGACAGAAGCCAGCACCTCGCCCGACAGGCTCGCCTTCAGGCGCGGCACGGCAAGCGCCGGATCGGCCTTTGCCAGATGCTGGAGAAGCGCGGTCTGGAATTCGCTTTCCACAGGCGGCTCGCTGGCATTGACGATCTTCAATATCCAGTCCGCCGACCCATTGCCCGTTTTCAGGCGGAAATTGCGGTCGCGCTCGCTGTCGAGCGGCGAAGCACTCGCCGTCACGCCGAAATGAAGCTGGGCCAGCACTTCGGCCTCTTCTGGCGAAAAATCGGGGGCGGGATGCGAAATATCGGTCATGGGAGGCGCTTCACGGGTTGAATATGAATGGGAGGCAACAGGAGGAGCTTGGCATGTCCGCGATTTTCAGGCATCAGACAAGGCGTCGGTCAGACCGGCACTTTGCCGGAATGGACCGGCACATTTACGGCGGGAGCACATCCGACCATGCGGGAACTGGATGCGAAGGATCGCGAGATACTGGCCATTCTCTCCAAGGAGGCGCGCATACCGTTGAAGACGCTTGCGGGCCGTATCGGGCTTTCGCGCAGCGCCACCGGCGAACGTGTCGCCAATCTGGAGAAAAGCGGCGTTATTCGCGGCTATCGGGCAGATATTGGCCAGATCGACGGCAATATCATCCGCGCCATAATTCTGGTCAGCCTCAAGCGCACGCCTGCGCTTGGCCTTCTCGACGAGCTGGCGCGCCATGCCGAAGTACGCCGCGTATCGTCGGTAAGCGGCCAGCTCGATTTGATCGTGGAGGTTGAAGTTCCCTCCATAGACCGCCTCAATCGCCTGCGCGATCTCATCGCCACCCATGAAACGGTAGAGGATCTCACTACCGCAATCGTGCTTCGCCGGGATATCGAGCGTGAGAACGGCTGAAGAGCGGCTCTACCACTTTAGTCTGGATAGTTGCAATTTAAGGTAGACATTCCACCGCAAGTCGAACATAACGCCCCTGGGTTGAAAGGGAGGGGTCATGAGAACACTTAATCTGTTCATTATCGGGTTCGGTTTTACCGCACTCGTCATTACATGCATCGTCGCCATCGGCGGCGGCACGATCTGAACGGCAATCACACAATATCATGCCCGCAGCAGGGGTTCCCCAAGGAAGATTGCTGACGACTCGCGCACGGCGCGGATCATGAAATCGCTCAACACCCGGATTCGGGGTGCGGCGACCACATCGATGTGACAGCTCATCCAGTATTCACGCACCAGATGCATCTCGCGCGGCAGAACCGGAACCAGTTCCGGGTGCCGGCTCGCGATGAAATAAGGCAGCACGCACAGGCCATAGCCGATCTGGGTGGCGATCAGTTGCGCATGGATACTCGAGCTTTGATAGGTACAGCGCTGCCCCGGCAGGATCTCGCGCATGTAATCGAGGCCGGGCGTGAAAACCATGTCGTCGATGTAACCGATGAAAGGATGCCGGGCCATGTCCTCGCGCGTCCTGATCGGCGGATGCCGGTCCAGATAATCGCGATGCCCATAGATGAAGAGACGATAGGGCGTCAGTTTCTCGCTGTGATAGGGACCGGTGCGCGGCATATGCAGCGTGATCGACAGTTCCGCCTCGCGGCGTGACAGCGACATGATCTGCTGGATCGTCACCACTTCCACGAACAGGCTCGGATAGGATTGCGCCAGCACCGGCAGGCGGTCGGCGAGGAAGAAATTGCCAAAGCCTTCCAGCGTCGAAAGCCGCACGACGCCCGACAGCGCCGCCAGATTGCCCGTGGCCTCCGTCTGGAACTTCACCGCCTCGCGTTCCATGACCTCGGCAGAGGTCACCAGCCGTTCACCGATGGGCGTCAGCAGATAGCCGCGCGGGTTCCGCTCGAAAAGCTTGGTCGCCAGGGCCTGTTCCAGCCGGTCGATCCGCCGCAGCACAGTAACATGGCTGGTGCGCAATTGCCGCGCCGCCGTCGAAAGCTGTCCCGTGCGGGCAACCGCCAGAAAATATTGCAGATCGTCCCATGTAAACTGCCGCACGCCGCCTCCCAGACAGCAGAGATGACCCACGCCACCGCCTCTGTACATTTTTGAACAGACAATGTTCAAAAATTGTTGTTCTTGTACGCATTTGTCAATGCTACCGTTCAATTCAAAGCCCGGGTGGAGGAACAAACCGGGCGCGGGCAGAGGGCGAACGGCGAAGAGGAAAAGCTGTTTCCCGATTTCGAAAGACTGCTTGAAGGAGGATGCCGTGCGGTTTTTCCGCAATGGCTCAAGGTGTTATTGGGAGGAGCACTTCATGAAATGTCTCGCATTGGCAACAGCGGCGCTTTTCGCCGCCACGGCTATCTCGTCGGCGGCGGAAATTTCCGACGGCAAGGTCAAGATCGGTATTCTGAACGACCAGTCCGGCGTCTATGCCGATTTCGGCGGCAAATGGTCGTTCGAAGCTGCCAAGATGGCTGCCGAGGATTTCGGCGGCAAGGTGCTCGATGCGCCGATTGAAATCATCACGGCCGACCACCAGAACAAGCCGGACGTGGCCTCGAACATTGCGCGCCAGTGGTACGACACCGAGCAGGTCGATTCCATCATGGAACTGACGACCTCGTCGGTCGGCCTCGCGGTGCAGGCCCTGTCGAAGGACAAGAAAAAGATCACGATCAACACCGGCGCAGCCACCTCGGAACTGACCGGCAAGCAGTGCACGCCCTATGGCTTCCACTGGGCCTATGACACCCATGCGCTCGCCGTCGGCACCGGCGGCTCGCTCGTGCAGCAGGGCGGCGATACCTGGTACTTCCTCACCGCCGACTATGCTTTCGGCTATTCGCTGGAAGAGCAGACGACCAAGTTCGTGGAATCCAAGGGCGGCAAGGTGCTGGGTTCGGTGCGCCACCCGCTGGCGACCACCGATTATTCCTCCTTCCTGCTGCAGGCACAGGCCTCCGGCGCGAAAGTGGTCGGTCTCGCCAATGCCGGTCTCGACACCTCCAACGCCATCAAGCAGGCGGCGGAATTCGGCATCGTTGCTGGCGGACAGCGCCTTGCAGCCCTGCTCTTCACGCTTGCCGAAGTGCATGGCCTCGGCCTCGAAGCCGCACAGGGGCTGACGCTGACAGAAGGCTTCTATTGGGACCGCGACGATGAATCGCGTGAATTCGGCAAGCGCTTCTTCGAGCGCACGGGCCGCATGCCGAACATGATTCAGGCAGGCACCTATTCTGCCGTCACGCAATATCTGAAGGCGATCAAGGAAGCAGGCACCGACGAAACCGAAGCCGTAGCCAAGAAGCTGCATGAAATGCCGGTCGAAGACGTCTTCGCCCGCCACGGCAAGGTCGGCCCCAACGGACGCATGATCTACGACATGTATCTGATGGAAGTGAAAAAGCCTGATGAAAGCAAGGCGCCTTGGGATTATTATAAGGTCCTTGCCACCATTCCCGGCGATCAGGCCTACATGAAGCCGGAAGAAAGCGGCTGCCCGCTTGTGAAGCAGTAAAAGAGGCTGGTTGAATGAACGCAGCAACTGGCAATATGACGGCCCTGCATGAAGCAGGGCCGGACGATGGCGGCGCATCCGGCCGGACGGTTCTGTCGGCGCGCGGACTGGGCAAGTCCTTTGGTGGCTTTCACGCGGTCAGGAACGTCGATCTTGATGTGGAACATGCCCGCGTCCACGCGCTGATCGGGCCGAATGGCGCGGGCAAGACGACCGTTTTCAACCTCCTGACCAAATTCCTGCAGCCATCGAGCGGCGAGATCACGCTTCTGGGCGAAACCATCACCAGAGCCGATCCGGCCCGGGTGGCGCGCATGGGGCTGGTGCGCTCGTTCCAGATTTCGGCAACCTTTCCGCATCTGACGGTGCTGGAAAACGTCAAGGTCGCGCTGCAGCGCCCCAACGGGCTTGCCACGCAGTTCTGGCGTCCGCTGTCGGCGCTCGACCGGCTCGACGCGCAGGCGATTTCGCTTCTGGAGCGCGTCGGCCTTGCCGATGCCCGCCATGCGCTGGCCGCCGACCTGTCCTATGGCCGCAAGCGCGCGCTGGAGATCGCCACCACGCTGGCGCTCGATCCCAAGGTGCTGCTGCTCGATGAGCCGATGGCCGGCATGGGCCATGAGGACGTCCACACCATCGCCGCCCTCATCGCCGATGTGGCGAAGGACCGCGCGGTGCTGATGGTCGAACACAATCTCAAGGTGGTGGCTGACATTGCCCACCACGTCACGGTGCTGCAGCGCGGCGAAATACTTGCCTCCGGCAATTACGCCGCCGTCTCGAAGGACGAGCGCGTGCGCACCGCCTATATGGGAACCGAACATGAATAGAGGCCAACCGCTATTGTCCGTGCGCGGGCTCAATGCCTGGTATGGCGAAAGCCATGCCCTGCACGGCGTCGACCTCGATATCTGGCCCGGCGAGACGATCACGCTTCTGGGCCGCAACGGCGTCGGCAAGACGACGACGCTGCGCGCCATCATGGGCATCATCCGCAAGCGCACCGGCACCATCACGCTAGACGGCAAGGACATCATGCGCGTGCCGTTGCACCGCATCGCCTATGCGGGTCTGGGCTTTGTTCCCGAAGAACGCGGCATCTTCGCCACCTTGAACGTGCACGAAAACCTGCTTCTGCCGCCGGTCGTCGCCAGGGACGGCCAGAGCGCCATGTCGCTCGATGAGATCTACGAACTCTTTCCCAACCTGCATGAACGCCGCAACAGCCCCGGCACCAAGCTGTCGGGCGGTGAGCAGCAGATGCTGGCGATTGCGCGCATCCTGCGCACCGGCGTCAAGGTGCTGCTCCTCGACGAGCCGACCGAGGGGCTTGCCCCCGTCATCGTGCAGCGCATCGGCGATGTGCTGGTGGAACTGAAGAAACGCGGCATGACCGTGCTTCTGGTCGAGCAGAACTTCCGCTTTGCCGCCAAGGTCGCCGACCGCTTCTACCTCATGGATCATGGCGTGGTGACGGACAACTTCCCCACCGCCGAACTGCCCGCCCGCATGGCAGAACTCACGCATGCATTGGGGGTCTGAATGACAATGATTTTTGGAATACCCTTGCAGGCACTTCTCGGGCAGTTGCTGGTCGGCCTCATCAACGGCTCCTTCTATGCGATGCTGAGCCTCGGCCTTGCCATCATCTTCGGCCTCCTGCGCATCATCAACTTCGCCCATGGCGCGCAATATATGCTGGGGGCCTTTGTCGGCTATCTGCTGTTGAGCTGGCTCGGCATCGGCTACTGGCCGGCGCTGATCCTCGCCCCGCTCATCGTCGGGCTGGGCGGCGCGATCGTGGAGCGCGTGGCGCTGTCGCGGCTCTATAATCTCGACCCGCTCTATGGCCTGCTCTTCACCTTCGGCCTGGCGCTCGTGATCGAAGGCACGTTCCGCTATTATTATGGCGCGGCGGGCCAGCCCTATGCGGTGCCGCCGTCGCTTGCGGGCGGACATAATCTGGGCTTCATGTTCCTGCCGAACTATCGCGCCTGGGTGGTCGTCGCCTCGCTCATCGTCTGCCTTGGCACATGGCTCCTGATCGAAAAGACCAAGCTGGGCGCCTATCTGCGCGCCGCGACGGAAAACCCGACGCTGGTGAAAGCCTTCGGCATCAATGTTCCGCTGCTTCTGACTTTCACCTATGCGCTCGGTGCCGCCCTTGCCGGACTTGCGGGCATCATGGCCGCGCCGATCTATCAGGTCAGCCCGCTGATGGGCTCCAACATCATCATCGTGGTCTTTGCCGTGGTGGTGGTCGGCGGCATGGGATCGATCCTCGGCGCCATCATCACCGGCTATGTGCTGGGGCTGGCGGAAGGTCTCACCAAGGTCTTCTATCCCGAAGCTTCCAGCATCGTCATCTTCGTCATCATGGCTATCGTTCTTCTGGTGCGCCCCGCCGGACTGTTCGGGAAGGAGGCCTGACATGGCTGATACCGCTCTCAAGGCAAATACGGCCTCGCGCGACAGCAAGGCGCCTGCCGTCAACAGCCTCTCGGCCGTCATCCTCGGCATTGCCCTTGTCGGGCTGCTGGCCGCACCCTTCATGGTGTATCCGATCTTCCTGATGAAGATGCTGTGCTTCGCGCTGTTCGCCTCCGCCTTCAATCTTCTTCTCGGCTACACCGGCATCCTGTCCTTCGGCCATGCCGCCTTCTTCGGCGGCGCGGCCTATATCACCGCCCATACGGTCAAGGTCTGGGGCGTCACGCCGGAGCTTGGCCTCGTGCTCGGCGTCCTTGCCGCCGCCGCGCTTGGTCTCGTCATCGGCTATCTCGCCATCCGCCGTCAGGGCATCTATTCGACGATGATCACGCTGGCGCTGGCGCAGATGTTCTTCTTCTTCTGCCTGCAAGCATCCTTCACCCATGGCGAGGACGGATTGCAGGGCGTGCCGCGCGGCCATCTCTTCGGCATCATCGACCTCAACCAGCCGATGACCATGTATTATTTTGTGCTGGCGGTGTTCGTGCTGGGCGTGTTCGTCATCTGGCGCATCATCAACTCGCCCTTCGGCATGATCCTGAAATCGGTGCGCGAAAACGAAAACCGCGCCATCTCGCTGGGCTATTCCGTCAACCGCTACAAGCTTGCAGCCTTCGTCATGTCGGCAGCCCTTGCAGGCCTTGCCGGCGGCCTGAAGGCGCTCGTCTTCCAGTTTGCAACGCTGACCGATGTCGGCTGGCAGATGTCGGGCGAAGTGATCCTGATGACGCTTCTGGGCGGCATTGGCACGCTCATCGGCCCCATCGTCGGCGCCGCCTTCGTCGTCGCCCTCCAGAACTATCTCGCAACATCCGACTTCCCCGTCACGATCGTAACCGGCGTCATCTTCATGGCATGCGTCCTCCTCTTCCGTAAGGGAATCATAGGCGAGTTCTACGCATCGCGCCTGGGAAAGAGGCTTTTCGGATAACCGACACTGCGGGGCCGCCCGCGCGTCCGGCGGCTCCCACCTTTTACTGGATATGAGATCATGACCGACATCTACGATTACATCGTGGTTGGCGCGGGCACGGCAGGTTGCGCCCTCGCGAACCGGCTTTCCGCAGACCAGAACCGTTCCGTGCTGCTGCTTGAGGCGGGCGGAAAGGACAATTATGCCTGGATTCACATCCCCGTCGGCTATCTCTATTGCATCGGCAATCCGCGCACTGACTGGTGCTTCACCACGGAAGCCGAAGCGGGGCTGAACGGCCGTTCGCTCGGCTATCCGCGCGGCAAGGTGCTGGGCGGCTGCTCGTCCATCAACGGCATGATCTATATGCGCGGCCAGGCACGCGATTACGACCTTTGGCGTCAGGCCGGATGCGACGGCTGGGGCTGGGACGATGTCCTGCCGCTCTTCAGGAAATCGGAAGATTATTTTGCCGGTGCAAGCGACCTGCATGGCGCGGGCGGCGAATGGCGTGTCGAGAGCGCCCGCCTGCACTGGGATATCCTCGATGCCTTCCGCGACGCGGCAGTCTCTGCGGGCATCCCCGCCACCGACGATTTCAATCGCGGCGACAATGAAGGCGTCTCCTATTTCAAGGTCAACCAGAAGCGCGGCATCCGCTGGAACACCGCCAAGGCCTTTCTGCGCCCGGCGCTGGATCGCAAGAACCTGACCGTTGAAACCGGCGCGCATGTCCGCCGCATCGAAATCGAGGACTTGCGCGCCACCGGCGTCACCTTCGACCAGAACGGCACGACCCGGACAGTGAAGGCACGGCGCGAAGTCATTCTCGCCGCCGGTGCGGTCGGCTCGCCGCAAATCCTTGAATTGTCGGGCATCGGGCGCGGTGATGTGCTGCAGCAGGCAGGCATTCCGGTCAAGCTGGAGCGCAGGCAGCTCGGCGAAAACCTGCAGGATCACCTGCAATTGCGCTGCGCCTACAAGGTCACCGGCATTCCGACGCTGAACGAGAAGGCAAGCAAGCTGGTTGGCAAGGCCATGATCGGGCTTGAATATTTCCTGCGCCGCTCCGGCCCCATGTCGATGGCTCCAAGCCAGCTTGGTGTATTCACCCGCTCCGACCCGTCCTACGAGACCGCCAATCTGCAATATCACGTGCAGCCGCTCAGCCTCGAAAAGTTCGGCGAGGCCGTGCACCCCTTCCCCGCCTTTACGGCAAGCGTGTGCAATCTGCGCCCCGACAGCCGCGGCTCGATCCACATAAAGTCGCCAGACCATCGGACACAACCGGCGATCAGGCCGAATTATCTCGCCACCGAGAGCGACCGCCGTGTCGCCGCCGACGCCATCCGCCTCACCCGCCATATCGTGGCGCAGCCGCCCTTGCAGAAATTCCACCCCGAAGAATTCAAGCCCGGCCCAGCCTACGAAACGCAGGAACAGCTGGAAAAGGCGGCGGGCGATATCGGCACGACGATCTTCCACCCCGTCGGCACCTGCCGCATGGGGCAGGACGCGGAAGCAATCGTCGATCCGCGACTGCGCTTCAACGGCATTGCAGGCCTGCGCGTTGCCGACGCTTCGGTCATGCCGACCATCACGTCCGGCAACACCAACTCGCCCACTCTCATGATCGCCGAGAAGGCCGCGCAGATGATTATTGCTGACAATCGATAAGCAAGCCGGAAGGGCGGAAATGGCAATCCGCTCACCGTCTCGTGAACGCAATTTCGGCATTATCGCCTCGGCAAATTCTGAAATAATTTTCCTTGTTTATTGCCCGACAAAAGGGAATTATCGGCAACAAGGTGGGCAGGGGGAGAAAGATCATCTCAAAAGATCGCTTTCCGGGACCGGCTCTCCAAAGTCTTTGAACAAGGAAAACAAAATGTCGTCAGTCCTTTCCCGCTATAACCTGACCCGCCGCGCCGGTCTGAAAGCCCTTCTCTTCACCGCAGCCGCACTGACCGTCGGCTTCGCGTCGGCCCCGAGCCACGCGGAAGACAAGACCATCAAGGTCGGCATCATGGGCGGTGAAGACGAAGACGTCTGGAAAGTCGTCGCCGAAGAAGGCAAGAAGCACGGCCTCAACATCGAGCGCGTGACCTTCAACGACTACAACCAGCCGAACGAAGCTCTGGAACGCAAGGAAATCGACGCCAACGCCTTCCAGCACAAGCCTTATCTGGACGAGCAGATCAAGCAGCACGGCTACAAGATTTCCGTTGCCGGCTATACTGCCGTCTGGCCGATCGGCATCTATTCCCGCAAGCACAAGAGCCTTGACGAACTGAAGGAAGGCGCGGTCGTCGGCGTGCCGAACGATCCGTCGAACGAAGGCCGCGCGCTGCGCGTGCTGGAAGAAAAGGGCCTCATCAAGCTGAAGCCGGATGCAGGCATTCTGGCAACCCCGATCGATATCGTCGAAAACCCGAAGAAGCTTGAGATCAAGGAACTCGACGCCGGTGTCGTCGGCCGTTCCATCGATGACCTCGATGCAGCCATCGTGAACAACGACTGGGCCGCAAAGGCCGGCCTCAAGAAGGAAGAGGCAATCGGCTGGGAATCGAAGGAAAACAACCCGTACAACAACTTCATCGCGGTCCGCACCGAAGATGAAAACGCCGAATGGGTGAAGAACCTCGTGGCTTCGTTCCAGAACGACGCCGTGAAGGCCGAAATCGACCGTGCCTACAAGGGCACCGGCATCCCGGCCTGGAAATAATCGCTTTTGAAGCTTGAAAGACCGCGCCGGAACCGTTTCCGGCGCGGCTTTTATTGACGCGCGGACAAAAATTGCCCTATAGCATGTCTCCCGAAAGTGGGAACCGGTTTCGGGTCAAAGACATGCGATAAAACAAACAGATAGAGCATTTCCAATGATTCATGAAAAACAGGAAATGCTCTAAAGCATCGCCACAGCAAAAGCTGATGGCTTGAGCGAGGCATCATCCTTCCTTGAACCTTAATAAAACAGCCGCTGTTCGCAGCGGCCTATCCAGACATAGAAGAAACGACCGTGACCATTGAAAAGCCACCCGCCGCATCAGCGCCCATCGTCGAGATGAAAGACGTGCGCCGAATGTTCGGCGAAACGGCAGCCATCAACGGCGTTTCGCTTTCGGTCTCACGCGGCGAAATCCTCGGCATCATCGGCCGCAGCGGCGCGGGCAAGTCCACGCTGATCCGCTGCGTCAACGGCCTTGAAAAGCCGGATACCGGTTCGATCCTGATCGAAGGCCGTGAAATCACCGGCCTTGGCGAAGATGCGCTGCGCCCGGTGCGCCGCCGCATCGGCATGGTGTTCCAGCACTTCAATCTGCTTTCCGCCAAGACGGTTGCCGAAAACATCGCCTTGCCGCTGAAGATCGCGGGCAAGCCGAAGGCCGAACGCGCCCGGCGCGTGGCCGAACTTCTGGAACTGGTCGGCCTTTCCGACAAGGCGACGCATTATCCGGCCCAGCTTTCCGGCGGCCAGAAACAGCGCGTCGGCATCGCGCGTGCGCTTGCCGCCGAACCGGCCGTGCTGCTTTCCGACGAGGCGACATCCGCGCTCGACCCGGAAACCACACAGTCCATTCTGGCCCTGCTGAAAGACATCAACACCAAGCTTGGACTCACCATCCTGCTCATCACGCATGAGATGGAAGTCATCCGCCGCATTGCCGACCGCGTGATCGTGCTCGACCACGGCATGATCGCCGAGGAAGGCCCGGTCTGGAAAGTCTTCGCCAATCCGCAATCGCCTGTGACGCAGAGCATGTTGCAGGTGCTGACACCGGAACTGCCTGTCGTCTGGCGCGACCGGCTGCAAAATTCGGGCAATCTTGCCGTGCTCAAAGTCAGACTATCAGGCGCGGCGGCAAAAGGCGCGTTCTTCAATGACATCGCAGCCGCTACGCAGATAGCGCCG
Source organism: Brucella intermedia LMG 3301 (assembly GCF_000182645.1). Taxonomy (NCBI): domain Bacteria; kingdom Pseudomonadati; phylum Pseudomonadota; class Alphaproteobacteria; order Hyphomicrobiales; family Brucellaceae; genus Brucella; species Brucella intermedia. The sequence goes on from NZ_ACQA01000001.1 coordinate 1,931,346, forward strand.
CAACTGATCCATGGCGGCATGGACACGATCCAGGGCGAGCCGGTCGGCACGCTCTTCATCGGCTTGCCCGCACAGGAAAAGGCGAAGCTTGACGCCGCCATCACCTATCTCGACACCCATGCAGACGCCACGGAGGTACTCGGCTATGTCTCAGGCGATGCTTGATCTTCTCTGGCGCTCCTTCTGGGAGACCATCATCATGACCGGCTTTTCGAGCCTGATTTCGCTCGTCGTCGGCCTTCCGCTCGCGCTCATCATGATCCTGACGGAGCGTGGCGGCCTTGCCCAGAACCTGACGGTAAACACGATCCTCGGCGCCATCATCAACGGCTTCCGCTCGGTTCCATTCATCATTCTGCTGGTGGCGCTCATCCCCGTCACGCGCTTCATCGTCGGCACGTCCATCGGCACATGGGCCTCCATCGTGCCGCTGTCCATCGCCGCGATCCCCTATTATGCGCGCATTGCGGAAGTGTCGCTGCGTGAAGTCGATCATGGCCTCATCGAAGCCGCCCGCTCCATGGGCGCAAACCGCTGGACCATCGTGCGCGAAGTGCTGGTGCCCGAAGCCCTGCCCGGCATCGTCGCGGGTTTCACGGTGACGATCATCACGCTCGTCGGCGCATCGGCAATGGCGGGCGCCATCGGCGCGGGCGGGCTTGGCGACCTTGCCATCCGCTACGGCTATCAGCGCTTCGAGACGCAGATCATGATCGCGGTCGTGATCATCCTCATCATCATGGTTTGCGGCATCCAGTGGATCGGCGACCGGCTGGTCAGCCGTCTCGACAAGCGCAACCTGCGGGCCTGAGCCCTATCTCTTCCTCTCACGGAAACCCGCTTCGAGCGTGTTTCCGTCGGGGTCGAAGACCAGCGCCGCATAATAGCCCATCTCTTCCGGCCCCTGATAGGCGGGGCGGCCGCTATCCCTGCCCCCTGCCTCGAGCGCTGCCTGATGAAACGCCTCCACGGCCTCGCGGCTTCCGGCGGTAAACATCAGGTGCAGGCGGTCGCCGGGCTTGTCCTCGCCGTCGGCTATCCCATCGGCACTGCCGTGGATCCACAGAAACGGAACCGGCGCCCGCTCTCCCCCGCTGACGAAGAAGCCGCTGCCGGAACGGGCAATGACCTCAAGGCCAAGTTCGGGCATGCAGCTTTCGTAAAACGAAAGGCTGCGGTTGACGTTGCGGGCTTTGAAACCGATGTGATCGAAGAGCGACATGAGATGCAATATATCGCGGCCAATTATAAAGAAAAGCGGCGCTTCCCAATTTGAAAAGCGCCGCCATCAATCTTCAATACTTCGCTATATGGAAGGTTATCCGCGCGTGCGGGCCAGACCATCCTTTGCAGGCTGGTATTTCGGGTCCAGCTGCACGGCGCGTGAATAGGAATTGGCAGCCTTGGCCTTGTCGCCGTTATGCTCATAGACAAGCGCCTGATTGGCCCAGCTTTCCGCCACGTTCTGGTCGAGCGTGATGGCGGTGTTGAAATCGTCGAAGGCGTTGTCGTAATCGCCGAGCGCCACATAGGAAATGCCGCGGCCATTATAAGGCTCCGGCGCGGTGGAATTCAGCGAGACCGCCTTCGAGAAATCCTCGATGGCCTGCTTGTGCTGCCCTTTCGCCTGATAAATCAGGCCGCGATTGTGATAGGCTCGACCGTCGGTCGTCTGCAGGGCGATGGCCTGATTGAAGTCGCTCAGCGCCTGATCGAGCCGGCCTGCCTGACGATAGACATTGCCGCGCCCGATATAGGCGGCGTCATATTGCGGATTGAGCTGGATGGCCTTGCTGTAATCCTGCGCGGCCCTGGTGCTGTCGCCCATATAGCGATAGACCAGCGCGCGGTTGGCATAGGCCTGATAGAAATTCGGATTGAGCGCAATTGCCTGGTCGAAGTCGCGCAGCGCTTCCTTGTAGCGGCCGGACTTGCCATAGGCGGACCCGCGCACATTATAGCCTTCCGGATCGCGTGGATTGCTCTGGATCACGCTCGTCAGCGAACTGATGTTCTCGCTCGACCCTTGCGCCTTGTCCACCGTGCTGAGCGCGGTCGTGGAGCTTTGGCAGCCCGCAATGGTTAAAGCCAGAAGTGCGGTGGCAATGAGAAGGCCGTTCCGGCCTGTTCCACCCAATGCCTCAATTCCCGAAACTTTCGTTCCAGACGATTGCATCATCTTCAAGCGCGTGGGCAACGACTGCATTCCTTTCAGCTCGCATCGGGTGCCAGGACCCTATTGCTTCTTCTCCATCCCGTGGCCAGCCCGCCCTCAAGGGCTTGCTCCTGCCGGACTATTCTGCCTGTTACGGCACTATACTGGCCCCAACCAGCAGATAAAAACAGCAAAAAGGCGGCATTGTCTTGCGCTTGTTTTATCTCTGGATGGCGCGCCGCACAGGCGGATATCCTAATTATTTGTTTTTACACATAATGACGCCCGATAAGTCCAGAAACTTTTCGTAACGCTGCATTAAAAATGGAAGCAGGATAAAGAAATATGTCTGCCGTGGTCATGTCGACCCTTCGTTTCACATCGGAAACGAACACGCAAACTGAAGTCAAAACATGCAAAATCCGGCGCAGGCGAAAGCCGACACCGGAAAGCAGAAAAGGCGCTGTTCAACAGCGCCTGATTTCAAGGTCGATCAGCGAGCGCCGGCGCGGCCGCCGACGAGGCCTTCACGCTGAGCGCGCTTGCGGGCCAGCTTGCGTGCGCGACGAACGGCTTCTGCCTTTTCGCGGGCGCGCTTTTCGGACGGCTTTTCATAGTGGCCGCGCATCTTCATTTCGCGGAAGATACCTTCGCGCTGCATCTTTTTCTTGAGAGCGCGGAGAGCCTGATCAACATTATTATCGCGGACGAGTACCTGCACGTGTATTCCCGTATCGGTTAGAATTTCGGTTAAGCCTGAGGCCGTTAGGGGGTCTTTTAACGATTTCAGCCGGTCTGACCGGCCGATCAACGCCCAAAGGCTCCCAAGCTTCGCAACGGATACGCTGCAAATTGGTCGTGGCTATTATCAGAAAGAGCCTCGCCTGTCCACATCAAGATGCAACTTTGCCCACCGGCTTGCGCGAAATACCGGCTTGCGCACGATTTACTATGGCCGCGACCGTGCGAATAGGCTAAGCCGCACGGGTTTCTCGCATAAATCGGCCTTAATGGCACCCCATAGCACTTTGCCAGCAAACCGATGATGCCTCCTCTTATTACATCCGATTCTCCTTATGCCCCTCCGCAAGCGACTCGTTATCCAGTTCACAGGCTATGAAGGCCTGCATCCCAAGGCCGTCCGCGTGCGCCATGCGCAGGCATTGAAGGATTTCGACCGCTTGTGGAACGCCAGGACCAGGCTCCCGCCCATGGTGGACGAGCCTGACGATTGCGGCACGACGACCGCCCTAACCACGGGTAATGGCTGGCAGACGGAAACCGAGTTCTGTCAGTTCGGCACCGCGGATATTTTCGACGATTACGCCGCGCGCTCGACGCCGAAGCGCATGCTGACCGGTTTTCACGCCTTCCTGAACATCCTCTTCACCGGAACGCTGTTGCGCTATCTGACGACAAGCTGGCGCTTCGTCCTGTTTTTCCTGTGGCCGTTCCTGCTGTCGCTGGCGATTCTGGCCGTCGCCGCGCTGATCGCCCTTGCACCGCTGGCGGCGGGTCTCTCGGCCCTGCATCTTTTCTGGTCGACACCGCTGGCCGTCCTCGTCGCCACCTTGCTGGTACGCAAGCCCGGCGACCGGTTTTTCATGTCCTATCTGCTCGACGACTGGTCCGCGGCCTATGATCGTATCCATGGCCGCAACGAGAAGCTCAACCAGCGGCGCAAGGCTTTTGCCGAAGCCCTGAAACGGAAGATCGAGGCCAGCAATGCCGATGAAGTCGTCATTGTCGCGCATAGCCTTGGCACGGTTCCGGCGGTGGAAGCGCTCGCCGATCTCCAGCGCGATCGCCCCGACCTTCTGAAAAAACAGCCGGTTTCGATGCTGGCCATCGGTTCGTGCCTGATGATGATCGCGCTTCACCCAAGGGCAAAATCCCTGCGCGAGGATGTGCGCGTGGTGATCGAGGAAAGCCCCGTCCTGTGGTCGGAATTCCAGGTACTGACCGACATCATCCACTTCTACGGTTCGGACCCGGCAAAGGTCCTGAAGCTGAAGACCGCCAATCCGCCGCTCATCAACCGCATCCGCTTCAAGCACGTGCATAGCGAAAACCGCTACAAGCGCTCGAAGGGCAATTTCTTCCTGATGCACCTTCTTTATATGCGCGGTGCGGAGAAGAAGAATTTCTACGATTTCGGCATGTTCCTGCACGGCCCGTTCTTCTTCCGCGACCTGATGACCGGGCATAAGGGAAAAGCCGCCCCTCTCGACGAAGAAGGACGGCTTCCGGTTTCGTATCGCGAAGCGGCTTGAACCCCGATTGTCAGCCTTCGGGCGGCTCCACGACGGCAATCGTCAGCCAGGTTGCCGTCAGCGCGGGCTTCAGCGAGTTTTCGATTTCGAGCGTCACATCATAGTGATTGACCACGCGGCCCGACGGACGAATATCCGCATCCGCCAGCTTGAAACGGGCGCGCACGCGGGAGCCCGTCTTGACCGGCGACAGGAAGCGCAGCTTGTCGAAGCCGTAATTGATGCCCATCGTTGCGCCTTCCAGCATCGGCAGCGCCTCATAGGCCAGCGTCGAAAGCAGCGACAGCGTCAGGAAACCATGCGCGATGGTGCCGCCGAAAGGCGTTTCCTTCGCGGCGCGTTCCGGATCGACATGGATGAACTGGTGATCATCGGTCGCATCCGCGAACTGGTTGATCATTTCCTGCGTGACTTCGCGCCACTCCGAACATCCGATTTCCGTGCCGATTGCCTCGCGCAACTGGTCGAGCGTGATTGCGTCTTTCATTCGCTGGCTATTCCTGCTGATGTGATTTGCCTTGTGTTTAACCAATAAAGCCTGGTGTCTGAATCAAAAAGTGGCAGGCCATGGCGAAAATGGTGATTTCGAGAACCGGAGCGCAATGTACTTAAATGTACATGAGCCCCGGAAGCGCAGAAATTGCCATTTGCAGTCCGGCATGGCTACTTTTGGATCAGACACTTAGGCGGCAACCAGAATTTCCCGGGCAATGTCGTCCCAATGCGAGAAAACCTGATGCGCACCCTTGCCCGCCAGTTTTTCTGCATGGCCCTCATAGGTGTGCCCGCCGCCCGTATAACCGAATGCCGTCATGCCTGCCGCAATGGCACCTTCCACGCCGAAAGGCGAATCCTCGATCACGACGCAACGCGCCGGATCGACGCCCATCCTGGTCGCAGCAAACAGGAACAGGTCCGGCGCCGGCTTGCCGCGCTTTACCATGCTGGACGAATAGACCGCATCGCCGAAATACTGGCTGATGCCGGTCTTTTCCAGACTGAACGCAATGCGCTCCGGCTGCGACGACGAAGCCACGCAGCGCTTCTGCGGCAGTTCGCGCAGGAAGTCGGCGATACCCACGGTCGGCTGCAGGCTTTCCGCAAACAGGATTTTCGTCGCGGGCCAGAACAGGTTCGTCGCCTCCTCCGGCAGGCGGTGCCCGGTCATATCCTCGATCATCTTCATGATATCGGCCTGCTTCATGCCGATGCCTTTCGCGACCGTCCCTTCCGGCAGCTTCATGCCGTGATCGGCATAGACCTGCTCGAATGCAAGGCAGGAAAGCGGCTCGCTGTCGACAAGCACGCCGTCGCAATCGAAGATCACAAGATCGAAGGGGGAAACGCTGCTCATTTTGGCTCCAGTGACATGCATATTTTGTCGCGCAGTTTGGAGGTGCGCGTCCGTCAGTGTTGATATAGAGACTGTTCGTCTATTACGCACCTATATCAACACAAGCGTGACAAAATTACCTCGCTTGCTGGGTTTCGAGATTTTGCGGAGATTTTCATGACGACAAATGTGGCACTGGTTGGACTGGCGCGCGATCTCGCAGCGCGGGCTGAAACCGGCAAGCCGATCCGCATCGGTCTTATCGGCGCTGGCGAAATGGGCACCGACATCGTAACCCAGGTCGCGCGGATGCAGGGCATTGAGGTCGGCGCGCTTTCCGCCCGCAGGCTGCCCAACACCTTCAAGGCTGTCCGCACCGCCTATGGCGACGAGGACAACGCGCAGGAAACCGCCACCCAGTCCGCAATGACCCGCGCCATCGAAGCGGGCAAGATCGCCGTCACCGACGACAATGACCTGATCCTTTCCAACCCGCTGCTCGATGTCATCATCGATGCGACCGGCATTCCGGAAGTGGGTGCGGAGACCGGCATCAAGGGCCATCCGCAACGGCAAGCACCTCGTCATGATGAATGTGGAAGCCGATGTCACCATCGGCCCTTACCTCAAGGCCGAGGCCGACAGGCAGGGCGTGATCTATTCGCTGGGCGCAGGCGACGAGCCTTCATCCTGCATGGAGCTGATCGAATTCGTTTCCGCCATGGGCCACAAGGTCGTGGCTGCTGGCAAGGGCAAGAACAATCCGCTCAATTTCGATGCGATACCCGACGACTATCAGGAGGAGGCCGACCGCCGGAACATGAATGTCCGCCTGCTGGTGGAATTTGTCGATGGCTCCAAGACGATGGTCGAAATGGCGGCGATTGCCAACGCCACCGGCCTTGTGCCGGATATTGCAGGCATGCACGGCCCCAGGGCAGCAATCGACGAGTTGAACCGCACCCTGATCCCGAAGGAGGACGGCGGCGTCCTGAACAAAACCGGCGTGGTCGATTATTCCATCGGGCGTGGCGTGTCGCCCGGCGTCTTCGTCATCGCGAAGATGGAACATCCCCGCCTTGTGGAGCGTCTGGAAGACCTGAAAATGGGCAAAGGCCCCTATTTCACCTTCCACCGTCCTTTCCACCTCACCTCGCTGGAAGTGCCGCTGACGGTTGCCCGGGTCGTGCTGCACGGCAAGACCGACATGGTGCCGCTGCCGAAGCCTGTGGCAGAAGTGTGCGCCGTCGCCAAGAAGGACTTGCGGCCCGGCGATCATCTGGATGCCATCGGCCAATATTGCTACCGCTCATGGATCATGACGACACCGGAGGCCCGCGCGGCCAAAGCCATCCCCTGCGGCCTGCTGCAGAACGGCACGGTCCTCGCGCCGATCCGCAAGGGCGAACTCATCACCTATGCCAATGCGGCCCCGAAGCCCGGCTCGAAGATCGCCGAACTGCGGGCATTGCAGGACAAGATGATCTACGGCTGAAGCCCAACCGAAAGCTTAAACAAAAAAGGCGGGTGCGAGCCGCCTTTTTTGTTTTCCAACCGGGCACCCCGGTCTTATGAGATTCGGGAAATAGCGTGCCGAAAATGGTGAGGTTCGAGAACCGGAGCGGAGTGTACTTAAAGTACATGAGCACCGGAAGCGCAGAACCACGCCATTTGCAGGCCGCCAGAACCCGAATATCAAAGACCTAATGATCGAGCGCCTTCACAATGCTCTCCACCATCTTCTTCGCGTCGGCAAAGAGCATCATGGTGTTGTCGCGGAAGAACAGCTCGTTTTCCACGCCTGCATAGCCCGAACCCATGCCGCGCTTGATGAACAGGACCGTGCCAGCCTTGTCGACATCGAGGATCGGCATGCCGAAGATCGGTGACTTCGGATCGGTCTTCGCCGCCGGATTGGTGACGTCATTCGCGCCGATCACGAAGGCAACATCGGCCTGCGCGAATTCCGAATTGATGTCTTCCAGTTCGAACACTTCATCATAAGGCACGTTGGCTTCGGCCAGAAGCACGTTCATGTGCCCCGGCATACGGCCCGCGACCGGATGGATGGCATATTTGACTTCCACGCCTTCCGCCTTGAGCTTGTCGGCCATTTCGCGTAGCGCGTGCTGGGCCTGTGCCACGGCCATGCCATAACCCGGCACGATGATGACCTTGGAAGCATTCTTCATGATGAAGGCCGCATCGTCGGCAGAACCCTGCTTGACCGGACGCTGCTCCACCTCGCCGCCGCTGGCAGCGGATGTATCACCGCCAAAGCCGCCGAGAATGACCGAGATGAACGAGCGGTTCATGCCCTTGCACATGATGTAGCTGAGGATCGCACCGGACGAGCCGACCAGCGCGCCTGTGATGATCAGCGCCAGATTGCCGAGCGTGAAACCGATGCCTGCCGCAGCCCAGCCCGAATAGGAATTGAGCATGGACACGACAACCGGCATGTCCGCGCCGCCAATCGGAATGATGATGAGCACGCCGAAGGCAAGCGCCAGCAGCACGATCAGCCAGAACACGAAATGGCTTTCCGTGTTGGTGAGCACGACGATCAGCAGCACGATCGCCACGGCCAGAGCCGCATTGATGACATGGCGTCCCGGCAGCATGATGGGCTTGCCCGACATGCGTCCATCGAGCTTCAAAAAGGCGATGATCGAGCCGGTGAAGGTGATCGCGCCGATGGCGACGCCGAGCGACATTTCGACCAGCGCCTGACCGTGGATCTGGCCCACTTCGCCAATCCCGAACGAATGCGGCGAATAAAGCGCGGCAGCGGCCACCAGAACAGCGGCAAGACCGATCAGCGAGTGAAAGGCGGCAACAAGCTGCGGCATGGCCGTCATGGCGATGCGGCGCGCGATGATCGCACCGATGCCGCCGCCAATGGCGATGCCGATGACGATCAGGACCAGACCGCCGAAGCTCGGACGCGCCAGCAACAATGTGGTGAGGATGGAAATCCCCATGCCGATCATGCCGTACATATTGCCCTGACGGCTGGTCGTGGGATGCGACAGGCCGCGCAGCGCCAGAATGAACAGCACGCCGGAGACGAGATAAAGGAAGGCTGCGAGATTGACGCTCATGACTACTTCACAGCCTCCATGGTTTCGCTGGAAAATTCGACAGACGCAAATTCGGGATAGACCTGCCGCAGAATTGCGATCTGCTGCGCTTCACTGACGCGGACCAGATACCAGTCACCTGAATCCAGCATGGCCAGCGTGTCCCCTCTGACCACCATCTTGTTGCCGGTCAACCCGGACGCCGTGACCGTCTCCATCGGGATTAGCGCATAAGGCTCGCCATTCGGCAGCTCGTGCGTCGCGGCGGCGGAGAAGTCCATGTCGAAATCCTCGATCTTCACCAGCGCCATCGACGCCTTGGTCATATCCACCATGACGCCGCGCAACGTATCGACGTCGATATTCGCCTGCTTGGCGTAGAATTCCATCAGGCGTGGAGGAATGGTCTTCGTGATGATGTCGTAATCGCCCGTCCGCATGGCCTTGTTGAAGTCCACGACCGTGGTTTCAAGTTTCTGCTTCTCGGTACTCGTCAGACTGCGCGCCTGCGCGACGAAAACAGGGCTGGCGAGAAGCATGACGTAAAGGACAAATCTGGAGAGAATTCTCATCGTCCGTCCTTCTTCTTGTACATAGCGAGCATGCGCTGGGTGACCAGAAAGCCGCCGAAGATGTTGACGCTGGCAAGGATCAGCGCGATGAAACCGAAGCCGGTTGCCCAGCCGGAAAGCGACAGGCCGACGGCCAGCAGCGCACCCACCACGATCACCGATGAAATGGCGTTGGTCACGGCCATCAAAGGCGTGTGCAGCGCGGGCGTGACCGACCAGACGACGTAATAGCCGACGAAAATCGACAGGATGAAGATCGCGAAGCGAAACACGAACGGGTCGATTGCGCCGCCCGATGCGGCATGCGCGGCAGCAGCCGCCGCATCGCCCAGACCGCCCGCATTTTCCGCGGCCTGACGCACGGCGTCTGCGGCCTGGTTCAGGCTCTCAAGAGCTTTATCGAGACTAGTTTCGGCCATTATGCCTCTCCTCCATCAACTGGAGACTTGGGGGATGAAGAAGACTTTGCAGCAGCCTTCGGTGCTTTTGCAGGCGCTTTCTTCGCCGTTTCCTTCGCCGTTTTCGGGGCAGCAGGTTTCGCTGCATCGCCGACGACTTCTGCCTTTGCAGCCCTGGGCTTCGGTGCGGCTTTCGGTTTTGCAGCCGGTTTTGCAACAATGGGCGTGGCTACAGCAGGCGCAGCCTCAGCCTTGGCAAAAGCCGGATGGAGGATTTTGCCCTGATGGGTGAGAAGCGTCGCCTTCACCAGCTCTTCTTCCGGATCGATTTTCAGAAGCTTCGTTTCCTTGTCGACCAGCGTTTCGACGAAGGCGATCAGGTTGCGCGCGTAAAGCTGCGAGGCGCTTGCCGCAATGCGGCCCGGAACGTTGAGATGGCCGACGATCTTGACGCCGTTCATATCCGCAATCTGGCCAGCGACAGCGCCTTCGACATTGCCGCCGCGCTCGACCGCGAGATCGACAAGCACCGAGCCGGGGCGCATCGAAGCGACCATTTCCTTCGATACCAGCCGCGGTGCCGGACGGCCCGGAATGAGCGCCGTGGTGATGACGATATCCTGCTTGGCGATGTGGTCGGCAACAAGTGCCGCCTGTTTCGCCTGATATTCCTTCGACATTTCCTTGGCATAGCCGCCAGCGGTTTCCGCTGCCTTGAACTCTTCATCCTCGACCGCGATGAATTTCGCGCCAAGCGAGGCGACCTGTTCCTTCGCAGCCGGGCGAACGTCGGTGGCGGTCACGACGGCCCCAAGGCGACGGGCCGTTGCAATGGCCTGAAGACCGGCAACCCCTGCCCCCATCACGAACACCTTGGCGGCAGGCACGGTGCCAGCCGCCGTCATCATCATCGGCATGGCGCGGTCATAGGTTTCCGCCGCGTCGATCACCGCCTGATAACCGGCGAGATTGGCCTGCGAAGACAATACGTCCATCACCTGCGCACGGGTGATGCGCGGCATGAATTCCATCGTGAAGGCAGAAATGCCAGCTCTGGCAAGCGCCGCAACGGCATCTTCATGGCCGTAAGGATCGAGCATGGCGAAGAGCGCCGCGCCAGATTTATACCCTTTCAGTTCCGCATCGGAGGGGCGGCGCACTTTCAGGACGACATCCGCCGTTCTCGCATCCGCCACCGTGCCGATGCGGGCACCGACTGCGGTAAACTCGGCATCGGGAATGCGCGATTTCTCGCCCGCGCCTTTTTCCACCACGACATCGAAACCGAGCGCGATGAATTTCTTCACCGTCTCCGCCGACGCCGCGACACGGCTTTCATTGGGGTCGCTTTCTTTCGGGATAAATAACGTCTGGGCCAAGCTGGTTTCCCTTTCGTGGCGTTCTTCCGGGATTGATTCCGGTCATGCACAGTTACGAGCTTCCGGGGCGAAGCCCGTTCAAATAACCTGAACTATAGACATGCATAAAACCTCGGCACGGTATTCCATGCCAAGGCATTCGATCAAATCGTGCGGGTTGACCCCGGTTCGCGCTTCAGTTCAACGATACTGCGCCGGAAGCTGAAATCCGGCGGCAGTGGTCACGAAAGAATGAACCAGGCAGCGACACAGACTAGGATGAAAAGAACGGTCGCGGAGAAGAAACCACCAGCAAAAAAGCCGAACGCCATGGCAATCATAAGGGCGATAAGCGCCACCGTGCTCCATTTAACCAGGCCCGTGAAACCGGCATAAGTTTTCTCATGCTCGGAATAGTCCATCGGTGCGCCAAGTTCAGCCGGAGCCGTCGTATGATGTTCTGCCATTTTAGTTCCACCCATTTAAAGCATGTCTCCCAATAGTGGGAACCGGTTTTGGGACAAAGACATGCGTGAAAACAAGATTAAAGCGCAACACGCTTTAAAATTTCCGCCCATACACCGTCATGTTAAGCGGAAATGCCTGCAATCTTCAATGTGCGAGCGAACAAACCAATGCATTGACCGCAAGGCTTTTCGTCGCAGCTACCCTCTCTCCGCAGAAGCGGTTCCGCAATCTTCGTAAAGCGAAACTGCCCTTCTGGCTATATTTAATTGTTTAAGCTCCGGCGATGTTTTCAGATTCCTATATGCCGAGTCCGGTATATTTCGCCGTCGGCAGGATTGTCAGCGGCACGGAACTGTCCCGCATGTCGGCAAACATGGCGCGGCGCTCATGCGGCTGCGACTTGAAGAACGGAAAGCGCACGGCCACCGCATCGCGGATATTGCGGATGGGTGCAGCGCCGAGCCCCACCCTGATTCCATAGCCTTCATGCTCGCGGGCATCGGCCATGACCGAAGTGCCGAAAATGCGCTTGTAAAAGGCCATATGCTCGGGCTTCACCGAGGCAAGGCATTGATCCGCCGCGAAAAATTCCGACGCCATCGCCGCGATGCGCAAGGTGATATAGGGAATGGCGGGATATTCGCTCAACAGTTCCGGATCGGCGGCAAAGCGGGTCGGATCGACAAAATGCATGCCGCTGTTGAGCAGCGGGTCGAGGATATCCGGGAAAAGCGCATAGCTCGTGCCGCGACGATGATCGGGCGTGATATGATGGATGCGCAGCGTGCTGACCAGTTGCCCATCCACATGCACGCCATAGACGAAAGCATGGCTGTCACGGTCGATATCATCGACGATGGACGGCACTTCCGCCTCGTGCATCACATTGCGCGTGCGGTAGGAACGATAGCGCAGGCGGCCGATTTCCTCGAGGTCCTCCGCATGTACGATACGGCGATATTCCACCCGGTCGAGAAACTGCAACAGCTGCCGCGCAAAATTGGACAATGGCGGTTTATCGCCTGTAACAGCTGTATTCGTCATGCAATCGATTTTTCCGCACCCCGCAAATCAGTGTGCAGAATATGCGCCTTTATCAGCATGTAAAGATATAACTTTGTGCCCTGCCTTTTTGTCGCCGCACAATGAACGTTCGTTCGCCACAATTGAGGTGGGCTTTTACGCAGGAATATCCGGCAAAAAGTGCAAAATGGCCCGATTACGGGCCATTTCAGGGTTCTGCCTTAATTTGAAAAAGGCTCTTCAAAGTGCGTTGGCGATCGCCTGAAACGCATGCATGGTTTCGTCTTTCATATCCTGCCCATCGACATTGTAACTGGCATGGGCAGAGGTCTTGGCAATCACCACACGCCTGGCGGGATTGACATAGATGAACTGCCCATAGATGCCGGCAGCGCTGAAATCGCCCTGCCAGTCAACCGGCGTCCACCACTGATAGCCATAGCCGAACGGAATCTTGCCGAACGCATCCTCGCGGCCGGGCATCAGATAGGGCGCATCCGGCGTCACCGAATCATGCACCCACTGCGCGGGCACGAGTTGCTCGCCCTTGAAGTTGCGGCCTTCGTTGAGATAGAGCAGCCCGAACCGCGCATAATCGCGCAGCACGGCATTCATCCCGCCTGCTGCGGCAGCCTCCCCGGTCGGGTCGACGATCCAGAAGGCATCGGCTTCGGCGCCAAGCTTCGACCAGAGCCTGTCCTTCATGTAATCCTGCAAGGGAATGCCCGTCGCGCCTTCCAGAACCAGCCCGAGGGCCTGCGTATCCGACGAAACGTACTGGCTAAGCGTTCCTTGCGGACGCACGCTTTTCAGATGCGCGGTGAAATTCGTGATCGAGCCGGTCAAAAGCTCCACGGCATAACGGACAATATCGGAATTGAGATCGCCATAGTTCTCGTTGAAGCCGATGCCGGATGCCATCTGCAGCACGTTCTTGACCGTCACACCCTTGTAGCCGCCTTCGGCCAGCACCGGCGCATAGCGGTCGACCGGCTGGCCGATATCGATCAGGCCATCCCGGACGGCATTGCCGATAAGGAAGGAAACGACTGATTTTGAAACGGAAAATGCGATGGACTGGGTGGCCTGGCTGTTGCCGTGGTCATATTGCTCGTGGACGATGACGCCATCCTTGAGGACGATGAGGCCGGTGGTGCCGCCGCGCTCCAGCCAGTCGGAAATCTTTCGGGTTTCGCCCTTGTAGACGAAAGTTTCCGGCAGGGGCTGCTCCGCCTTGGCAAGCGGGCTGACCTCGCCTTCATGCGGAATGCGCACGGACGGATAACGCTTGTAGACATTGCGGAAATTTTCAAAAATCTCCGGCCCCTTGAACATCTGGGCATATTGATAGACGGCCCAGGTTTCATGGATTTTCTTCCAGAAGACCGCCGTGCCGACACCGGCAACAACAACCAATGCGACCAGAACGTATAAAGTATAACGATACAATCGTTTCATTAGCCTCCCCTCAAACAACAAGATTGAGCCGAATATATTTTCTATAAGCACATGAATGAATACTTATATTCACTCCTCCAATCTATTATGAGCATGATAGCTCCCCGGAAGAATATCCCTATTATTCAGATTTATTCAGATTTATGTGTACTATAAATGAACCGCTGCAATGCACTGCGGAGAATACCGGGTAAAGCGCTTTTGCAGCGCAGCCCTCACCTTGCAAGGCACGCGCCCGAACGGTTCAAGTGGGGCGACTGGCGGGGGCGATCTGGCGGGGCGTTTAAGCCTGAAAGATTCAGCCCGAACGATCAGGCGGAATCGCAGCCGCTTCATTTCCTGTTTTCTGAAGTGTTCCGCCTGAAAGGCGGCAATGGGCAAGCCCGCTCAGGCGACGGTTCGCCCACCATCGCGGCGCGCTGCGGCCTTCGCGGTCATGGCGCTGATTGCCTCCATCGGCACCGGCATGCCGAGCAGATAGCCCTGGACGAGATCGGCGCCCGCCGCCACGCGGATCAGCGCAAGCTGTTCCTCGGTTTCGACACCTTCGACCGTCACGCCGAGCCCCAGCTCGTGCGAAAGCTGGGTGACGCCGCGAAGCAGCATCAGCGACCGCCGGTCGGTGGTGATGTCGCGCACGAAGGAGCGGTCGACCTTCACCTTGGTCAGGGGCAATGTATTGAGATAGCTGAGACTGGAATAGCCGGTTCCGAAATCGTCGAGCGCGATATTGATCCCGGCATTCTTGAGCCGCTGCAACACCATCGACGTCTTGTTGCGGTCCGAAATGATGGCGCTTTCCGTCACTTCCACCTCGAGCCGATGCGCCGGAAGCCCGGATTTCTGCAAGGCATTGGCGATATCGCGGGCAATGTCGTTGCTTTTCAGGTCGATGGCCGACAGGTTGACGGAAACGCCGATGCGGTCGCCCCATGACAGGCAGTCGGCGCAGGCCTGCTCCAGCATGAAGCGGGTTATGTCGGTGATGATGCCCATTTCCTCGGCAAGCGGAATGAATTCGGCAGGCGGCACGAAGCCAAGCTCCGGGTGCTCCCACCGCGCCAGCGCCTCACATGCGACAACGCGCAGGGACTGCGCGCTGACGATGGGCTGGTAGACGACCTTGATCTCGCCGTGATTGATGGCGAGCCGCAGATCCGCCTTGAGTTTCTGGCGTCCGCGATATTTGGTGTCCATCGCATCGACGAAGACCGACCAGGATTTTTCTTCCGTGCTCTTGGCTTCGTAAAGCGCCAGGTCGGCATTGATATGCATGCTGCCGACATCGGACCTTTCGACATTTTCTATCGCCACGCCCGCGCTGATATCGATCTGGACCTGATCGCCGTCGAGATCGTAAACCCCGGTCGCCACCGCCATGATGTGGTCCATCACCCCGGCAATATCGGCCTCGCCGCGCAGGTTGAAGACAAACACCACGAACTCGTCGCCGCCGAAGCGCGATGCAACGAAGCGCTGCGGATCGAGCGAGTTCAGCCTTTCGGCGAACAGGCGCAACAGCACATCGCCCGTATGATGCCCCAGCGTGTCGTTGACATGCTTGAAATGGTTGATGTCGATGACGATGAGCGCAACCTGCGTTCCCTTCTTCTGATGGGGACGCAGCGACCGCACCATGGTCTCGAAATAATTGCGGTTCGGCAGGCCGGTCAGGCCGTCATAGCGCGCCATATGCTGGATGCGCGCTTCCGCTTCCACGCGCTGCGTCACATCCTCGAACATCAGGACCGCCCCTTCATTGAGGGTCTGGTTGCCGATGCATTCGATATAACGCTGGTTTGAAAGCTGGAAAATGTCGCGGGCGCGCTTGCCGATCAGGAGGTCCTGCATGCGCACATGCACGCTTTTCAGGTCGGTCTGCGGAAACAGCCCCTTCTTGGCGCAATAGCGCAGAAGGACATCGAGCTTGCGGCCATGCAGCTTGGTATGCTCGGCAATCTGCAGCATCGCCTTGGCCTTGTTGTTGATGACGGCGATGCGCTGCTGGCTGTCGAACATCAAGAGGCCCTGCGGCATGTTGTTGAGCGCCGCATCGAAACGCCCGGCCACGATGGACAGGCGGCGCTTGCCCATGACCGCCGCGAAGAGAAATTCGCGCAACCCGTTGGCCATCTGGATGTTGGACAGGAAATACGGGATCAGCAGCAGGCCGATGATGACGTGAAACGGCGTCCCCGCCAGAATGAGTCCGGCCAGAACGGGAAGGAGCGTGCAGGCCGACATCAGGATGACGGCCTTTGCCGAAGCATAGTTGCGGCCCACGATGGAAACGACCGAGGCAAGCAGCACGGTCAGGCTGGCAAGTTCGGCGAAGGAATCCCGCAGCACGAAGCTTGAGAAGAAACATAACATGCCGAGCGTCAGGCACACGGCGGATGCGCCGATCAGATAGCGCGTCTCCCACCGGTCGAGATCGGCATGGGAAAGCGGCTGCTGCCTTGCCTGATCGAACTTGTGCATGTCGAAGATGCGGCCGACCGCCACGATGGCGAAGACGCCGGCAAACATCAGATAGCGCCAGTCGTCGGTTTTCACATAGATGACGACACAGGCTACAACGTGCGCGAGCAAGCCGAACCAGAGCGTCGTACGATTACCATACAGCGCTCTGAGAAAAGATAGCCGCACATCTGCAGGTATCTCAGGTTTACGGCTTTGCCACATTCGATGCATTTAATCCCTTGTATGGGGCAGCAATATCGCACCAATGACTTAAAAATATCTTTCGGGATATTAAACCACAAGCTGTCATGCCGACCACCATAAGATGTATTCAGATGTTTTTTAAGGAAAACCATAGACGCACAACCCCCGTCCGGCAATTACAACCAGAGGCATGTATTGTTTTAGTTGTCCTAATATTACTGAAACAGCCATAATTGGAGAACAGCGCAGGTTAGTTGTCGCGTTGCGGAGAATTAATCCAGATTAGTCACGATGGATATTCTGCCGCCAGAGTCCCGCCTTTTAGAGAAAAATCCTGCCATCCAAGGTCTCGCGGCGGGAAATAACCGCAAGAAGCTTCCCAACTCTGTCAGAGTTGGTGCCCCCCATCGACGGTGATGATCGAACCGGTCATATAGCGGCTGGCGTCGGAGGCCAGCATCAGCACAACCCCGTCCAGATCCTGCGGCTCGCCAAGGCGCCGCATCGGGTTTCGCCCTTTGAAGTAGCCCCCTGCCGGTCCCTGCAACTGTTCTTCATTGATTCGCGTTGGAAACCAGCCCGGCGAAATCGCGTTGACGCGAATATCGTGCGCGGCCCATTCCAGCGCCAGCGCCCGCGTCATCTGCGTCACGCAGGCCTTGGACATGGAATAGGCGGCAGCGCCCTTCTGCGGACGCTCGCCCAGAATGCTGGTCGTGTTGACGATGGAGCCGCCCTCGCCATGCCGGATCATGCGGCGCGCCGCTTCCTGCGCCACGAAAAAGGCACCGGCGACATTCACCTCGAAAATATGTTCGAGCATGTCGCGCGTCGTATCGAGCGCGCGCGCCATATGCGCAACGCCGGCATTGTTGAAAAGCGCCGTAATCGGTCCGAAACGCGCTTCCGCTTCATCGAAAGCACGGACGATTTCATCCGGATGGGTCACATCCGCCATGATTTCCAGCACTTCGCCGCCCGACGGGCAAATACTTTCCCCTGCATGGGTGCGCGAGATCGAAATCACATGCGCACCGTGCCCTGCCAGCACATGGACCATCCTGAGGCCCAACCCTGAAGAACCACCCGTCACGGCAATGACCTTGCCCCTGACGGAGAAAAGCTGATCGTCAGTCATTCATCCCCTCAACTGCCAATCCGTCTTTATTCATTCCTAGATTATCGGAAGCAGCATTTGAACCATCTTCGACCGTAAAAATCAGTCCAAATCAACACAATACACAGAAGGCACAATCAAAAGACCTATCGTAGAGCCGCAGGACGACACCTGTTCGTGATTGCGCGCGCCATTGCGGAGAAGTAAGGAACAGAGCAAACAGGGCATTTCCAGTTCGAGCTGGACCGCTGGGAATGCCCTTTATCTTTGTTTCTAGGCATTACCTCACGCAAAGCCGCTTCATATTCCGAATGGTGGAAACGAACCCTATGCCCAAGACTTCTCGCCCTCTCGTCGCCGTACCGACTGATGTGAAGCCATTTGAAAACTACACCTGGCACGCCGCGCCGGAACAATATCTGGCAGCCGCCATCGATGTTGCGGGTGTGACCCCGCTTCTGGTGCCGAGCTTCGGCGACCGGATGGACCTCGACGCCATTCTGGATGCGGTGGACGGCCTTCTCGTCACCGGTTCCAAATCGAACGTTCACCCTGCCCTTTACGGCGTGGAGCCGAATCCGGCCTTCGAGCCTTATGACAATGCCCGCGACGCGACATCGCTGCCGCTGATCCGCGCCGCCATTGAAAAGGGCGTTCCGGTTCTGGCCATCTGCCGCGGCATACAGGAACTGAACGTCGCGCTGGGCGGCACGCTCGCCACCGAAATCCAGGAGCTGGAAGGCCGGATGGACCACCGCGCGCCGGAATCGGAAAGCCAGGCGGAGCGTTTCGCCATCCAGCATCCGATCAAGCTGAACCCCAACTCATGCCTCGCGGAAATCCTGAAGGAAGACAGCGTGCGGGTGAACTCCGTCCACCGGCAGGCGATCGACAGGCTTGCGCCGCAGCTTGAGGTCGAAGCCGTTGCGGAAGACGGAACCATCGAAGCCGTCTCGGTAAAGAATGCGAAGGGATTTGTGGTCGGCGTCCAGTGGCACCCGGAATACTGGGTGCATTCCGATGCCCCTTCCCGCAAGATCTTCGAGGCGTTCGGCGATGCAGTGCGCCGACGCAGATTAGGGGAATAGGGGAATAGGGGAATAGGGGAATAGGGGAATAGGGGAATAGGGGAATAGGCTAGTCAGGCTGAAACGTCTGTTCAAGTGCCTCCTTTACCTACTCCCCTACTGCCTTACTCCCTTACTCCCTTAACGTGACCCGTCTCCGGCACGGGCGTCAGCGCCTCACCAGTGTCGAACCACGCGATGAGATTGTCGATCACCAGATTGGCCATGTCGCGGCGGGTCCGGACCGAGGCGGAGCCGATATGCGGCAGGAGAACCGTGTTCGGCGCATCGAGCAATGCCTGCGGCACATGCGGCTCGTTTGCGAAGACGTCGAGACCGGCAGCGGCAATCGTTCCGTTCTGCAGCGCTTCGGCAAGCGCTTCTTCATCCACCACCGAACCGCGTCCGATATTGACGAGCACGCCTTCCGGTCCGAGCGCCTTCAGCACGTCCGCATTGACGGCCTTGGCCGTTTCCGCGCCGCCCGGCGCTACCAGAATGAGCGTGTCGACGGCTTCGGCCAGTTCCTTGAGGCTCGGATGATATTCGTAGGCGACATCCGGCGACTTGCGGCGATTGTGATAGGCAACCGGCAGGCCGAATGCCTCGATGCGCCGGGCGACCGCCTTGCCGATGCGGCCAAGGCCGAAAATGCCGACCTTGCGCCCACGCAGCGAAAGCCGGGACAGCGGATAGCGGCCTTCCTTCACCCAGTTGCCGGCGCGCAGGAATTCCTGCGACTTCGACAATTCGCGCACCGTGTCGATCAGGAGGCCGATGGTCGTATCCGCCACTTCCTCGGTCAGCACGTCCGGCGTGTTGGTGACCATGACATTGTTCGCACCGGCATGTTTCGCATCCACCGCGTCATAGCCGACGCCGAAATTGCCGATGATTTCGAGATTGGGCAAGGCGTCGATCAGCGCCGCATCGACGGTCGACATGCTGGCGATGCCCTTCACGTCTTTCGCCCAGGCGGCATCGAGAAGCGCCGTGTCGCCGCGCGCGATACGCTGGACATTGAACTCGCCCGAAAGCCTCTGCACGGCATAGTCGTCGAAATTGCCGAGCACCAGAATTGTCGCGTCGCGTTTTGTCATGGCATTCCTCATGCGTAGAGCATTTCCAGCAAAAGTGCGCTGCGGTTTTGCTTAGGATAATGCGTAAAGAAAACCGACCCCTGAAAGACAGCCGGTGCGGGGGAAATCAGCCGTGTTTCGGCTTGGACGTCGATTGCCGGATATGCAGTTCCGGCTTGATGAGTTCCTGCATCGAGGACACCTCGACGCCGTTCAACTGGTCGAGCAGCGCGCGCGCCGCACGGCGCCCCACCTCACGCTGGCCGTTCCAGACGGTCGTCAGCGCTGGCGTCGCAATGGCGGCTTCCTCCAGATCGTCATAGCCGGTCACGGAAATGTCCTCGCCCGGCACCAGCCCGGCGCGGGCAATGCCGTTCATCAGGCCGATGGCCGTCAGGTCGTTCCAGCAGACCGCCGCCGTCGGCTTGTCCTTCAGCGCCAGAAATTGCGGCGCGACCTCAAAGCCGCCCTGCTTCGTGCGCGGCCCGGCGATGCGCCAGTCGGGACGAACCTCAAGCCCGGCCTTTTCCATGGCCTGCACATAGCCGCGATAGCGGTCGCGGCCCGTCGAGGTCTGGTCGGTGCCGCCGATCATGGCGATGCGCGTGTGCCCGAGCGAAATCAGGTGATTGGTGGCAAGGCCGATGCCATAGGCGTCGTCGCCCCGGAAAACCGGCGCATGAACACCCTCGACGCTGCGCGCGATCAGCACGACCGGCAGGCCGTTATCTTCGGCAAGCTGGATATCTTCCGGCGGGGTGCCGATGGCGGGCGACATGATGACCCCGTCCGCGCCGAGCTGCAAAAGCGTATCCATGAAGGTGCGCTGCTTTTCCAGCTGGTCGTAATGGTTGGACAGGATGAAGGTCTGCCGCGACCGGTCCAGTTCCGTTTCGATGGATTTGAGGATTTCCGCGAAGAACGGGTTCATGATGTCATGCACCACGACGCCGACAATGCCGGAACGCGAGGTGCGCAGGCTCGCAGCGCGACGGTTATAGATATAACCGATGGCGCGGGCATGTTCCTTGATCTTCTCGCGGGTCTGGTCGGCAACGAGGGGGCTGTCGCGCAAAGCGAGCGAAACTGTGGCTGTCGAAACACCAAGCGCGTCAGCGATGGTCGATAGCTTTATTTTCTGGGCCAAGTCGCCTCCCCCAATTGGTCCGTGCCGCAGTCGGAGACGCAGCCGCAACCTGACAAGGCAGGACGCGACCGTTCGTCCTGCGAACGGTTATGCCATTGCCATCCTTGAATTGGAAGCATTTTCGATAGCACGCAACCTGAAAAGTGTTTCACGGTTTCCCGCCAAGATGCGCGTCAAAACAAATAGTTAGAGCTGGAGAAAGGGCGGACTTATTCCACCTCGTCCTCTTCCAGCGCTTCCGTTTCCGCTTCTTCCGCAAGGCGCACGACGCCACGAAGCGCAAGATTGCTCTCCATCCGGCTCAGCATCTTGAGGAAGGTCTTGCGATCCTTCTTGTCGAGGCCTTTCAGCATGTCCTTCTCGGTCTTGCGAATGGACTTCTCGATTGCCTTGATGGTCTCCAGACCAGCCTGCGTGAGATAGATATGCGACTGGCGCTGATCGGTTTCCGAGGCGCGCTTGGCGACGAAACCCTGGCTTTGCAGGCGTGCGATGGTTTTGGTGATGGTGGGCGGACGCACACCCAGGCGCTGCGCCAGAACGCCGGGCGTCAGCCCGTCCTCGGCCGCCAGTTGCAGCATGACCGCATCCTGCCCCGCATAGAGACCCTGCTCCAGAAGCCGCGTGGCCAGCACCGTCCGCGACAGCCTTGCCACGGATTGCAGCCGGTAAAGTACAACCGCCTTATTGTCCTTGCTCATCGCCACCTCGCCCTTGTTTCTTTGGAGCACATCCCCGAAAAGCGAAACGGTTTCGGACGAGGTGCCTGTTCAAAATAAACTATTTCCTGTCGCCTGATCGATAGTCCCGTCCATTCATATATCGTAAAATATTGTCCGACTTATGAAACAACAAGGCCCGGTTGCTGTCATGGCTAACGAGCGTTAGGGTCTCAGGCTCGAAGAAAAGAATAAAGCGAGGAAAACATGACCGATCTGCGCGAGCAAAACAGCGACATGATTGTCGTCCTGCCCCTTGGCGCTCACGAACAGCATGGGCCTCACCTGCCGTTTGAAACGGATACGATCATCGCCGAAGGCATTGTCGCGCGCGTCAGCGATGCGCTGCCCGCCGACCTCAACGTCAATTTCCTGCCCGCCCAGCCGGTCGGCTATTCCATCGAGCACATGGACACGGAAGGAACCCAGAGCCTCGCCTATGCCGAGGCCGTGAACCAGTGGATCGGCATCGGTGAAAACCTTCACGCGGGCGGCATCCGCAAACTGGTCATGCTGAACGCGCATGGCGGAAATTCGCCCCTGATGACGATTGTCGCCACAGAGCTGCGCACACGGCTCGACATGCTTGCCGTTGCCACGAGCTGGACCCGCTTCGGCCTGCCGGAAGGCCTGATCACGCCAGAGGAGAAAGCGCTCGACATTCACGGCGGCTTCATCGAGACATCGGTGATGCTGGCCCTGCGCCCCGATCTGGTGGACATGTCGAAGGCGCGCAATTTCTCCAATGCCCAGTCACGCTATGCCGAGGAGTTCAGGTTCCTGCGCGCCTATGGCCCGCATGCCTTCGGCTGGAAGATGCACGATCTCAACCCGGAAGGCGTTGCCGGCAACGCCGCCGCCGCAACCGCGGAAGCCGGGGAAAAGCTGATCGCCAACGCGGTCGCCGGTTTCATCGACCTGCTGCGCGATGTCGACAGGTTCGATCTCGCCCGGTTCAAATCGCAACGTCTCGCCAGTCAGGCGAGCTGAGCCCGGATATATCGGGATGGGCACGCTCGTCGCACGAAGAGAACATGCCGAGGCATGGGCGCAATTGCGCCATGCGCTCTGGCCCGATACCAGCCTTGAGCAGCATCTGCAGGAGATTTACGAGACGCTCGATCAGGATGACCCCGATGCCGTAACATTCATCGCGGAAAGCGCTGGCGGTCAGATCGCAGGCTTCGCGGAGGCAGCGTTGCGGCGCGACTATGTCAACGGCTGCGAGACATCGCCTGTCCTGTTCCTCGAGGGAATCTACGTGTCTCCCGAATATCGCCAGCGTGGCACCGCGCGCTTGCTTTGCGAGGCAATCGCAAACTGGGGCCGGGAGAAAGGCTGCACCGAATTTGCCTCCGACGTTCTGCTTGAAAACCGGGACAGCCAGAGCTTTCACACGGCGCTGGGTTTTGATGAAACGGAGCGGGTGATCTTCTATCGGAAACTTCTTTAAAGGGGTGAGATCTGACGTCTGCATACGGCAAGCTTCGGGAAAAGCCACTGCCATCATCGTGAACGACGAGAATGTAATATTATAGCATTGCATATGGCATTCACGCCGCCCTTCCCTTATATGAATTGTCCTATCCGGGGTTTTGGTGCCGTGCCGCTTCGCGCTGGCTGCCCTTGACCCCGACTTCACAAGGCCACAACTTCAAGAGGCATGACCATGAGCCAGGCTGAAGCCCAAACCGAAGCTCCGTCTGAAACCAAGACGACCACTGAAGCTGGCCGCATCCCCGTGACCGTCCTGACGGGTTATCTGGGTTCGGGCAAGACCACCCTTCTCAACCGCATCCTGACCGAGAACCACGGCAAGCGTTATGCCGTCATCGTCAATGAATTCGGCGAGATCGGCATCGACAACGACCTGATCGTCGAGTCGGACGAAGAAATCTACGAAATGAACAATGGCTGCATCTGCTGCACCGTGCGCGGCGACCTGATCCGCGTGGTGGAAGGCCTGATGCGCCGCCCGGGCCGTTTCGACGCCATCATCGTCGAAACCACCGGCCTTGCCGACCCGGTTCCGGTCGCGCAAACCTTCTTCATGGATGACGACGTGCGCGCCAAGACCGGCCTTGATGCGGTTGTCGCCCTTGTCGATGCCAAGCACCTGCCGCTGCGCCTGAAGGACAGCCGCGAGGCGGAAGACCAGATCGCCTTTGCCGACGTGGTGCTCATCAACAAGACCGACCTTGTCACGCCGCAGGAACTGGCCGCCATCGAGGCGACCGTGCGCGCCATCAACCCGCACGCCATCATCCACCGCACCGAGCGCGCCTCCATCCCGCTCGACCGGGTGCTGGATCGCGGCGCATTCGACCTCAAGCGCGTTCTGGACAACGATCCGCATTTCCTCGACCACGACCATCCCGACCACGTATGCGGGCCCGACTGCGATCACGATCACCATGATCATGACCATCATGGACACCATCACCATGCGCATGATCACGACCATGATCATCACCACGACCACGACCATGTATGCGGCCCTGATTGCGATCATGACCATCATCACCACCACGATCACGCCTCGCCGATCCATGATGTGACGGTGAAGTCGGTATCGCTGAGGGCGGGTGAAATCGACCCGGCGAAATTCTTCCCGTGGATACAGAATATCACCCAGACGCAGGGACCGAACATCCTGCGCCTCAAGGGCATCATCGCTTTCAAGGACGACCCGGACCGCTATGTGGTGCAGGGCGTGCACATGATCATCGAAGGCGATCACCAGCGCGCCTGGAAGGAAGACGAAAAGCGTGAAAGCCGCCTCGTCTTCATCGGACGCGAACTCGACCCCGCCGCCCTGAAGGCCGGTTTCGAGAACAGCCAGGCGAAATAAGCCTCCGGTTCGGACCGAACCGGGAGCGCCTCCTGTTTCATCTTGCGCATTTCCAGTAACCGCTCCAAAGCTTTGCTGGAAATGCCCTCATCAATAAACAATACCGGAAGCCGATGCCTACAGTAGCTCCGCTCGACCTTGAAGGTCATTGTCTTTATGCGCGCTTTGTCGGCGGCATTCCCTTCTTCGCCATGGCCGATGGCGCGATCCATCAGCTCAACAATGGAAGCAGGACCTCTGCCGCCCATGACGGACTGTTGAGCGCGACCGTTTCCGTTGATGGAAAGTCGCTCATCACCGGCGGCGAAGACGGTCGCGTGTGCCGTACCGACGTCGATGGAACGGTGAGCGAACTTGCAAAGGTTCCGCGCAAATGGATGACCGCTGTCGCAGCAGGCCCCGGCGGAACTGTCGGTTTTGCGTCCGGCCGCACAGCGTGGGTGCGCACGTCCGACGGCAAGGTGCAGGAATTTGCGCAGGAACGCAGCGTCGAAGCCATCGCCTTTGCGCCGAAGGGCCAGCGGCTGGCGATTGCACGCTATAACGGCGCAACGCTGATCTGGACCGGCACGGCGGCAAAGCCCGTCGAACTGGAATGGAAAGGCGCGCATATCGGCGTGATCTTCTCGCCCGATGGCCGCTTCCTCATCACCTCGATGCAGGAAAATGCGCTGCATGGCTGGCGTCTCGAAGATACCAAGCACATGCGCATGACCGGCTATCCGGCCAAGGTGAAGGACTGGTCGTGGAGCGCCAAGGCCAAGTGGCTCGCCACTTCCGGCGCGCCTGCGGCAATCGTCTGGCCTTTTGCGGGCAAGGACGGCCCGATGGGCAAGGCTCCGCTGGAGCTTGGCCTTCGCGGCGACAGCATGGTGACATCGGTTGCCTGCCACCCGGTCGAGGACATTGTGGCCATTGGCTATAATGACGGCATGATCCTGATCGCACGTTTCGCCGACAGCAAGGAAGTCCTCCTGCGCCGCCCCGGCAAGGGCGCAATCACCAGCATGGGCTGGGACGAGCACGGCCACCGCCTCGTCTTCGGCTCGGAGGCCGGGGATTGCGGTGTGGTTTCGATAGCCGATTAGGGCAGTAGGGCAGTAGGGCAGTAGGGCAGTAGGGCAGTAGGGCAGTAGGGCAGTAGGGCAGTAGGGCAGTAGGGCAGTAGGGCAGTAGGGCAGAGAAGGCTATGTGCGTTGCGGTCGTCCGCAAGCCAAACATACTCCCCTACTCCCTTATTCCCCTACTCCCTTAACATACTGCCTTATTGCCCTACTGCCTTTTCATGGAGACCGCCGGTGCGCCATCCGGTCCGAGCGACGCGACCCATTGGCTGATGGCCGCGACATCCTTTTCGCCCAGCATATGATCCGCATCGATGGTGCGGGCGTCGACGCGCGCGCCGCCGGAGCGCAGAAGCGCTGAAAGCGCCGGCGCGAAGGGCGAATAGAGCTTGTCATCCTCGCCCGTAATGGTGAGAACGCGCGCCTTGCTCAGATTGGCGGCGGGCGCATTGTCTAGAACCGGCATCGAGCGCATGAGGACAGCGCGTTTCACCAGATCGGGGTGGAGCATCATCGTCGCCGCCAGAAGATTGGCGCCGTTCGAATAGCCCACGAAAGTTGCGTGGGTAAGGTCGAGTTCCTTGTCGTCGGCCAGTCGCGTGAGGAAGGTCACGAAGGCATTGGCTTCGAGCTTGATGTCCTTCTGGTCGAATTTTACGGGCGTGATGCGCTTGTACCAGCGCGTGCCGCCATCCTGCATCACGCGGCCACGAATGCCGAGCAGCGTGGCCCGCGGCCAGATTTTGGATGCCATCGGCACGAGGCTGGTTTCGTTTCCGCCCGAACCGTGCAGCAGGATCACCAGTTCACTGGAGGCGTTTTCCGGCTTGTAGAAGCGATGGATGAACTGCCTGCTGCGCGAAAAATTCTGTTCCGGCGTCGTTTCCGTGTCCATCTTCTTCTCGCGCATTGTCACGCCTTCACCCAGCTTGGGAGCGCCCTGCTCTTCTTTCATCGATGCGGCGATGGCGCTCAGGGCCTTGCCCTGACCATTGGTCGAAACGGGCTGTCCCTCAGCCAGAGCCGAGCCAGCCGCCACCGTGAATGCAGCTGCCGCCAAAGCGGCCATAAACATCTTCTTTACCATGATCTCAACATAGCCAATGAGACGTTAACGAAGGTTTGAAGGCAGCTCTTCCCGGGTGCGTCCCCACCCCTGCCGGCGATAGCGAATTTAGTCCGAAGTCGCTCGTTCGGTTGCGCTAATGTAATGCGGTTAACAGCAGAGTTTTAGCGAGAATATGGCAGAACGCACGAAAAGTTACATCGTGTTACAATTCTGTTACGCACTCACGCGGCTTCAACAATGCGTGACCACCGCGCTGGCCGCAGATTATCCATGCTTTTGACGCCTTTACGTGGAATCATGTCTGCAACTTGAGGGTCAATCATTTTGGAAGTGGGAACGACAATGAGCAGCTTCAAACCGGGGCGTTTTTCATCCGCCCGCCTCACTTATGATGCGGTGACGCCCAAAAGCCTCTATCTCAACCGCCGCGCCTTCATGGTCGGCGCCGGTGCTCTCGCTGCCGCTGGCATTGCCTCTTCGGCTTTTGCCGAACCGCTGAAGGCCAAGGCTTCCACCTATAAGGTGGACGAGAAGCTGACGCCGCAGGATGCCGTAACGACCTACAATAATTTCTACGAGTTCGGCACGGACAAGAGCGACCCTTCCGCCAATTCCGGCAATTACAAGCCGCTGCCCTGGAAGCTCACCGTCGACGGTCTTGTCAAGCAGCCGAAGGAATTCGACATTCAGGACCTGATTGCCCGGATGCCGCTTGAAGAGCGCATCTATCGGATGCGCTGCGTCGAGGCCTGGTCGATGGTCATTCCGTGGATCGGATTTCCGCTCGCAAGCCTGCTGGCGCAGGTGGAACCCCTCGGTTCGGCCAAGTACATCGCCTTTACCGGCCTCGTGCGACCGGAGGAAATGCCGGGCCAAACCGGTCTCTTTCAGGTGCTCGACTGGCCCTATATCGAGGGCCTGCGTCTCGATGAGGCCATGCATCCGCTGACCATCCTCTCGGTCGGCCTTTACGGCGAGACATTGCCCAATGCGAACGGCGCGCCGATCCGGCTCGTGGTGCCGTGGAAATACGGCTTCAAGGGGATCAAGGCGATCACCAAAATCAGCTTCGTCGAAAAGCAGCCGCCAACCTCGTGGCAGCAGCAGGCCGCCAACGAGTATGGTTTCTACGCCAACGTGAACCCGGAGGTCGACCATCCGCGCTGGAGCCAGGCGACCGAACGGCGCATCGGCGAAGGCGGCTTTCTGGGCTCGGGCCGACGCCCGACATTGCCGTTCAACGGCTATGGCGAGGAAGTCGCATCGCTTTATGCGGGCATGGACCTGAAGGTGAATTACTGACATGGCGGCAGCGACCCGGACAGAGCGGAAGAAAACAACCCGGCCCGGTGAATGGAAAATCTGGCTGCTTTACGCGGTCGGTTTCGTCCCGGCTGTCTGGACCTTCTATCTGGGCGCAAGCGGCAATCTCGGCGCCGATCCGGTCAAGACTTTTGAACACACGCTCGGCCTGTGGGCGCTGCGCTTCCTCATTCTCACCCTCATGGTCACGCCGATCCGCGACCTGACCGGCATTGCGCTGCTGCGCTACCGCCGGGCGCTCGGTCTCCTCGCCTTCTATTATGCGCTGATGCACTTCGCCACCTACATGCTGCTGGATCAGGGCCTGAACATCTCCGCCATCGTCACCGATATCGTGCGGCGGCCCTTCATCACCATCGGCATGATCAGCCTTGTGCTGCTGGTGCCGCTGGCGCTGACTTCCAACAACTGGTCGATCCGCAAGCTCGGGCGGCGCTGGAACAGCCTCCATAAGCTGGTCTATGTGGCAATCGCAGGCGGCGCGATCCATTTCATCATGTCGGTGAAAAGCTGGCCCGCCGAACCGGTCATCTATGCCGGGATCGTCGGCGCGCTGCTGCTGTGGCGTCTGGTGCGTCCGCACGCCCCGAAACCGCAAGCCTGTTTCCCGCCCGCGTGGCGAAGCAATCGCGGCAAAGAAATAAGCCGCCAGCGAGAGCCTTTTTGCAAGAATTCTAATATAGAATCTAAATTTCGTGTTCCCACACTTACCCCCATGACATGACGATGCAAATCATGTCAGTATCGCCGCGATTTCCGCACACGGAATAGTTCCCGGCGGCGGCAACTGACGAATACGGAATGCATATGTCTTCTCTCCTGAAATCGGCTCCCGTCCGCATCGCAGGCAAATTCGTCTTCATTCTATTCACCCTTGTCTTTGCGATCTGGGCCAGCTTCGCCATGTGGTTCCAGCTGCCCTTCGGCGATGCCGTGCGCGGCTCCGTCATCGCCATCTGGCTACTGATCGCCCTTGCGGTGATTATAGGCGAAAGACATTACAGCTGTTGGCGCAGGCGGCTCTTCTTCTGCCTTCTTGCGCTGGCGATGCTGGCGGCCTGGTCCACGGTGCGCCCGTCCCTCAATCGCATCTGGGCGCCCGATGTTGCCCGCACGGTGACCGGGCAGGTCAATGGCGATCTCGTCACCCTATCCAATGTCCGCGATTTCATCTGGCGGACGACGGAGGATTTCACGCCCAACTGGAAGGAAGAAACCTACGATCTCAGCAAGATCACATCGGTCGACGTCTTTCTTTCCTACTGGTCGAGCCCGGCTATCGCCCACACACTTCTGTCGTTCGGCTTCGAGGATGGCCGTCATGTGGTGTTTTCAGGCGAAATCCGCCGCGAGCATCACGAGGTCTTTTCCGCCATTGCCGGGTTCTTCCGCCAGTTCGAGCTGGCGATGATCGCGGCGGAAGAACGCGACATCATTTATCTGCGCACCAATGTCCGCAAGGAAAACGTCTATCGCTATCGCGTCAACCTGCCGCCCGCAGGCGCGCGCGAACTCTTCCTCTCCTATGTCACGCTGGGCAATCAACTGGCCGAGCAGCCGAAATTCTACAATACGCTGACCGCGAACTGCACCACGATCATCTTCCACATGGCGCGGGTGCTGGACCCGAACTTCCCCTTCGATTACCGCATTCTTCTGTCAGGCTTCCTGCCCGGCTATCTGTACGATCACGGCTGGCTGGAGAATGGCGGCACGCTGGAGGAACTGCGCCAGCGCGCATCGATCGATGCAAGGGCGCTCGCAGGCGGACGCGACGGCTTTTCGGAGCGCATACGCGAATAAGGCATTTCCGGCAAAAGTGCGAAGGGTCTGGGCGGCACTGCCGACGGGAACCGCTCATGAAAAACCCCGCCGAAGCCGCAACTTCGACGGGGTAATCTTTTATGGGCCAGATTACACCGCGGCGGTGATGATGATCTCGACCTTGTAGTCAGGCGTTGCCAGCGCTGCCTCGCCGGTGGCGCGTGCAGGCGTGTGAGCCGGATCGACCCATGCATCCCAGACGGCGTTCATTTCGGCAAAGTCCTTCATGTCGGCGAGCCAGATGATGGCCTGAAGGATCTTGGTCTTGTCGGAGCCC
Organism: Brucella intermedia LMG 3301; assembly: GCF_000182645.1. Lineage (NCBI taxonomy): Bacteria > Pseudomonadati > Pseudomonadota > Alphaproteobacteria > Hyphomicrobiales > Brucellaceae > Brucella > Brucella intermedia. Next base: position 1,961,671 of record NZ_ACQA01000001.1, read on the forward strand.
GCTTCCTTGAGAAGACGGTCCACCTCGGCCAGAACGGCCTTGGTCTGGTCTGTGACGCTGGCGCCAGGATTTCCCACCTGACCGGCGAGATAAACGGTGTTGCCGTGAATGACGGCCTGGCTCATGCGCGGGCCGACTCCGATGCGACGGATGCTCATGGTGGACTCCTCTCGATACTGCTCTTCCGCGGGCATGGCCCGCATGTGAAAATGTTGCGTATCCTTATTAAAGCCCTGATCCGCTTTGGCAATGCCAATGCCAGCCTGAATGATGCTATTTCAGTGAAAACAGCATTTCCCGCAAAAGCATGGAGCGTCCACGCGGGGAAATCCGTTCACTGGACTGATTTCTATCCGGCTGCGATGCGCATTATAATGCGACGAAACAAATAGCCGGCGCGGCTCCGGCAAGCTCGTTCTGGCCGAACCGCTCTCCAGGAGGAGGAAAGCATGGCGCAACCGCTCGCCGAGATTTACCGCGACTATATCGCATGCCTGAACCGGCAGGACTGGGACGACCTCGGACTTTATGTGCATGAAGAGGCCGTGCACAATGGCAGGGCATTGGGCCTTGATGGCTATCGCAGGATGCTGGAACAGGATTTCGAGGCCATCCCCGACCTGCGCTTCAACATAGAGCTTCTTGTCAGCGAGCCGCCCCGCATCGCCAGCCGCCTGCAATTCGACTGCACGCCGAAGGCGATGCTGTTCGGGTTGCCGGTCAACGGCAGGCGGGTGCGGTTCGCCGAAAATGTTTTCTACGAGTTCGAGACTACGCTGATAAGACGGGTCTGGTCGGTCATCGACAAGGCGGCGATTGAAGCGCAGCTGTGATCATGTGGCGATGGCGGCCGATGGCAGCCCATGACAGCCCATGACAGCCCATGATGACGGCCCATGATGACGGCCCATGATGACGGCATTGACTCTTTCCCGCCCTCACCCTATAAGCCGCGTCACGTTCGCCCGCGCGGTTTTACGGATGGTTTTGTGCTGTCCATCGCAAGGGAAAGAACCAGCTCCTGTTCAATAGAGCATGACCCCGAAAGTGAATAACGGTTTCGGACAAGGTCATGTTCAACGGAAAAACAGAATCAAGAAGGGCCGCACACCGCGGTATTAAATAAATGAAGCGCACTTACCAGCCATCCAAGATCGTCCGCAAGCGTCGTCACGGTTTCCGTGCACGCATGGCAACCACCGGCGGCCGCAAGGTTCTCGCCGCTCGCCGTTCGCGCGGCCGTAAGCGGCTTTCCGCTTAATCTTTTCCCGCGCTGTCGCGCGGTGACTAAAGAAATGAACAAGCCGAAACAAATACTCCGCCTTCGCAAGAGAGCGGAGTTTTTGGCTTTGAGGAATGGTGAAAAGCGACGTGGTCCCCTGTTTCTTCTTGAAGTCCGGGAACGGACCGAAGAGGAATCGCAAGCCGCCAGGATCGGCGACAAACCCCGTGCAGGTTTCACCGTAACGAAGAAGAACGGCAACGCCGTGATACGAAACCGCATCCGCCGCAGGCTCAGAGAAGCGGTTCGTTGTCACGCAGGGCGTGACATGGCGCCTTCGACCGACTATGTGATCGTAGCGCGCGAGCAAGCCCTCACTGCGCCCTTTTCGCGACTGACCGAAGAACTCTCCCGCCGCATCAAGGCGAAGGGTGAACGGCGGGGCGATGGGAAACGCCGAACGGAAAGACCGGAATCAGGACCCGTCAATGGAAAATAATCGTAATTTCTTCATCACCATTGCCCTGTCCATCCTCGTGCTGACGCTGTGGCAAGTGTTTTATCTGGGTCCGAAATCGGAAGCCCAGCGGGAGCAGGCACGCATTGAGGAGCAGCAGCAGCAAAAACAACAGGCGACGCAGCAGCAGGCGCAAGGTAGCCAGAACGGCGACACGCCGCAGATGCCCGCCGCCTCCGGGAACGTTCCCGGTCACAGCGATGTTGCAGCCGGCGGCGGCACGCTGACCCGCGAGGCAGCCGTTGCCCAGACGCAGCGCATCGAAATCGACACGCCTTCGCTGCGCGGTTCGATCAACCTGACCGGCGCCCGCCTCGATGACATCTTCCTGAAGAACTATCACGAGACCGTCGACAACAATTCGCCGAACATCGAACTGCTCGCGCCGTCGCCGCTGCAGCAGGGCTATTTTGTCGAACTGGGCTTCACCGGCAACGAGACCACCGGCCCCGTTCCCGGACCGAACACGGTCTGGACCGTGGAAGGCAACAACAGGCTGACGCAGACCGCGCCCGTTACGCTGACCTATACCAACGAGAAGAACATCACCTTCAAGCGCATCATCTCGGTCGACGAATCCTACATGTTCTCGGTCGAGGACACGATCGTGAACAATTCCGGTGCGCCGATCTCGCTTGCCTCCTATGGCCGCGTGACCCGCTTCAACCAGCCCGAACATGCCAGCGCCACCTATGTGCTGCATGAAGGCCTGATCGGCGTCATGGGTCAGGACGGCCTGCAGGAAATCAAATATTCCAAGATCGAGGACAACAAGGACATCTCGTTCAAGGATGTCCAGGGCGGCTGGCTCGGCATCACCGACAAGTACTGGGCGGCGACGCTCATTCCGCCGCAGGACGAAAAGTTCACTGGCCGTTTCTCGCATTTCACCAATGACCGTCCGCGCTATCAGGCCGATTTCCTCGGCGCGCCGATGACCATTGCGCCGGGCCAGACCCAGACGGTGAAGAACCATGTCTTCGCAGGCGCGAAAGTGGTTTCCCTCATCAAGAACTACGAGGAAACGCTCGGCATCAAGCAGTTTGAACTGCTGATCGACTGGGGCTGGTTCTACTTCATCACCAAGCCGATGTTCTATCTCATCGACTGGATCTACAAGTTCTCCGGCAATTTCGGCGTCGCCATTCTGGTCGTCACCGTTCTGCTCAAGGGCCTGTTCTTCCCGCTTGCCAACAAGTCGTACAAGTCGATGGCACGCATGAAGCTGGTGCAGCCGAAGCTCACTGAAATCCGCGAGAAATATGCGGATGACAAGATGCGGCAGCAGCAGGAGATGATGAAGCTCTACAAGGAAGAGAAGATCAATCCTCTGGCCGGTTGCTGGCCGGTGCTGGTGCAGATTCCGGTGTTCTTCGCGCTTTACAAGGTGCTCTATGTCACCATCGAAATGCGCCACGCGCCGTTCTTCGGCTGGATTCAGGACCTTGCAGCGCCCGATCCGACCTCGCTCTTCAACCTGTTCGGCCTGCTGCCTTTCGCCGTGCCGCACTTCCTGATGATCGGCGTCTGGCCGCTTCTGATGGGCATCACCATGTTCCTGCAGATGCGCATGAACCCGACGCCTCCGGACCCGACGCAGGCTGCCATCTTCACCTGGATGCCGGTGATCTTCACCTTCATGCTGGCTTCGTTCCCGGCTGGTCTGGTGATCTACTGGGCATGGAACAACCTGCTCTCCATCACCCAGCAGGGCATCATCATGAAGCGTCAGGGCGTGAAGATCGAGCTCTTCGACAATCTCAAGAGCCTCTTCAAGCGAAAGCCGAAAGAGGCGAAGAAATAGACTTGAAAGAACCCCGCTTCGGCGGGGTTTTTTGTACCCTCATGTTGACAATGCGGCCCATAACATTGATGCGTGTACGCAAGAGAACACACCGACCGGGACAGAACCATTGAGCGAGCAGGATAAGAAGCAGGCGGCGATCAGGGCCGCTCAGGCAGCGGCGGATGCAGTCCGGGAGGCCCAGGCGGCACTTGTCGAGGAAGGACGCCTGCTTTTCAAGAAATCATGGATTTTCATCCGTGGCGTGCCGTCGATGAAATTCCTGCCGCCGGAAGGCCCGGTGGAGATCGCCTTTGCGGGCCGCTCCAATGTCGGCAAGTCGTCGCTGATCAATGCGCTCGTCAACAAGAAGGGCCTCGCGCGCACATCCAACACGCCGGGCCGCACGCAGGAACTGAACTATTTCGTGCCGGACGGCTATTCGGGCGAAAATGGCGACCTGCCGCCGCTGGCCCTGGTCGACATGCCGGGCTACGGTTTCGCCGAAGCGCCGAAAGCGCAGGTCGATGCCTGGACGCGCCTTGTGTTCGATTACCTGCGCGGACGCACCACGCTGAAGCGCGTCTATGTGCTGATCGACGCCCGCCACGGCATCAAGAAGAACGATGCGGAAGTGCTCGACCTTCTCGACAAGGCGGCGGTGTCCTACCAGATCGTGCTGACCAAGATCGACAAGATCAAGCCTGCGGGCGTTCCGCGCCTGCTGGAAGAAACGCACAAGCTCACCTACAAGCGCGCGGCCTGCTTCCCCGGGATCATCGCCACATCGTCGGAAAAGGGTGTGGGTCTCGACGAGCTGCGAGCGGCAATCGCGCGGCTTATCAAGGAAGCCCGATAGTCAGCCAGGGCAGCTTGCAGGCTGCCCGTCCAGCCCTTCCTTGAGGCGCTCGAAACGGGCGCTTGAATGCCCCTCGCTGCGCTGGATATGCAGCACATAGATGCTGTCGAAATCATCACCACGCCATTTGGGCACCGCAGCTTTATCTCCGCCATTGTCCCTGAGCAGATTTCTCGCCAGCTTGTAGAGCTGCTTGTGCTCCCAGCCGATCAGTATCGTGGCACTGGCATATTGCGGCTGTTCAAGTGCGGCTTGCAGCTTTTCGATCTCGTCATAACCGAAGCGCGTATCGACCGGCATTCCGAAGCGGATCGCCGTCGGCTCCACCGTCGCCAGCGGGCGGATATAGGCGTAGGAAACGCCGCCATCCATCTTCTCCTTTGCGGGATCTGGCGCGAAAATGGCGTCCGGCTTGCCAAAATCCTTTGCAATGACGGCGGGCAGTTTCAGGGAACGGTTAAGACCCCGGCAGCTCAACTGCCCCATGCCGCCTTCCGGCTTCTCGCCATGGCGGACAAGGATGATCGTCTCGGTGGCTTGCGGGGGCGCGGCATGGGACGCGGTTGCGCCAATCAGGGATGCGAGGGCGGTAAGGAAAATCTTGCGCATGAAACCGTTCTCATAAAATCATTCGGCTCAAAAAATCATTCGGCTCGAAAAATCCCGTCAGGCTTTCTATTCGACAGGTTTCCGGCTGCAAATTCAAATAATCGCGAAGGGTGAAGCGAAAAATACGCTGCAGCCGATTCCAATTGCCACAAAACCAGTCTAGAAAAACCTGTTTCTCCCTGCCCTGTCGCCTGCCATGGAGCCCGCGATGACGACACTTGAAAATCCCGAAATGCAAGCGCAACTCCTGTCCGCAGCCCTGCCCTATATGCAGCGCTACGAGAACAAGCATGTCGTCGTGAAATATGGCGGCCACGCCATGGGCAATCCGGAGCTGGGCAAGGCTTTCGCACGGGATATCGCGCTTTTGAAGCAGTCGGGTGTAAACCCGATCGTCGTACATGGCGGCGGCCCGCAGATTCAGGCCATGCTGACCAAGCTCGGCATCGAATCCCGCTTCGAAGGCGGCCTGCGCGTCACCGATGAAAAGACCGTCGAGATCGTGGAAATGGTTCTGGCCGGTTCCATCAACAAGGAGATCGTCGCGCTCATCAATGCCGAAGGCGAATGGGCCATCGGGCTTTGCGGCAAGGACGGCAACATGGTCTTTGCGCGGAAGGCGCACAAGACCGTCATCGACCCGGATTCCAATATCGAGAAGGTGCTGGACCTCGGCTTCGTCGGCGAACCGGCGGAAGTGGACCGCACCCTGCTCGACCTTCTGGCCCGTTCCGAGATGATCCCGGTCATTGCGCCGGTGGCGCCGGGCCGCGACGGCCACACCTACAACATCAATGCCGACACTTTTGCGGGCGCGATTGCCGGTGCGCTGGCCGCAACGCGCCTCCTGTTCCTGACCGATGTTCCGGGCGTGCTGGACAAGGACAAGAACCTCATCAAGGAACTGTCGGTTGCCGATGCGCAGGCGCTCATCAAGGACGGCACGATTTCCGGCGGCATGATCCCCAAGGTGGAAACCTGCATCGATGCCATCCGCCGCGGCGTGGAAGGCGTCGTCATCCTTAACGGCAAGACCCCGCACTCCGTGCTGCTTGAGCTTTTCACCGAGCACGGTGCCGGCACGTTGATCGTGCCTTAAAAAAAGAAGCACGTTGATCGTGCCGTAAGGAAAAAACTATGACCGATATTCCGGACAGAGCTGCCTTCGCCCACGTCACGGACTGGGTGTTCGACCTCGACAATACGCTCTACCCACACGCCGCCAATCTGTTCTCGCAGATCGACGTGAAGATGACGAGCTATGTCGAGGCGCTGCTGAACCTGCCGCGCGACGAGGCGCGCAAGATTCAAAAGCAGTTCTATCTGGAATATGGCACCACGCTGAAAGGCCTGATGGAGTGCCATCAGATCGACCCGGACGACTTTCTGCAAAAGGTTCATGACATCGACTATACGTGGCTGAAGCCCGATCCCGGCTCTGGGCGACGCCATCAAGGCGCTGCCGGGCCGTCGCTTCATCTTCACCAATGGGGATCGCGGCCATGCCGAACGCGCGGCGCGCCAGCTCGGAATCCTCGATGATTTCGACGATATCTTCGACATCGTGGCGGCAGGGCTGACGCCGAAACCGGAACGGGTCACCTATGACCGTTTCCTCGGCTCCTTCGGCATCGATGCGGGCAAGGCCGTGATGTTCGAGGATCTGGCGCGCAATCTGGTCGTCCCCAAAGCGCTCGGCATGAAAACCGTGCTGGTGGTGCCGAACAATTTTGAGCCTACTTTTTCCGAAATATGGGAAAGCGATCCCGAGTTCACCGATCAGGTGGACTATGTGACCGACAACCTGACCCGGTTTCTGGAAGAAATTGTTGCGCCCAAATAGGCATTTCACCGGCCTTGAAAAATGGCTGGACGCGGCAGCGCATCGTGTTCTCGATGCCCTGCCCCGCCATCCCGTCTCCGACGCCCTGATCGAATTTCTGGTTTTCGGGCTGAAACAGGCATGGGCCTGCCTTTTCGGCGGCGCCATGCTGGCGCTCATCATCATCACCCGCTGGTTCTGGCCGGATGGCGGCGCGGGGTTCGTCACCCGCTATGATTTCCTGTTCCTCGCCGCGCTTGCGATCCAGCTCGCCATGCTGGTCTTCAAGCTGGAAGCGTGGGAGGAAGCCAAGGTCATCCTCATCTTCCATGTGGTCGGCACAGCGATGGAGGTGTTCAAGACCCATGCCGGTTCCTGGGTCTATCCGGAAGAAAACTTCTTCCGCATCGGCGGCGTTCCGCTCTTTTCCGGCTTCATGTATGCGGCTGTCGGCTCCTATATGGCCCGCATCAACCGCATTTTCGATATCAGGCTGAACCACTATCCACCGCTCTGGACGACCGTGGTTCTGGCTGCGGCGATCTACATCAATTTCTTCGCCCACCACTTCATCCAGGACATGCGCTGGCTGCTGTTTGCCGCGACCTTCGCGCTTTTCTGGCGCACCTCCATGCATTACCGCGTCTTCCGCTTCCGGCACAAAATGCCGCTGCTGATCGCCTTCCTGCTGACCTCGCTCTTCATCTGGATTGCCGAAAACATCGGCACTTGGTCGAGGGCCTGGCTTTACCCCAACCAGCGCAATGGCTGGGAGTTCGTATCGATGAGCAAGCTCGGCTCGTGGTATCTGCTGATGATCATCTCGGTGGTGCTGGTGACGCTCGTTCACCGTCCTCGTCCCTATCGAGCAGAAGATGAGCTGCAAAAAGAAACGCCCGAATAGATGCGCGTACAAACAAAGAGACAGAGCGGTCCCAATGACTCCGTTTTAACCGGAACCGCTCTGGCCGGGCGCATCGCACAGAATATCCGGGACGATCAGAGCTTGTAGAAATCCCTGATCTGCCCCCAGGCTTCGTCGGCGGTTTCCACGAAATTGAGCAGTTCGATATCGGCAGGCGAAATCGTGCCCTGCTCGGCCAGAAACTCGATATTGATCGCCTTGGTCCAGAACTCCTTGCCGAAAAGGATCAGCGGCAGGCGCTCCATCCGGTTGGTCTGGATCAGCGTCATCGCCTCGAAAAGCTCGTCCATCGTGCCGAAACCGCCGGGGAAGACGCAGATCGCCTTGGCCCGCATGAGGAAGTGCATCTTGCGGATCGCGAAATAATGGAAATTGAAGCAGAGGTCGGGCGTGACATAGGCGTTTGGCGCCTGTTCATGCGGCAGCACGATGTTGAGCCCGATGGTCGGCGCGCCGACATCGGCGGCACCGCGATTGCCCGCTTCCATGACGCCGGGGCCGCCGCCCGTCACCACGATGAACTCGCGATAATAGGTGGTGGCGGAATATTCCGAGCAAAGCCGCGCGAATTTGCGCGCTTCCTCGTAATATTGCGCGTTGGCTTCGAGGTTCTTCTTCTGGACCTCGTTCTTGGCCGCCCAGGCCTCGCCGCCGGGTTCGGGAATGCGCGCGCCGCCGAACATGACCACGGTGGACTTGATGCCCCGGTCGGCCAGAATCATTTCCGGCTTCAGCAATTCCAGCTGCAGACGCACCGGGCGCAGGTCGCGCCGGGTCATGAACTCGTCGTCCGTGAATGCAAGGCGATAGGCCGAAGCTTCGGTCTGCGGCGTCTGCGGTACGGTTCGCGCCTGCTTGACAGCTTCCTCTGAATTGGGGAACGGCGTCCAGCCGGACTTCTCCATCGGGTTCATGCTACTCACCTGCTCCTTCATTCCGCCATGCAAAGAATTGAACATTCATTCTGGCGCTAATTGCTTAATCTGTCTCAAACGTGGCGCCGCAATCGGATCACGAACGCGATTGACCCATATGGCGCCATCGCTTAATCAATTTCCCAGCAAACGGGCTGGACCTTTCCCGCCTGCCTTCCGCCGCCCCATTCATGGAGACCGCACCTTATGACCAAGCCAGACCTCGCCTCCCTTGAGAAGACAATCGACAAGGCTTTCGACGAGCGCGACGGCATCAATACGGCAACGCGCGGCGAAGTGCGCGATGCCGTCGAACAATCGCTCATTCTGCTCGACCGCGGTGAAGCCCGTGTCGCAGAAAAACAGGCGGACGGCAACTGGCATGTCAACCAATGGCTGAAGAAAGCGGTTCTGCTCTCCTTCCGCCTCAACCCGATGGAAGTCATCAAGGGCGGCCCCGGCCAGTCGTCATGGTGGGACAAGGTTCCCTCCAAGTTCGACGGATGGACAGCCAATGAATTCGAAAAGGCGGGCTTCCGCGCCGTGCCGAACTGCGTCGTGCGCCACTCGGCCTATATCGCGCCGAATGCTATCCTGATGCCGTCCTTCGTCAATCTCGGCGCCTATGTCGATGAAGGAACGATGGTCGACACCTGGGCGACGGTCGGTTCCTGCGCACAGATCGGCAAGAATGTTCATCTTTCCGGCGGCGTCGGTATCGGCGGCGTGCTGGAGCCGATGCAGGCCGGCCCAACCATCATTGAGGACAATTGTTTCATCGGCGCCCGCTCGGAAGTCGTTGAAGGCTGCATCGTGCGTGAAGGTTCCGTGCTCGGCATGGGCGTCTTCATCGGCAAGTCCACCAAGATCGTGGACCGCGCGACGGGCGAAGTCTTCTACGGCGAAGTGCCGCCCTATTCCGTCGTCGTCGCCGGCACCATGCCGGGCAAGAACGTTCCCGGCGAAAACTGGGGCCCGAGCCTCTATTGCGCGGTCATCGTCAAGCGCGTCGATGAAAAGACCCGCTCCAAGACCTCGATCAACGAATTGCTGCGGGACTAGAATGCATCGTCCATTTGAGCGGATCGCCGAAACCGGCCCGCACTTTCGGGATGCGCTTTGAGACGCAGGCATATCAAGGAAAAAGGCGACGCCGCTGGCGTCGCCTTTTTCATAACTGGTCGCCCCTTCGGATGGCGCAATGCCTCTGATCCGGGCAATCCGGGGAGACACTGACGCCATCCTCCGGGGAGATAGTTTTAAAGCTTTCCGGTTGCCCTGCATGGCTGATGCGTGAGGGGGACGAACGCAGAGCCACGCAGGACGACCGGGAGTCTCAACTATCAGAACCGATTAGTTCTGGTAGCTGGACGGGGAAGCGTCGCCGAAGCGGTGAGCCGAACCATCCTGGCTGACCGGCGCAGACTGGCGAATGGCAGCCGGAGCCGTATAGTCGATGTTGCTGCGGGTCGAAGCGACCGGGGTTTCGCCGGGGAGCACGAAGGCCTTGTCCTGGGCAGCCATTTCAGCAGGCTGGCCGACAAACGGGTTTTCGGCATAAGCGGCACCGGCGCTGAGAGCGACAGCAAGGGCGGCAAGAGCAAACTTTTTCATATCTCTATTCCTTTTCCATAGCGTCCCCCGACATCGGCTTTCACCGGTCGAACCTCAATTTCGGGCTCGTGTTCGGGCTCATGGGGGACATTCGGTTACTTGGTGGGTAACTGGCGGTTATCTGGCGGTTGTCTAATGGCAATCCGCCGGTTGGCTGGGCCTTCGTGGCCCGCCCTACGGTGTCAGGCACATCTGGGAGGAAATGCCCCGACACCTTCGGGATGACATGCAATGTGGGTATTCATGCCCGGCCCGTCGGGACCGGAAAGACCAAAAGTCCGGAAGGACTCTTAGTTCTGGTAAGAGGAAGGCGATGCATCACCGAAGCGGTGAGCCGAACCATCCTGATAGACCGTTGCCTTGTTGATAGAGGCAGGAGCCGTGTAGTCGAGCTTCTGGGCAGCGACCGGGGTGCGGTCGTTTGCATAAAGATCGGCAGGTTCGCCAACATGCGGGTTTTCTGCGAAGGCGGCACCGGCGGTAAGAGCAAGAGCAGCGGCAGCAAGAACAATCTTCTTCATTTTCCTATCTCCTTGGAAAGTGGAGCGGCGTTTGTTCGTCGTTCCGATGCAGCTGAAATGGGTGACAGTGAGCAAAAGTTCCAGTCACGAAAATGTTTTCTTGATCACACATTTGTGCGCCCAATTTTTTGAATTTGAGCCAAACTGATTTTAAAAATCAAATAAAAACAATAGATTGATTGATATACCAGCAATCACACGACTGTTACAAAGGTGTCTTTGTTCAAGAAGCGCGAACAGTCTGTCCGGATATATTGTCCAATGAGAGTGAACAATTGGGCGGTTTTCGCGCTCCATCCCCTGATCGCGCAACCCGTGAAAACAAAAAGCCGCATCGAAATGCGGCTTGATGATATTCAAACGGCCTCGCAGCGTTCGGCGTTGAACGCTGTACGCCCGGTCAGTTGTTCGCGACGGCGACCGACCGCCCGGCGATGGAAACCCACTGGCCGGAATTGGCTGGCGACTGCATCTTGATATAGCGGTAGGACGTCTTCTCGACGGGCAACACTTCGTCGCGCAGATTGTCGAGGATATAATCGCCGTGATCCGTGCGGGCAGTCAGGATGACATGCGGCTCGCTGCCCTGCACCATGGTGATGAGCAGCAATGACGGGCTGATGCCCCGCGCCATGAGCTGCGCCCGCTTCATCAGCACATAGTCTTCGCAATCGCCCTTGCCGTTGACGGGAAGCGTCCAGTAGTCGCGCTTGCCGTAATTCTCCTGATCGGAGACCGGCTTGATACGGTGATTGACGGAGCTGCTGACCGATTGCAGCAGCTTCATGCGCTGCGGGGTCAGCTTCATGGGCGGCAGGACGCGATGCGCGCCGCAATCGCGCTTGTTGCGATCGCAATAATCCTTGTGCCCGTAAGGAATGCTCGTAAGCCCGCCTGCTTCACTCCATTGCGCGGCCTTGGCCGGTATCGCCGCCGCCCCGAAGAGCACCATCATGCCTGCTATCGCAGAAGTGACAAAACGCATGCGCAGTTTCCCATTTTTAAAAGAGTCCCCGTTGACCGGCCCTTTGCGGGTCTCGTTATCAACTTATTTTTAACTAACGATGACAGGGGCCCTCCGGTCAAGGAAATTTCGTTCCCAAATTGAAACCGGTTGAGAAAAACAAGTGAAAGGCGAAACATCATCGCCATGCACAACCGCCGCCCTTCACACGCATCCTGGTCCGAAAACCGCTTCGCACTTTTCGGGATGCGACTTTGTTTTCTCGCGCATCTTGGTCCGAAAACCGCTTCGCACTTTTCGGGATGCCACTTTGTTTTCTCGCGCATCCTGATCCGAAAACCGCTTCGCACTTTTCGGGATGCGACTTTGTTTTCTCGCGCATCTTGGTCCGAAAACCGCTTCGCACTTTTCGGGATGCGACTTTGTTTTCTCGCGCATCTTGGTCCGAAAACCGCTTCGCACTTTTCGGGATGCGACTTTGTTTTCTCGCGCATCTTGGTCCGAAAACCGCTTCGCACTTTTCGGGATGCGCGATAATCTCGCCATCAGACGATTCCCTTTTCAAAAAGTCCCGATCACATGAGCTTAGCCGTCAATCCCGCCGAAAATCTCGCCGCCCTCATCCGCTGCCCATCCGTGACGCCCGCCGAAGGCGGCGCGCTGACGGCACTGGAAGCGATGCTGAAGCCGATGGGGTTTTCGGTGGAGCGGCCCGTCTTCCGCGATGAAGGCACGCCCGACATCGAAAACCTCTATGCGCGCAAGTCGGGCAACGGCCCGCACCTGATGTTCGCGGGCCATACCGACGTCGTGCCGCCCGGCAATGAAGGTGACTGGAAACACCCGCCCTTTTCCGCCGCCATCGAAGACGGCGTGATGTACGGTCGCGGCGCGGTGGACATGAAGGGCGGCGTCGCCTGCTTCGTCGCAGCCGTTGCCCGCCACATCGAAAAGCACGGTAGCCTCAAGGGCAGCGTTTCCTTCCTCATCACCGGCGACGAGGAAGGCCCGGCCATCAATGGCACGGTCAAGCTTCTCGACTGGGCCAAGCAGCGCGGCGAAAGCTGGGATGCATCAATCGTCGGCGAGCCGACCAATCCCAATGCGCTCGGCGACATGATCAAGATCGGGCGGCGCGGGTCGCTGTCAGGCATCATCACCGTCCACGGCGTGCAAGGTCATGCGGCCTATCCGCATCTGGCCGAAAATCCGGTGCGCGGCATCACAACGCTGGTCGACAGCCTGCTTTACCCGGCTTTCGACGCAGGCACCGCCGATTTCCAGGCCAGCAATCTGGAAGTCACCACCATCGATGTGGGCAACACGGCCACCAATGTCATTGCGAACAAGGCAACCGCCTCGTTCAACATCCGCTTCAACGACACATGGACCGCGGAGAGCCTGCAAGCGGAAATCGTGGCGCGCCTCGAAAAGGCCGCCCGCGACAATCGCCTGCGCCCGGGCCGTGAAACGCCGATCAATTATGAGCTGACCTGGCGCGAGCATCCGAGCCATGTGTTCCTGACCCGCGACGAAAAGCTGATCGGCACGCTGACCGCATCGGTGGAGGCCGTCACCGGCAAGCGCCCTGAACTATCGACTTCCGGCGGCACGTCCGATGCGCGCTTCATCAAGGATTACTGCCCGGTGGTCGAGTTCGGCCTCGTCGGGCAGACCATGCACATGGTCGATGAACGCGTGGCCCTTGCCGACCTTGAAGGCCTGACACAGATTTATGAACGCTTCATTGCCGATTTCTTTGGGTAGAGCATAGCCCCGGACAGTCGCATGACGTGTCCGCCCGGATTATGCGAAAAATTGGGAATCTCATGCCAAGCCTGGACGATATTTTCAGATATTTCTGGGGCGTCTGGAAAATGATGCTCGGGCGCAAGGACGGACTGGATCACCTCGACATTTCCGCCGAGGGCTTCTGGTCGTCCTTCTATGCGATAGCCATTGCGCTGCCGCCGATGTTCGCAGGCTGGGTAGCTTATGCGGCGAACCTGACGGCAGGACGCGAGGAGGCGGGCCTGCGCTTCGCCATCGTTACCCGCGCTGCCTTCGTCGACATAGCGGCATGGATCGTGCCGCTCGTCGTCATCGGGCTTATCGCCAAGCGCATCGGCATCGCCAAGCGTTATGCTGCGTTCGTGATTGCCACCAATTGGGGCAGCGCGCTGATCTCATGGATCTTCGCGCCGATCACACTGCTGCAACTTTTCTTCCCCGGACGCACCGATGTGGCGACATTGTTCGCCTTCATCATGTTCGGCATATCCATCGTGCTGAGCTACCGGCTGACTTTCATCGCGCTGCAGCGCCCGCATGCCTATGCAGCACCGTTCTTCGCCTGCATCTTCTTCGGTTCGCTGTTCCTGACCGTCCTGTTGCAGAATTTACTCGGAATCGGCTTCGAACCCCACGCTTACTAGCAAGATAGCCGTTATATCGGCATGGGATGATTGGGGGCACCAGCAATCTCGGCCATGACGGCGCGCAGAGCCGGGACGGCCTTCATGTCGGAGTGAACAACCATCCAAACCTCACGCAGAAGCGGAGCATGATCCGGCAGCGCTGGCACGAGATGCTCCTGTGTTTCAGCCATGAAATCCGGCAGCATGGCGATGCCTGCGTTCTCGCTCACGAGCGCAAGCTGCATCTCCAGCGTGTTGGCGCGCAAGGCAATTGGCCGGGTGCCAGCCAGGGCAAGCAAGTAAGCCTGCTGCGGCGCGTCCTCCAAACTTTCATCATAGGCAATGAAGTGCCATTCTTCTGGGCGGGTTCGCGCCAGATAGTGTCGACTTGCGTAAGGGCGAAAGGCTTCCTCGCCAAGCCTGCGAATGGTGAGGTCGCCGGTCGTCGGACGTGTCAGGCGTATCGCTATATCCGCTTCCCGACGGTTCAGGGAACTGAAGCGCGCCTCCCCCATCACACGCATATGGATACCCGGATACTGCGCCGATATTGCAGCAAGCGGCCTGGCTAGTCTCGCAACCGCGTAAGAGGGCGGCGCCGTGAGTGTGACGGTAGCGCTTATACCAGTATCGCGGACTGCGCCCAGCCGACTGATAGCCTGCGCCTCGTCTTGCATCTTGCGGGCAATTGCAGCGATCCGTTCCCCGTCTTCCGTCAGCAGAAAACGTCGTCCCCGACGGTCAACCAACTTCAAACTGGTTTCGCTTTCCAGGGCAGCCACACGTCGCGCTATCGTCGCATGCTCTACATTCAGCATCCGCGCCGCGCCCGACAGAGTGCCGGTATCGGCCAAAGCTACAAAGTAACGTACGCTCTCCCAGTTCACCATTGTGAAATTTTTCCCATACGTTGCGATCAAAACAGCAATTTTTTCCCGTTTCTCTATCCCCGATACTGCCCCGGATTGCAACGGAGGCTAAACTGATGGACCACGAGATCATTCTGAACGAGACCGGTGAAGCAGGGCTGCTTCGGACAGCCCCGCAGACGCCCCGAAGCCCCGGTGCGGGCGAGATACGCATCCGCCACGAGGCAATCGGCGTGAATTTCGTCGACATCTACCACCGTACCGGCCTTTATCCGCTGCCGTCCTTTCCGGCTGTGCTCGGCGTCGAAGGCGCAGGCATTGTGGAAGCCGTCGGATCGAGCGTAACTGATCTCAAACCGGGTGACCGGGTGGCCTATGCAGGCCTCCCTGTGGGTGCCTATGCCTCGACCCGGCTTTTACCCGCCCAACGGGCCCTGATGCTGCCCAATACAATTTCCGCGCAGACGGCGGCAGCCACAATGCTGCGCGGTCTTACCACCCATATGCTCCTGACCGATACATTCCCCGTTGGCCCGGATACGATCATGCTGGTGCATGCAGCCGCAGGCGGACTGGGTACTCTGTTGACCCGCTGGGGCAAGGCTCTCGGCGCAACGGTAATTGGCACAGTCAGTTCGGAAGAAAAGGCCGAAACGGCGCGCGAGAACGGCGCGGATCATGTACTCGTCGGACGCGATTGTGATTTTATCACCGCTACCAGACGCCTTACGAACGGACAGGGGGTTCACGTCGCCTATGATGGCATCGGTGGAGAAACTCTGCCCAGGACCGCGCAATGCGTGCGCCATCTCGGAAGTCTGGCGAGCATTGGTCAGGCCGGTGGAAAAATCTCCCAGACCGTCATTGATGCACTTGGCAATCAAGCAGATCTTTCTTTCGTCCGGCCAAGCGTGATCGCTTACATCAACGATCTGGACAACTACCGAAACTCCGCTTCCAAGCTTTTCGGCATCATGGAAAAGGGACTGACTGGAACGATTGGGGCAACCTATCCGCTGAGCGAGGCAGCACAGGCCCATCGTGCACTGGAGACGGGAAAATCATCCGGAAGTTTGCTTTTGATCCCCTAGAGCGCGCTTCGGATCTCAGTACGGAAAGGCGTAGTCCACACCAATCAGATAAAGCCCATAGGGCGGGGCAACCTGCCCGCAGGCCTTGCGATCACGCGCTTCCAGAGCAGCTTGCAGATCATCCGCCGTCCAGCGGCCGACGCCCACTTCCATCAGGCTGCCGGCAAAGGAGCGCACCTGATTGTGCAGGAAGGACCGCGCTGAAACGCGCATCTCTATCATGTCGCCATTGCGCGTCACATCGAGGCGATCAAGCGTCTTGACCGGGCTCTTGGCCTGGCATTGCGTGGCGCGGAACGTCGTGAAATCGTGCTCGCCCAGAAGCCGCTTCGCCGCTTCATGCATTGCATCGGCATCGAGCCGCTTCTGCACCCACCATGCACGCTGGTAGTCGATCGCCAGAGGCGCACGACGATTATGGATGCGGTAGAGATAATGCCTGCTGCGCGCCGAAAAACGCGCGTCGAACGTGTCCGTTGTCTTCTCGACGTTCAATATGCTGACGCGCTCATCGGCCATGACCAGATGCGCATTCACCGCGTCACGCACCTTGCCCGCGTCCCAATCCTTGGTGAGATCGACATGGGCAACCTGCGCCCGTCGCATGAACGCCCGCATCGGTGCGGCCCGCAGCGCTTAACGTGAGGTCTTCGCCGCAGAACTTCTTGAACGCCAGTTCGATTGCATTCTGCACCGCATGGCCGTTTTCCTGCCGCTGCCAGCCGACATAGGGCGTGCCGTCATATTCGACAGTGAGCTTGTAGCGCGGCACCGCCTACAGAACCTTCGTGACCTGTGCGCCACGCAGAAACTCCTGCGCAGGCAATGGCTTGCCGCCGGAACGCTGCAGCGTGACGAGCCGAACGGCACCCTCGCCGCAGGCGACCGTCAGGCGATCATCCAGCACCGCGCCCGGTTCGCCCCTGCCCTCGCCCAAGGTGGAGCGCTGCAATTTCACGCGCTCGACAGCGCCATTGATTTCCATTTCACACCAAGCACCCGGAAAGGGCGACAGGCCGCGAATGGTGTTGTGGGCGTCCTTCGCAGGCTTCGACCAGTCGATGCGCGCCTCGGCCTTGTCGATCTTGGCGGCATAGGTCACGCCTTCCTCCGCCTGCGGCTGCAAGGCAAGGCTTTCACGCTCAAGCGCACCCAGCGCACGGATCATCAGGTCGGCACCGATCATGCTCAGACGATCATGCAACTCGCCTGCCGTCATGTCAGGCGTGATGGCAACCTTTTCAGCCATTGCAACGGGACCGGTATCGAGTCCCGCATCCATCTTCATGATCATCATGCCGGTTTCCGCATCGCCTGCCATGATAGCGCGCTGGATGGGAGCAGCACCGCGCCAGCGCGGCAAAAGCGATGCATGGCCGTTATAGCAACCGAGGCGCGGCGCATCCAGAATGGCTTGCGGCAGCAGCAGGCCATAGGCCACGACAATCGCGACATCAGCCTCAAGGCTTGCAAAAACGTCCTGCTCTTCCGCGCTTCTGAGGCTCTTCGGCGTGAACACCGGAATGCCGAACTGCTCGGCTTTTTCATGCACCGGCGACTTGGTCAGCTCCAGCCCGCGACGGCCCGCCGGGCGCGGCGGCTGCGTATAGACCGCAACAACCTCATAACCGTGACCGATGATGGCGGTGAGGATCGGCACGGAAAATTCCGGCGTCCCCATGAAAACGACACGCATTAAAGAACCTTCTTAGGCGCGCTCTGGCTGGCGAGCTTCTTGAATTTCTTGATGACCATATCGCGCTTCAGCTTGGAAATATGATCGATGAAGAGCACGCCGTTCAGATGGTCGATTTCATGCTGCAGGCAGGTGGCCATCAGCCCGTCGGCTTCCATTGCATGCGGCTTGCCGTCAGCATCGAAATAATTGACCTTGATGGCGGCTGGCCGTTCAACTTCCGCATAATAATCCGGGATCGAAAGGCAGCCTTCCTCATAGGTGCTGGCTTCATCCGTCACGCCGACGATTTCGGGATTGATGAAGACATGCGGCGCTTTCGGTTCACCTTCCTTGGCGAGGTCGATGACGAGCATGCGGATCGGCTCGCCCACCTGAATGGCGGCAAGGCCAATGCCCGGCGCATCATACATGGTGTCGAACATGTCGCCGGCAAATTTGCGCAGCTGGTCGTCAAAGCGCTCCACAGGCTTGGAAACCTGGCGCAGGACGGGATCGGGAAGGATGAGAAGCGGTTTTACAGACATGGGCTTTCACGTAATGGCTCGCGTGAGAATCGTCAATTACACTTTGCAAAATGTTCTCGTTTTGATCTCATCAAGGCGACACGAATCAGTTAAGCTCACTTCATGGAAAACCAGAATCTCTTGAATGAGCCGCTTCTGCAGCTCGGCGCCACATCCTTCACGCTCGGCAATATCCTGCTGGCGGGTATCGTCGTGCTGGTGCTGTGTCTTGCCATTTTTCTGATCGCGGCAGCGCGCTCCGCCCGGCTTCGCGCAGTTGCGGAAGCGCAGGCCGAGGACCGTGCCCGCGATGCGGAATATCGCATGGCGGAAATCCTCAAGGCGCAGGCCGAGATGCAGGGCCGGATGCAGACCATGGCGGAAGTGTTCGGCTCAAGGCAGGCCGAGCTTAACCAGTCGATCCGCGAGCGGCTCGACGGCATGACGCATCGCATCGGCCAGACCATGACCGAGCAGACCCGCTCGACGCATGAAAACCTCGCCAAATTGCAGGAGCGTCTCGCGGTCATCGACACGGCGCAGAACAATATCCAGTCGCTCGCCGGACAGGTGGTGCAGTTGCAGGCGATCCTCGCCAACAAGCAGACACGCGGCGCTTTCGGCCAGTCGCGCATGGAGGCGATCATCGCCGATGGCCTGCCGCAAGGCGCCTACGAATTTCAGGCAACGCTTTCCAACAGCACCCGTCCCGATTGCCTTGTGCGCATGCCGAACAATGCGCCCTCGCTGGTGATCGACGCGAAATTTCCGCTCGAAGCCTGGAATTCGATGCGTGAGACGGAACAGCCGGAGGCGCGCAAGGCAGCAGTCGCCCAGTTCCGCCGCGACATGGAAATTCATATCAAGGACGTGTCCGACAAATATCTGATCCCCGGCGAAACGCAGGACACGGCTTTCCTGTTCGTGCCCTCGGAATCGATCTTTGCGGATATTCACGAACATTTCGAGGCGCTGATCCAGCGTGCGCACCGGGCACGGGTCGTCATCGTCTCGCCGTCGCTGCTGATGCTGTCGATTCAGGTCATTCAGGCCATCCTGAAGGATGCCCGCATGCGCGAGCAGGCGCATGTCATTCAGGGCGAGGTGATCCGCCTGATGGAAGATGTCGGCCGTCTGGATGAGCGCGTGCGCAAGCTGCAAACCCATTTCGTGCAGGCCAACAAGGATATTGACGATATTCTTGTGTCGTCAGCCAAGGTCACGAAACGCGGCGCGAAGATCGAGGCGCTGGAATTCGGCGAAAAGCCTGCCGAGGAAACACCTCGCTCGCAGGCAAGATCGGCGGACGGTTCGACCAGCCAGCTACGCCTGCGCGTGGTGGACGAGGATTGACCCTGTTTTTCCCTCGTCCTTCGATCCTTCGATCCTTCGAGACGGTGCTGCGCACCTCCTCAGGATGAGGGAAGCGCGTATCCGCTCTCGTTCAAAAAGTCGGTACCCTTCTTGATCAGCTGCATCGATATCTAACTTCGATGGCCTCCCATCATCAAGCTCGCTGCCGCCCCTCATCCTGAGGTGCGGAGCGAAGCGTAGCCTCGAAGGATCAGGGGTAAGAAGCCCCTCACGAATTCGCTGGCCGGTCCGAATGACCGAGATCGCGCTCCGGCCAGACCAGATCACGCACGCGCTGCTTCAACACTTTGGCTTCAGGAAATCCGCCATCGCGCTTGCGCTCCCAGATGAGTTCTTCGCTGCCGTCTGGCATATGAACGCGGATTTCAAAAACCCCGCCTGTGCCCGGATGAAGCGCCACTTCCGCCAAATCCTGCCCGAAAGTCTGCAACAGTTCCTGCGCCATCCACGCAGCGCGTAACAGCCAGTTGCATTGCGTGCAGTAGGTGATGGAAATGCGGGGATTTGCGGACACGGTTCTCACCTCGCAGGACATGAGCAATCTTAAGGTCGATTGCCGCACCTTGTTAAGCAGGCAAACTTGCATCAACATCTATCTTCCAACGACCAGCGGGGGCAAGTCATGGAAGCAACAGTCTACATTCTGCGTTGCGCGGATGGGTCTTATTATACCGGGCTTACCAAGCAGAACATCGAAGCCCGGTTATGGGAACACAACGAAGGTATCTACGATAGCTATACGAAGAAGCGCCGACCGGTCGAGCTTGTCTTCACCGAGACCTATGACCGGATCGTCGATGCCATTGCGCGAGAACGACAGATCAAAGGTTGGTCGCGGGCAAAGAAAGAAGCATTGATAGCGCTGAACTACGAAGGCCTGCCGGAACTGTCGCGACGCAAGCTATAAACCCTGAACACGCTGGCACCATTAATGTCGCCTGCACCACTCCTCATCCTGAGGAGCCACCGAAGGTGGCGTCTCGAAGGGCGAGGAGTGATTGCGCCGTGTCTGGTGTCGCCCCGTCCTTCGAGACGCCTCCTTCGCAAGCTCAGGAGGCTCCTCAGGATGAGGGCGACACACAAGCCTTGGAGCAAAAAAGGGCACCGAAGTGCCCCTTACCAAAATGCCGTAATGCCAGCTTAGAACAACGTGTCTAACGCAACGCCATCCAGTTCAGCGGATCAAATCAACAATGGATCAATCATCGCCCATCTTGAGCGCCTGAATAAAGGCCTCCTGCGGGATTTCGACCTTGCCGAACTGGCGCATGCGCTTCTTGCCTTCCTTCTGCTTTTCCAGAAGCTTGCGCTTGCGCGTCACGTCGCCGCCGTAGCACTTGGCCGTCACGTCCTTGCGCAGCGCCGAGATCGTCTCGCGCGCCACGATGCGGCCGCCGATCGCCGCCTGGATCGGGATCTTGAACATGTGCTGCGGGATCAGCTCTTTCAGCTTTTCGCACAGTGCGCGGCCACGCTTTTCAGCTGCCGTCCGGTGCACCAGCATCGACAGCGCATCGACCGGCTCTTCATTGACGAGGATCGACATCTTGACCAGATCGCCCTCGCGGTAATCCGAAAGATTGTAATCGAACGAGGCATAACCCTTCGAGATCGACTTCAGGCGGTCGTAGAAATCGAACACCACTTCGTTGAGCGGCAGATCATAGGTGATCATGGCGCGCGGGCCGACATAGGTCAGGTCGATCTGGATGCCGCGGCGTTCCTGGCAAAGCTTCATGATAGCGCCCAGATAGTCATCCGGCGTCATGATGGTTGCCTTGATCCATGGCTCTTCAATCGCGTTGATCTTCACGATATCCGGCATATCGGCCGGATTGTGCAGTTCCTTCTGCGAACCGTCCTGCATGTTGAGGCGGTAGACGACCGAAGGCGCGGTCGTGATAAGGTCGAGATTGAACTCGCGCTCAAGACGCTCCTGAATGATTTCCAGATGCAGAAGGCCGAGGAAACCGCAGCGGAAGCCGAAACCAAGCGCGGCGGATGTTTCCATTTCGAACGAGAACGACGCATCGTTGAGGCGCAGCTTGCCCATGGCGGCGCGCAGGTCCTCGAAATCAGCCGCATCGACCGGGAACAGGCCGCAGAACACCACCGGCTGCGCGGGCTTGAAGCCGGACAGCATCTTTTCCGTCGGGCGGCGATCTTCGGTGATCGTATCGCCGACGCGGGTGTCGGCCACTTCTTTGATGGAAGCGGTGATGAAGCCAAGCTCGCCGGGGCCGAGTTCGTCCACCTGAACCATTTTGGGCGTGAAAACACCGGTGCGCTCCACCGGATATTTCGCGCCCGTACCCATCATGCGGATGGTCTGGCCCTTTTTCAACACGCCATCGATGATGCGCACCAGAACGATGACGCCGAGATAGCTGTCATACCAGCTGTCGACCAGCATGGCCTTGAGCGGCGCATTGCGGTCGCCTTCTTTCGGCGCGGGCAGCTGGGTGACGATGGCTTCCAGCACATCCTCGATGCCGAGGCCGGTCTTGGCGGAAATGTGCACGGCCTGCGCCGCGTCGATGCCGATCACTTCCTCGATCTGCTGCTTGACGCGCTCGGGCTCGGCGGCGGGCAGGTCGATCTTGTTCAGCACGACCACGATTTCATGGTTGTTGTCGATGGCCTGATAAACGTTCGCCAGCGTCTGCGCTTCCACGCCCTGGGAAGCGTCCACCACCAGAAGCGAACCTTCGCACGCGGCCAGCGAGCGCGAGACTTCATAGGCGAAGTCGACGTGTCCGGGCGTGTCGATCAGGTTCAGCACGTAATCCTCGCCGTTCTTCGCCTTGTAGGAGAGACGGACGGTCTGCGCCTTGATGGTGATGCCGCGCTCGCGCTCGATATCCATCGAGTCGAGAACCTGATCCTTCATCTCGCGCGTATCCAGCCCGCCGGTCAACTGGATGAGGCGGTCGGCCAGCGTCGATTTGCCGTGGTCGATATGGGCGACGATCGAAAAATTGCGAATATGGTCAAGTGGTGTGCTCATGCGCGCGATTTAACAGCAAGACGCCAAATTTCAAAGGAGTATTCGCGCCAAAAGGCGGGAAAACCGGCAGCTTTCGCAATCGTGACAACAAGTCCCCTTTGCCTTGTGGCAAAAAGGCGATAAATCACCGCTCGAATAGCGTGCTTTCATGCAGGAGTTTAGGATGAAGACCGAACCGAACGAAGTCCATAACAGGCCGAAACTGGTCACCGTTTTCGGCGGCTCAGGCTTTGTCGGGCGCGCAGTGGTTGCGGCTCTCACCAAGCGCGGCTACCGCGTGCGCGTTGCCGTGCGCAAGCCGGAAATTGCCTATTACATGGCGCCGCTCGGCAATGTCGGCCAGATCCAGATGGTGCAGGCCAATGTACGCCATCGCGGCTCCGTGGAACATGTCATCAAGGGTTCCGACCATGTGGTCAACCTCGTCGGCATTCTGTCCGAAAGCGGTCGCCAGCGTTTCAACACGGTCCAGGTGCTCGGCGCGAAGAACATTGCCGAAGCCGCCAAGGCCGCAGGCATCCGCATGACGCATGTGTCCTCGCTTGCAGCCGACGCCAATTCGCCGTCGGATTATGCGCGCACCAAGGCGGAAGGCGAAAAGGCCATTCTTTCCGTCCTGCCGGACAGCGTCATCCTGCGCCCGTCGATCATTTTCGGTCCTGAGGACCGCTTCTTCAACCGCTTCGCCAACATGGCGCGCTTTTCGCCATTCCTGCCTGCAATCGGCGGCGGCGAAACGAAGCTCCAGCCGGTCTATGTCGGCGACGTGGCGGAAGCCGTGGCGCGCGCCGTCGACGGCAAGCTGATGCCGGGCGGCGTCTATGAACTCGGCGGCCCCGATGTGCAGCCATTCAGGAACTGGATGACGGACATGCTCGGCGTGATCGCCCGCAAGCGCCTCATTGTTTCCATGCCCTGGTGGGTTGCCCGTTTGCAGGCATCGATCCTCGGCCTGCTGCCGAACCCGATGCTCACCAACGATCAGGTGACGCTGCTGAAATTCGACAATGTGGTTTCGGAAAAAGCCATCAAGGAAGGTCGCACTTTGCAGGGCATGGGCATCACGCCGGAAAGCGTCGACGCCGTGCTGCCATCCTATCTGTGGCGCTACCGTGTCGCCGGCCAGTACACCAAGACCGGCTTTGCTTGATCCACAGCCGCAGCGGAAATGAACAAGGGGCCGGAAGGCCCCTTTTTGCTGTCCGGCTCACGGGCTTTTTGTCCGCTGCGCGGACCGCACCTCATCCCCAGATCATCAGTGCCGCCATTCCGAGCGCACCGACGATCAGACGCCACCAGGCAAACAGCTTGAAGCCGTGGCGGGAGACGTAATCGAGCAGATAGCGCACGACGAAAACGCCGGAGATGAAGGCCATCACAAAGCCTACCCCGATCAGCGCCCCGTCGTTGAACGACAGGATATCGCGGCTCTTGTAGAGGTCATAGGCAAAAGCGCCCGCCATGGTGGGCATGGCGAGGAAGAACGAGAACTCGGCTGCCGAACGCTTGTCGGCGCCGAGCAGCAGCGAGCCGACAATGGTGGAACCGGAGCGCGACACGCCCGGTATCATCGCCAGGCACTGAATGAAGCCGATGGCGAGGCACATGGGCAGCGGATAATCCATCACATCATGATAGCGCGGACGCAGGTTGAGCTGGTCCACCCACAGCAGGACGAACCCGCCGATGATAAGCATGGCGCAGACCAGCATCGGCGTTTCGAACAGCACGCTCTTGATGAAGCCATGCGCGAGAGCGCCGATGACCGCCGCAGGCAGGAAGGCGACCAGAATGCCGAAAACGAAGCGCCGCGTGCGGGCATCGCGCGGGAAATCGGTGAGGATTTTAAGAAGTTTCGCCGAATAGACCGTCAGAATGGCCAGAATGGCGCCGAGCTGGATCAGCACCTCGAAGGTCTTTCCTGTGGATTCAAAGCCCAGAAAATGCCCGACCAGCAGCAAATGCCCGGTGGAGGAAACAGGGATAAATTCGGTCAGACCTTCGATGAGACCGAGAAATGCAGCTTCCAGTAGATTGAAAATATCCATGAAGTCAGTACCTTGGGATAGTGGGCACGGTGACGGGTTAAAAAGGCGGAACGGGATAGCGGGCCATCGGCTGAAAACACGCATTTCCAGCGATTGCTTGTCTCACGCAAACATAGCCCTTATAGACTTTATATTCCGTTGAGGCGGCGTCGAATCGCTTGATAGCAGGAAATAGCCTGCTGCATGCGCAAACGCCAGCCGCCGTGCAAACTCCGGACGTTCAATTCAAGCTTCAGTCGAGAGTCTCGCGTCGATCATGCTTACGCTTTTTCATCATCCCATGTCTTCGGGTTCGCGCTATGTGCGGCTCATCCTCGGCGAATATGGCGTTGAAGCGGAACTTATCGAGGAACGGCCGTGGTCGCGCCGCAAGGAATTCCTGGCGCTGAACCCGGCGGCAACCCTGCCCGTGCTCCTGGCCGAAAACGACCTTCCGGTCGTCGGCGCAACGGTGATCGCCGAATATCTGGACGAGACGCGCGGCGCATTGAAGCGCAGCCGCCGCCTCCTCCCGGAAAGCCCGATGGAGCGCGCAGAAGTGCGCCGCCTGGTCGACTGGTTCCTGCTGAAATTCGAAAATGAAGTGACGCGCCACATTGCCCGCGAACGTGTGTTCAAGTTGCAGATGGCGGCAGAGATGGGCGGCAGCGCGCCGGATTCGACCGCCATCCGCGCCGCCCGCACCAATATCCGCCAGCATATGAAATATATCGACTGGCTGGCCGCGACCCGCGACTGGCTCGGCGGCGCGCATCCAAGCTATGCCGACATGGCGGCGGCGGCTTCCATTTCCGTGCTCGACTATCTGGGCGAGATCGAATGGGGCGAAACCAAAGCGGCGCGTGACTGGTATGCACGCATGAAATCGCGCCCGGCTTTCCGCCCGTTGCTTTCCGACCGCGTGCGCGGGCTTGCCCCGGTGGCCCATTATGGCGACCTCGATTTCTGATAGCCGCCAACAGAAACTCAAGTGCTTCCTGATCGAAGAGGCGAAGGCGGCTGGTTTCGACGCGGTTGCCTTCACCACGCCCGATGCAATTCCGCAAGCGCCCGAACGGCTGCGCCAGTATATTGCCGACGGCCACCACGCCGATATGGACTGGATGGAGGAAACGGAAGCCCGCCGTGCCGATCCGAGCGTGCTCTGGCCGGAAGTCCGTTCCATCATGATGCTGGCCATGAATTACGGGCCGGACGCCAATCCGCTCGCCATTCTGGAAAAGCAGGATCGTGCGGCCATATCCGTCTATGCGCAGAACCGCGATTATCATGACATCATCAAGGGCAAGCTGAAGCACATTGCAAGCCGTTTTGCCGCGCGCGCCGGACAGGATGTCAAGGTCTTCGTCGATACCGCGCCCGTCATGGAAAAGCCGCTGGCGCAAGCTGCCGGTCTCGGCTGGCAGGGCAAGCATACCAATCTGGTCAGCCGCGAGCTTGGCTCATGGCTGTTCCTCGGCTCGATCTTCACCACGGCGGAAATTCCCCCCGACGAGCCCGAGCGGGACCATTGCGGCTCTTGCCGCGCCTGTCTCGACGCCTGCCCGACCAAGGCTTTCCCGGCGCCCTATCGCATCGATGCGCGACGCTGCATTTCCTATCTCACCATCGAGAACAAGGGACCGATCCCGCAAGAGTTCCGGAAAGCCATGGGCAACCGCATCTATGGCTGCGACGACTGCCTTTCCGTCTGCCCCTGGAACAAGTTCGCGCAGGCGACCAGCGAAATGAAGCTGAAAGCCCGTGAAGACCTGAAGGAACCGCGTCTCAACGATCTGCTGGCGCTGGATGACCCGGCTTTCCGCACGCTGTTTTCCGGCTCCCCGGTGAAACGGATCGGGCGCGATCGCTTCATCCGTAATGTGCTGATCGCCACCGGCAATTCCGGCGATGCGACGCTTCTGCCGGATGTCGAACGACTGCTGGAAGACGAAGCGCCGGTCGTGCGCGGCGCAGCGATATGGGCCTTGAAGCAACTGGCCAGCCCCGACCACGCAGCCAGTGTTCAGAAACGCCTGGCCTCATTGGAAGAGGATGCTACGGTGCAGGCAGAGTGGGATATGGAGGAAGTTTGATGCGCATATTTCTGTTCGGAGCAGGTTTCTCCGCCCAGGCCTTTGCACGCAGGATGACCGGCGAAGCGGAACGCATCGACGGGACCACGCGGCACGAGCAGAAATTCCCCCTCCTCGAACAGGCGGGCATAAAGCCGCTGCTTTTCGACGGCCAAACGCCCTCGCCCGAACTTCTGGATCGGCTTGCTCAATCCACCCATGTGCTCATTTCGATCTCTCCCGGCGAAAGCGGCGATCCCGCCGTCGCCATCGTCGAGGAAGCGCTTCGCCGTTCCGACAACACCATCCGCTGGATCGGCTATCTGTCGACGGTCGGCGTCTATGGCGACCATCAGGGCGCGTGGGTAGACGAAACCACAGCCTGCAAACCTTCCTCGCGCCGCAATCTGGAACGCGTCGAAGCCGAAAAGGCGTGGGGACAATTGAGCGAACGGCACGGAACGCCGCTCGCGATCTTAAGGCTTTCCGGCATTTATGGGCCGGGCCGCAATGCCTTCGTCAATCTGAAGCGCGGCACGGCGCGGCGCGTCATCAAGGAAAACCAGATTTTCAACCGCATCCATGTCGGTGACATTGCCGGTTCCTTGCGCTTTCTGGCAGGCACCGATACGGGCGGCATCTTCAATATCACCGACAATGAACCGAGCCCCCCGCAGGATGTCGTCACCTACGCCGCCGAACTGATGGGCGTGACGCCACCGCCGGAAGTCGCCTTCGAGGATGCCGATCTCACGCCGATGGCACGTTCCTTCTATGGCGAGAACAAACGTGTCTCCAACCGGCGCATCAGGGATCTGGGTTACGAATTTGCCTATCCCGACTACCGGACGGCGTTTTCGGCCATGTGGCGGGATGATCGCTGGCGCTGAAGCCGTGCTGCTGCTAAAAGCAAGCTCGTAACAGAACCGGGACAACACAGAATGAGCAGTACCGAACTCGCAACCAGATAAGCCGCAACAGCCTTTCCGACCTGTTGCGGCGTCTGCCCCGGACCAATTCCCCTTAAAACGCATCCCGAAGATGCGCGTTTATAAAAGGCAGATAGCCGCCCGATTTTTCTCGAGCGGATGCTTAGTCATGCCTTTTGATAACAAACAAACTCCACAGTGGAGCTATTCCCTGCCATTCGCGCTCGCGCTGATGGCTCCTTTCGACATTCTCGCCTCGCTGGCCATGGACATCTACCTGCCGGTCGTGCCGTTCATGCCCGCCATCCTGCAAACGACACCCGCCATGGTGCAACTGACCCTCAGCCTCTACATGGTGATGCTGGGCGTCGGGCAGTTGCTGTTCGGCCCGTTGTCGGACCGTTTCGGGCGCAGGCCCGTCCTGATCGGCGGCGGGCTGGTTTTCGCCCTTTCGTCCTTCGCCCTGGCGATTACCGACAATGCAGCGGTTTTCGTGGCTCTTCGTTTCGTACAGGCAACGGGCGCTTCGGCGGCGCTGGTCGCCACTTTCGCAACGGTCCGCGATGTTTATGCCGCCCGTCCGGAAGGTGCGACGATCTACGGCCTTTTCAGCGCCATGCTTTCCTTCGTCCCGGCGCTCGGGCCGATTGCCGGTGCGCTTGTCGCAAAGGGTTTTGGGTGGCGGGCGATCTTCGCCACGCTCGGCCTGCTGGGCCTCGCCGTGACGTTGCGCGCCTTGCGCCACTGGCAGGAGACGCGGCCAGCCGGCACTGCCCCAAGTGTCGGAAATCTCCGCCGGATCGTGCGCGACTTCAGCTTCTGGACCTATACGCTCGGCTTCGCGACGGCGATGGGCACGTTCTTCGTGTTCTTTTCCACCGCACCGCGCATTCTGATCGAACGCGGCGGCTTTGGTGAAACCGGCTTCAGCTTCGCCTTTGCAAGCGTTGCCCTCGTCATGATCGCCGCCACCCGCGTCCTGCCCCGCAAGACGCAGAAATGGGGCGCGCGCGCCAGCGTGGCGCTGGGCATGGCCACGCTTCTTGCCAGCGCCCTGCTTCTGGTTCTCGGCGAAACATTGCTGGCGCCTTCGTTCCTGAGCCTCATCGTCCCCATGTGGCTTGCCGCTGTCGGCATCGTTCTCACCGCGTCGATGACGGCAAACGGTGCGCTTGCGGCCTTTGACGACAGTGCGGGCATGGCGGTCGCGGTCTATTTCTGCATCCAGAGCCTGATCGTCAGCCTTGCAGGAACAGCACTCGTCATCTTCCTGCCCGGCGATACCGCATGGCCATTGATCACCTTCTGCACGGTGATGCCGTTGCTGGTTCTAGCCTTGCTGGCAAGGCTGCGGCAGCACTGACGAAATGCGGTCGGCAGCACAAACTGTCGACCGCCATTGAAGCCCTGCCGTTGACACAGCATAATGCCCGCAATCCGGCCGCCTTGATTCGCAGCCGCAGCCCCGGCAAAACATGGAATTGCCCCATGATCGCAAACAGATTGAAGAAGATCGTTCTCGCAGCTTCGCTTGCCGCGATGATCGCCCCCGACTTCGTGCCCATGGCCGTCGCGGAAGACATGCCCGCCAAACAGGCTTTTGGAGCGCAGGCGCTTCCTGTTCTGGCGCAAGACCCGCAATCCATCGGCTTTTATGCCAAGGGATGCCTCGCCGGAGCCGTGGCTCTGCCGACGGACGGACCGAACTGGCAGGTGATGCGGCTTTCACGCAATCGTCGCTGGGGCCATCCGCGCATGATCGGCCTTCTGGAAAAACTTTCCCGCGATGCGGCAAAGGACGGCTGGCCCGGCCTGCTCGTCGGCGACATTTCGCAGCCGCGCGGTGGCCCGATGCTGACCGGCCACGCCTCGCATCAGGTCGGCCTCGATGCCGATATCTGGCTGACGCCGATGCCCAAAAAGCGGTTTACCGATGCCGAACGTGAAAGCGTTTCCGCCGTTTCGATGCTGAAACCGGATTCGCTCTATGTCGATCCGAAGAAATGGACCCCTGCCCGCACGGCGCTTATCAAACATGCCGCAAGCTACCCCGGAAGTCGAGCGCATCTTCGTGCATCCCGGCATCAAGAAGGAGCTTTGCGACACGGTGAAGGGCGACAGGAGCTGGCTTGGCAAGGTTCGCCCCTATTGGGGTCACTTCTACCATTTCCATGTGCGCCTGACCTGTCAGCCCGGTTCGCCCCAGTGCAAGGGACAGCCGAAGGTGGCCGCCGGTGACGGTTGTGACAAGTCGCTCGCCTGGTGGTTTACGGATGAACCGTGGAAGCCGGCAAAGCCATCGACGGAACCGCCGAAAAAGCCGCGCCCGGTGATGGTTTCCGATCTGCCGAAGGCTTGCGCCGCCGTGCTCAACGGTCCTTCCCCGAATTCGGTCGCCGATGTCACCTACGGCGTGCAGTGAGGCTTTTAGCGCTTTTCAGGTCCTGGGCACTTCGCTATAGGTTTAAAACGATTTAGAATGCCAATGACAAGGTTATCAACTCGTAAGGTTGCTCATTCATGACGGAACGCCTGCGCATCGCATTGATCGCCCACGACCAGAAGAAGGACGACATGGTCGCCTTCGCAAAAGCGCATGAGCAGGCACTGTCCCGCTATGACATCGTGGCGACGGGAACGACTGGCGGCCTCATACTTGATGCCTGCCCTTCACTCCGCATTCAGCGCGTGAAAAGCGGGCCGCTCGGCGGCGACCAGCAGATCGGCGCCATGATTGCGGAAGGAACGGTGGAAGTGCTCATCTTCTTCATCGACCCGCTGTCTCCGCTTCCGCACGATGTCGATGTGAAGGCGCTGACGCGCCTCGGTAGCGTCTACGACATTCCGATGGCGCTCAATCGCGCAACCGCCGAAAAGCTGATCAAGGCGCTCGACTGAAACAAAACGCACTGATCCGCCGCGGGGTTTTTCTGCGGACGGATGACATGACCAGGGAGAGGACATGCCCGCGACGATCGCATGTCCCAAAAACGGGAACCGGTTCTGGGACAAAGACATGCATGAAAACAAAGAGATAGAGCGGGCCGAACAGGGTTTCCGGTTTCCGGTACTCGTCGGCGATATCGGCGGCACCAATGCCCGTTTTGCCATCCTGGTGGATTCCAATGCCGAGCCGAAGGAGTTTCCCGTTCTCCAGACGGCGGATTATGCAACCATCGATGAGGCCATACAGGACGCCGTTCTCGATCATACCTCGATCCGTCCGCGTTCCGCCATTCTGGCTGTAGCCGGTCCCGTCGACGGCGACGAGATCGACCTCACCAATTGCGACTGGGTCGTGCGCCCGAAGAAGATGATCGCCGATCTCGGCTTCGAGGATGTGACCGTGCTGAACGATTTCGAGGCGCAGGCGCTCGCCGTCGTGTCTCTGGGCAGCGAACATCTGGAACAGATCGGCGGCAGGCCCGAAGAAGTGATTGCTACCCGCGTCGTACTCGGGCCGGGCACCGGACTCGGCGTTGCCGGTCTTGTCCGCACGCGCCACGCATGGGTGCCGGTGCCGGGCGAAGGCGGCCATATCGACATCGGTCCGCGCAGCGAACGCGACTATCAGGTCTTCCCGCATATCGAGCGCATCGAGGGCCGCGTCGC
Organism: Brucella intermedia LMG 3301; assembly: GCF_000182645.1. NCBI lineage: Bacteria > Pseudomonadati > Pseudomonadota > Alphaproteobacteria > Hyphomicrobiales > Brucellaceae > Brucella > Brucella intermedia. The sequence continues at coordinate 1,993,024 of NZ_ACQA01000001.1, forward strand.
TGGCGAACAGATTCTTTGCGGGCGCGGACTGCGCAATCTCTATCTGGCCATATGCGCCGCCGACGAGGTGACCCCGACGCTGGAAACCCCCGCCGACATCACCTCCGCCGGGCTCGACGGCAGCAATGCGCAGGCGGAAGAAACCCTGCATCTGTTCGTCACCTATCTCGGGCGGCTGGCAGGCGATCTGGCGCTGATTTTCAAGGCGCAAGGCGGCGTCTATCTTTCCGGCGGCATTCCGCAGCGCATTCTTTCCGCGCTCAAGGCGGGCGCGTTCCGCGAGGCGTTCGAGGACAAGGCTCCGCACAAGGCCATCATGCGCGACATTCCTGTCCGCGTGATCACCCATCAGCTTGCAGCCCTTGCCGGGCTTTCCGCCTTCGCACAGGCCCCAGCCCGTTTCGAAGTCTCGACCGAAGGGCGCCGCTGGCGGATCGACTGAGCGACAGGGCAAATATCAGAGTGGTGCCGACGGCCATTTTAACCTGAACCGTTCCAGCCGCTAAAGCTTGAGGATGGTCAAGCCGCGCGGATAACGTTATAGAAACGCTGCACCGAAATTGCCGAAAGCTTTTTCAGTGCAGCGTTTCCGTATGGAAGTCGTATTTTCAACGATAGCCGCCGGTCCAGCCGGAGGGCCAAGAGACAAAAAGCGCTTTTGCACGTGAGTCTATTCAAGAAGAAAAACAAGAAGATCGATACGGGCGAAGCCACCCGCGTAATCCGGCGCATGATGTCGGAAAACATCCGCGAATATAAGCAGAACTACGTCATAGCCATACTGGCATCGCTCATCGTCGGCGGATCGAACGGCGCGCTGGCCTATCTGATGAAGCCGATGATCGACAAGATTTTCTACGAGCAGAATCTCGGTCTGGTCTGGGTCATCTGCGGCGCATTGCTGGGCATTTTCATCTTGCGCGGCATTTCCGGCTACATACAGGCCGTGGAGCTTGCCAAGATCGGCAACAATCTGGTCGCGCGCTATCAGAAGCGCATTTTCGACCATCTGATGAAGCTCGGTCTCGATTTCTACAACGATACCCGTTCCGGCCATCTGGCGGCGCAGATCAATCAGAATGTTTCCGGCATCCGCGATCTCCTCAACATGACGATTTCGTCGATCGCGCGTGACCTTATCTCGCTGATCGGTCTCGTCGCCACCATGTTCTACATGGACCCGATCCTGTCCGTGGCGATCTTCCTGATCGGACCGCCGCTCATTCTGGCCGTTGCCTATATTTCGCGCCGCATTCGCTCCGTCACCCGCGATCTCGTGCATCTCAATTCCCATCTGCTGGGCGCGATGCAGGAATCGATTCAAGGCATTGCCATCGTCAAGGCCTTTACGATGGAAGACCAGTTGCGCGCCAAGATCGGCAAGCTGATCGACCAGTCCGAAGGCCGCAGCAACAAGATCGCCAAGGTGTCCGAGCGCACGACGCCCATTTCCGAAATGCTGGCCGGTTTTGCCGTGGCGGGCGTGCTGGCCTATAGCGGCTATCGCGCCATTCTCGAACAGCAGCCCCCCGGCGCAACCTTCGCCTTCATCACCGCGATGCTGCTCGCCTATGACCCGGCCCGCCGTCTTGCCCGCCTTCAGGTCGGGTTGGAAAAGGCGCTCGTCAACGCACGCATGATCTATGAAGTGCTGGATATAGAACCGCGCCAGCGCGATGTTGCGGACGCGGTGGAGCTGAAAGCCGGTCCCGGCGAAATCCGCTTCGAGGATATCTATTTCTCCTATAACGAGACCGCGCCGGTGCTGCACGGCGTCAGCTTCGTCGCCAGGGCGGGCGAAACCACCGCCGTGGTCGGCGCTTCGGGTGCCGGCAAGTCGACACTCATCAACCTTGTCCAGCGCTTCTACGATCTCGACCGCGGCCAGATCCTGTTCGATGGGCAGGACATTGCGCACGTCAGGAAGCAGTCGCTGCGCCATGCCATCGCCTATGTCTCGCAGCAGCCTTATCTGTTCGAAGGCACCATTGCCGACAACATCCGCTATGGCCGCCCGGACGCGACGGATGAGGAAATCATCGAGGCAGCCAAGCTTGCCCATGCGCATGAATTCATCCTGCAGCAGCCGCAGGGCTACGATACACCGGTCGGCGAAAACGGTGTCACGCTTTCCGGCGGCCAGCGCCAGCGCGTTTCCATCGCTCGCGCCATCGTTCGCAATGCACCGGTTCTCCTGCTCGACGAGGCGACTTCCGCCCTCGACAATGAATCGGAGAAGCGGGTCCAGCAGGCGCTGGAAGGCATCATGCAGAACCGCACCACGGTCGTGATTGCGCACCGTCTTTCCACCGTGGTCAATGCGGATCGCATCGTGGTGATGGAAGCCGGTCGGGTGGTGGAGGAAGGCCGTCACGACGACCTCATCGCCATCCCGAACGGCGTCTATGCCCGTTTCTATCAGTTGCAGAGCGGCAACGGCGATTTCATCACCGGAAAGACGACAGAAGAACTGCGGACAGGAGAACCACGATGAGCGGAGAAACGCAGAACAGCGAAATGGGCCTGGTCGTCGTCGGCGCTGGCGGACGCATGGGCCAGACCCTGATCCGCACCATCCAGACCATCGAAGGCGCGAAACTTGTCGGCGCCATCGAACGGTCCAGCTCTCCGCTTCTGGGCAGGGATGCGGGCGAAGTCACCGGCATCGGCCCGCTCGGCGTGAGCATAACCGACGATCCGCTGCCGGTCTTTGCCGGGGCGCACGGCGTCCTTGATTTCACAAGCCCGGCGGCAAGCGTCGAATTTGCGGGCCTCGCCGCACAGGCGCGCATCGTGCACGTCATCGGCACGACGGGCTGCTCGGCTGAGGATGAGGATAAGATCCGCGCCGCTGCCCGCCACGCAACCATCGTCAAGTCGGGTAATATGAGCCTCGGCGTCAATCTTCTGTCCGTTCTGGTGCAGAAGGCGGCGCAAGCGCTCGATCCGGCGGATTTCGACATCGAAATCCTCGAAATGCACCACAAGCACAAGGTCGATGCGCCATCCGGCACCGCCCTGCTTCTTGGCGAAGCGGCAGCGAAGGGACGCGACATTGCACTGGCGGAAAACAGCGTCCGCGTGCGCGACGGCTATACGGGACCGCGTGAAACCGGCTCCATCGGCTTCGCCACCTTGCGCGGCGGTTCGGTCATCGGCGAGCACTCGGTCATTCTTGCCGGGCCCGGTGAGCGCATTGTTCTCTCCCACCATGCCGAAGACCGCTCGATCTTTGCGCGCGGTGCGATCAAGGCCGCACTTTGGGCCTATGGCAAAAAGCCCGGCCTCTATTCGATGCTGGATGTTCTCGGGCTGAACGACTGATTTTTCCACCGGAGCACCGATCCTGTTCAGATCGGCGCTCCAGAGTTTTGTTTTATCGCGCATCCTATCCGAAAACCGCCTCACACTTTTCGGGATGCGCTCTCTAACGGAGCGTTGCATATGTCTCGTACTCTCGTCCTGGTCCGCCACGGTCAAAGCGAATGGAACCTCAAGAACCTGTTCACCGGCTGGCGCGATCCGGGCCTGACCGAACAGGGCCATGCCGAAGCCAAGGCCGCTGGCCAGCGCCTGAAGGCCGCCGGTCTCAAGTTCGATATCGCTTACACGTCCGCGCTGTCGCGCGCGCAGGTGACCTGCCAGCACATTCTCGATGAGCTTGGCCAGTCGAACCTCGAAACGATTCGCGACCAGGCCCTGAACGAACGCGACTATGGCGACCTGTCCGGCCTCAACAAGGACGATGCCCGCGCCAAATGGGGCGAGGAACAGGTCCATATCTGGCGCCGTTCCTATGACGTCCCGCCTCCGGGCGGCGAAAGCCTGAAGGATACCGGCGCGCGCGTATGGCCCTATTATCTGCACACGGTGCAGCCGCATGTGCTGCGCGGCGAGACGGTTTTGGTCGCCGCACACGGCAATTCTCTGCGGGCGCTCATCATGGCGCTGGACGGCCTGACCCCGGAACAGATTCTCAAGCAGGAACTCAACACCGGCGTTCCGGTCATTTACCGGCTCAATGCTGATTCGACCGTTGCTTCGAAGGAAATTCTCGAAGCCTGATAGCCGTTTGGCTGTGAATTTATCGGGCGCGCCCGCGCGCCCGACGACCTTTTCAACGCGAAAAAAGCATCGGCTGAAAAAAAGCTGGCTGAATGTCGAAAACGCGATTGACAGAGGCAGGTCGACCCCTTAGATGGGTCCTCGTCGCCCAGATGGCGGAATTGGTAGACGCACCAGCTTCAGGTGCTGGCGCTCGCAAGGGCGTGGAGGTTCGAGTCCTCTTCTGGGCACCATTTCCAAGTCTTCAGACCACTACCAAGGTCCAGAAGCACCCCAAAAAGCCCGCGCAAGCGGGCTTTTTTGTTTCTGGAGCATGGTCCGCCGTCTCACGCTTTGCGCTCAAGCATGTCGTACCTTATCGTATTCAGGCGACATGCTTCAGAGCATTTCCAGCAAAAGTGTGAAACGGTTTGGGAGACATGCTCTCGTTATTTCAACCTATATTTGGCAGTCGATGCAGTTTTCTCCTTCCGAACGCACCGCTTTCTTTGAATTGCTGAAATGGCGGCGGGATGTCCGTCACTTCAGCGACCGACCTGTGGACGATGGAATCATCGAGGCTTTGCAGGAAGCGATGGATTATGCCCCTTCCGTCGGCAATGCCCGCCCCTGGCGGGTGATTTCGGTTGAAACTGCTGGAAAACGCGCGGCGGTTCACGACATCTTCCTGGAGGCCAACCGGTCAGCCGCGCAGATCTATGACGGCGAGCGCGCACGGCACTACCGGGATCTGAAACTGGAAGGCATCAGCGTCGCCCCGGTGCAGCTTGCCATTTTCACCGAATCCGCGCCGACCGAAGGACATGGGCTCGGCAGGCAGTCCATGGCCGTCACCCTCGAGCACAGCACGGCAATGGCGGTCCAGAACCTCAATCTGGCGGCAAGATCGTTCGGGCTTGGCGTCGGCATGGTCTCGATTCTCGATCCGCAGGCCATGGAAAGGCTGTTTCAGGCCCAGCAGGGCTGGCGCTTCAGCCTTTACCTATGCGTCGGCTGGCCGCTGGCTGATGACGACACACCCTTGCTGCACAAAAACGGCTGGCAAGAAAACATGCCGACGGTCTGGCGGCGCGCCTGAGCGTTCTTCAACAGAACGTTGTCAACAGGGCAAGCGCCTCCCGGAATTGTGCCTATTGCGCTGATCTCGCAATTGGCGGCACAATCCCTTTGCTCAGATATAATAACGGGGAGCGAATATGCGCCGAAGAGGCTTGCTGGAATTCGCAGGAAACAGAACGCTCTATGGCCTGTTCCTGCTCTGCGCGATCTGCGCCATCGCGGGGAGCGTGATGAGCTATAATGGCGAGGTTTCAGGCTGGCGCTGGCTGCATTATCTGACCAAGCCAACCGCTACGCTGCTGCTGCTCGCAGCCGTCCTTTGCGCCGGGCGGCCCAAATCGAAATCCTATGGCTTTGCCGTGGCCTTCGGTCTGGCTTTCGCGGCACTGGGTGACTTTTTCCTGATGCTGCCCGGCGACTATTTCATGGCGGGCTTGATCTGTTTTCTCATCACCCATTGCGCCTATATCTATGCCCTTTGCCGCCATGCGCGCTTTGCGGCGCACAAAGGCGTTTTCGCCATTTTCGCCATCGCAGCCCTTGCCATCATAGCTGGCCTCTGGCCGTCGCTGCCGACCCCGCTGATAGTTCCGGTCATCATCTATGCCGCGGCCCTTGGCATCATGGCGGCACAGGCGATGAGCCGTGCGCTCGGCACCGAACCTGAAACGCCGCAACGCTACGCCGCATGGCTTGCCGCAGCGGGCGGTCTTTTCTTCATGGCAAGCGACACGCTGCTTGCCTATGGACGGTTCAGCCTCGACATTCCGCTGAATGGCCTCTGGGTGCTGGCAACCTATTATGCCGCGCAATTTCTCTTTGCACGCTCGACCGAGGATTTTGCCTATGGCGGCTGAAGAACAGATGTTGCAACTGCCGTTCGAGCGCCTGCGTCACGCATGGCTTGAGAGCCGTCCCGCCTGCGAGCAGCGTCTGGACGACCTGAAACGCCTGCGGGAGCGGCTTGAAGCAAGGCTGGATGAGATGGCGAAGGCCATCAGCGCGGATTTCGGCAATCGCTCGCTGCAAGAAACCCTGCTTGGCGAAGCCAGCGTCGTCTTTGCCGAAATCGACGATGCCCTGCACAACCTCAAGCGCTGGATGAAACCGAAACGCCGCAAGGCCGGCTGGAAAATGTGGCCGGCAAAAGCCGAAATCCGCTATGTTCCGCTCGGCGTGGTCGGGATCATCGCACCGTGGAACTATCCGGTCAATCTGGCGCTGGCACCGCTCGTCGCGGCAATCGCGGCTGGAAACCATGTCTTCCTGAAACCATCCGAACATACGCCGCGCACTGCGCAATTTCTGCAAAGCCTGCTTGGGGAAGTCTTCCCGGAGGACCGCGTTGCCGTTGCGCTTGGCGACGCAGCGCTTTCCGCGCAATTCGCATCGCTGCCATTCGACCATCTCTTTTTCACCGGCTCGACCACTGTCGGGCGCAAGATCATGGCGGCGGCGGCACCAAACCTGACGCCCGTGACGCTGGAACTCGGCGGCAAGTCGCCCGCCATCGTCAGCGAAAACGCCAATATCAAACGCGCCGCGCGCGCAATCGCGACGGGCAAGTTCTTCAATGCCGGGCAAACCTGCATCGCGCCCGATTACGTTCTGATCCACCACAGCCAGCGCGATGAATTCGTGAACCTCCTGCGCGCCGAAATGCAGGCGCGCTATAGTGGTTCACCAGCGGAAAAAGACCGCACCACGATCATCAATGAAGCGCAGGAGGCACGGCTCGCGAAGCTGCTGACCGATGCCGCCAGCAAGAGCGAATCCGTCATCGAGCTTCTCCCCGGTTCCGGTCAACCGCGATTGATGCCGCCCGCCCTCGTGCTCGAACCCGACCCCGATAGCGCCATCATGCAGGAGGAGATTTTCGGCCCGCTTCTGCCGATCATCAGTTACCGCCTGCTCGATGATGCGATCGGTTTCGTTCTGAAGCTTGATCGTCCGCTGGCGCTTTACTGTTTCAGCGACAACACCGCAGAAATTGAAATGATGTTGAGCCGCATCGTTGCGGGCGGCGTCTGTGTCAACGATACGCTCTACCATTTCGCCTGTAGCAACCTGCCATTCGGCGGCGTGGGTGCAAGCGGCATGGGCCAGTATCACGGCCATGACGGTTTCCTGACCTTTTCCAAGGCAATGCCCGTCCTGACCAAATATGCCCCGGCGCCGAGCGATCTCATCAAGCCGCCTTATACCGGCCTCACCGACCGCCTGATCCGTTTCATTGCAAGATGAGACCTGGAACCTTGAAGCATATCCCCGAGGGGTGAGTTTGATCAGGCACAAAACGCTTCAACGGGCAGTCGCGTGTAGCTCTCGTCGAATTGTGTAGGCAATTGCTATTCAAACAGATGTACAATCCGACTATATAGAGAGGGATGCGAGTTTATCTCACTGGCAGAAGTCATTGTCTTTCGGAACCGAATAGCTGACTGGTGAAAAACGGGTGCTGAAAAAGAAAGAACCAAACCGGATATCGAAGACCATTCTGACTGCGATCCGGAACAGGCCGGGCTACAGGCCGCTCAACGCCAACATTACCGGCGGGGATGTCGTCATTGCATCCTACAACGTCCACAAATGCATCGGCATCGACAAGCAGTTCAATCCGCAGCGCACGGCTGAAGTCATCAGCGAAATCGACGCGGACGTGATCGCCTTGCAGGAAGCCGACAGGCGTTTCGGCGAGCGTTCCGGCCTGCTTGATTTGGGCCTGCTCGAACGCCGCCACGGGCTCGTGCCGGTGCCGATAACCGCCACGATGCCCAAGGGTCACGGCTGGCACGGCAATGTGCTTCTGTTCCGCGAAGGCGTGGTGCGCAATGTGCAGCAGCTCAAGCTGCCCGGTGTCGAGCCGCGCGGCGCGCTGGTCGCGGACCTGCAATTCCCGGCGGGGCCATTGCGCGTCATCGCAGCCCATCTTGGCCTCCTGAAGCGCTCCCGCGAGCAGCAGGCCGAAAGCATCCTTACCGTCCTGCAGGAGGCCGACACGCTGCCGACCCTGCTGATCGGCGACCTCAACGAATGGCGCGTCGGCAAGCGTTCCTCGCTCGCGGCCCTCATGCCGACATTCAACCATGTCGCAACGGCAGTACCGAGCTTCCCGTCGCGGTTCCCGGTTTTTGCGCTGGATCGCGTGCTTGGCGCACCCCACAATCTGGTCACATCGGTGGAAGTGCACAACACGCCGCTGGCGCGGCTGGCATCCGATCACCTGCCGGTCAAGGCGCATCTCGACCTCAAATCGGCAATGAGCCTGCTCGAGGAACTCAGCCCGGAAATATTTAACAGCCGAACCGGATGATATTCACAGGTAAGGCGAACCCAGCCAGATAATCCGGTCCAGAAGGCGCTCCAGGAAAGGCCGGCTCTTGAGACGCGCAAGATTGACCTCGCGGCTGTCCTCTATCACCTTGCCGATGCGCTCCTCCACCTGACGCGCCACATCGCGGTCGAGGATTTCCAGATCGACTTCGAAATTCAGCCGCAGCGAACGCGGATCGATATTGGACGATCCGACATAGGACCATGCGCCGTCGATGGTCATCAGCTTGGAATGATTGAAGGCGCCGCCCGCCCGCCAGATGCGGCAGCCGTCCTTCAGCAACTGGTCGAACTGGGCGCGCATGGCGCGGTCCACGAGCTTCAGATTGTTGACGCCCGGCACGACGATATCCACCGACACGCCGCGCCGCGCAGCCGTCACCAGCGCGCTGATCAATTCGCGGTCCGGCAAGAGATAGGGCGTCATGATGAGAATATGCTGCTCGGCGATCGAGAAGGCGCCCATCATCATGCGCTGGTTGGTTTCCACGTTCTTGTCCGGTCCCGACCCGACGACGCGCACCAGCGTTCCGGTGCCCGGCGGGTTTTCCGGCGGTGCGATCTTCCATGCTTCCCCGGTGAGAAGCTCGCCGGTTGCAAAGCGCCAGTCTTCCGATGCGATATGAAAGAGATCGGCAATCGCCGGACCTTCCAGCTTGAAATGTGTATCGAAGGCAACCGCGTCGCCCGCTATCCTTCGCACGAAGCCCGCACGAATATTCATGCCGCCGGTGAAGGCGATCTTGCCGTCGACGATTAGGATTTTACGGTGGGTGCGCAGGTTGGCGTAAGGCAGGCGCAGCCCGATGATGATATTGCCGTTGAACACATCGACCGCGACGCCCTTGTCCTTCAGGAGCTTCACGATGCTCGGAAAGGAATAGCGCGCACCGACCGCATCGACCAGCACGCGCACTTCCACGCCGCGCCGGACCGCATCGCCCAAGGCATCGGCAAATACTTCCCCAATCCCGTCCCGGTCGAAAATATAGGTTTCCAGCATGATGCTGCGCTCGGCGCGGCCTATGGCGTCGAGCATGGCGGCATAGGCTTCGTCACCCGTCTCCAGCATGTCGATATTGTTGCCGCTCGTGAAGTCATAGAGGCTCACCGCATCGCCCAATATCTTCATCGCCCCGAACTGACGCCCGAAGGCTGCGCGCACGAGGTCATTCGTCGTATCGAAGTGCGACAGGTGATAAAGCGCAATCTTGCCCCGGTTGGCGCGCTGGTGGCTGAGGGTCGAACGGCGGATGCGGTTCACACCCGCAATGGCATAGACCACCGCTCCCACGATCGGCGAAAGCACGATCACGCCTACCCAGCCGATGGCGGTGCGCACTTCTTCCTTCGTCATGGTCGCGTGAATGGCGGCGATCGCTCCGAGAACAACCGACAGGACAAACAGGATATGCGGCCAGTAGTGGGAAACGAGATCGAACATCGGCAGACTTTAAGCGGAAAACGACTGTAATAGCAAAGGGATATAATGCTGCGCCCACCAAACGAACACGGGCTGCGACAACGATCCGCCAAACCCGCGCATGACTTGCAGGCACCTTGGCACCGGACCACAGAAAACTGCGCCTTGCAGCCCCGCCTCACGCAGAACGCAACGGTTGTGATAAGCTGGTCAAATTCAATACATGCTCTATACTGGTCATGAGGCTTGACAATTTGAGGGACGTCTCATGGCAACAGCTCATAATGATATCGACCGCCCGACCTTTCCGGCAGAACTTTCCAGCAAGTGGGGCTGGTTTCTCGCTCTTGGGGTGGCGCTGCTGATCCTCGGAGGCATCGCCTTCGGCAATCTGGTTCTCGCCACCGTGGTCTCGGTCTACTATGTCGGCCTGATGATGCTCATCGGCGGCGCCATGGAAATCGTTCATGCATTCGGCGTCAAAACCTGGGGCAGCTTCTTCTTCTGGCTCCTGAGCGGCCTGCTTTATACGGCGGCGGGCATCGTGGCCTTCATCAATCCGGTGCTGGCGGCCGGTGTCCTGACCTTCCTTCTGGCGGCGGCACTTCTCGGTTCCGGCGCATTCCGCATCTGGCTCGGCTTCAAATCGAAACCATCGGCTGGCTGGGGCTGGATCGTTGCGGGCGGTGTCGTCACCTTGCTGCTTGGCCTCATCATCGCCATCAAATGGCCGGTCAACAGCCTGTTCGTCCTTGGCCTTTTCCTGGCGATAGACCTGATCTTCCAGGGCTGGTCCTTCATCGCCTTCGGCCTCGGCATCAAGAGCCGCTAAAAGCGCCGCGCACCATCGGCAAAGCGGCGCAGACTGCGCCGCTTTCATCCGCCACGAGACTTGTAACATGGCGCTTGTTGAGATTCTGGCCAACTCCTGCTAGATGCTGCCCAACATCTTCGCGGCGCGCCTTCACGCGCAGCCCAACATTTCGCCATCACGAGTTTCTTCATGCCCGCTGACCATCCCGTTTCCAAGCGCCGCACATTCGCGATCATCGCGCACCCGGACGCCGGTAAAACCACGCTGACCGAAAAGCTGCTGCTGTTTGGCGGCGCCATTCAGCTTGCTGGTGAGGTGAAGGCCAAGAAGGACCGCATCCAGACCCGCTCCGACTGGATGAACATCGAGCGCGACCGCGGCATTTCCGTTGTCACCTCCGTGATGACCTTCGAATACAAGGATTGCATCTTCAACCTGCTCGACACGCCGGGCCACGAAGATTTTGCCGATGACACCTATCGCACGCTGACGGCGGTCGATTCCGCCGTCATGGTCATCGACGCCGCCAAGGGTATCGAACCGCGCACGCTCAAGCTTTTCGAAGTCTGCCGCATGCGCGACATTCCCATCGTCACCTTCGTCAACAAGATGGACCGCGAGGCGCGCGACCCGCTGGAAATCCTCGATGAGATCGAGGAAAAGCTGGCGCTCGACACGGCCCCGATCACCTGGCCCATCGGTTCGGGAAAAAGCTTTGCAGGCACCTTCGACCTGCACAGCGACACGCTGCGCCGTCAGGATAATGAAGAACAGCCGACCAAGGTCAGCGGACCGGAAGAAGCCGCAAGGCTTCTGCCGGAAAACGAGCGCGAAGCGTGGCTGGAAGGTGTGGAACTGGCGCGTGGCGTCTGTCGCCCGTTCGACCTCGCCGCCTTCCGCGAAGGCCACATGACCCCGGTCTATTTCGGCTCGGCGCTGAAGAACTATGGCGTGCGCGACCTGATCGAAGCCTTCTGCGATTTCGGCCCTTCCCCGCGCGACCAGCAGGCCGATGCCCGCATGGTGGCGGCGACCGAAGACAGGATGACCGGCTTCGTGTTCAAGATTCAGGCCAATATGGACCCGAACCATCGCGACCGCATCGCCTTCCTGCGCGTGTGCTCGGGCAAGCTGTCGCGCGGCATGAAGGCAAAGCTGGTGCGCACCGGCAAACCGATGAGCCTTTCCGCACCGCAGTTCTTTTTCGCCCGTTCGCGCCAGATTGCCGACGAAGCCTTTGCGGGCGACGTGGTCGGCATCCCCAACCACGGCACGCTGCGCATCGGCGATACGCTGACCGAGGGCGAGGATATCCTGTTCCGCGGCGTGCCGAACTTCGCGCCGGAAATCCTGCGCCGCGTTCGCCTCGACGATGCGATGAAGGCCAAGAAACTGCGCGAAGCGCTGCAGCAGATGGCGGAAGAAGGCGTCGTGCAGCTCTTCCTGCCCGATGACGGTTCGCCGGCTATCGTCGGCGTTGTCGGTGCGTTGCAGATCGACGTCCTGACCGAACGGCTCAAGGTCGAATATTCACTGCCGGTCGGCTTTGAAATGTCGCGCTTTTCGGTCTGCCGGTGGATTTCCGCCGACGATCCGGCTGAGGTCGACCGCTTCATTGCCGCCCATCGCGCCGATATCGCACACGATCTTGACCATGACCCGGTATTTCTGGCCCAGAACGGCTTCTCGCTCAACTACGAGGCCGAGCGCTGGAAAGACATCCGCTTTGCCACCGTCAAGGATTACCAGGTCCGCGGCAAAGCGTGATCCTTTGGAGAGAAAATGAACGATCCGGTTCTGGCTGCGCTTGATCTGCCTCAGGCGCTGCGGCAGCAATTACGGGATTATCGCAGTCGGCAGGACGAGCTTGGCCGCTCGACGGCCAATGTGCATCTGCTCGACCATCCCGAACAAGAACCGCTGGTTCTGAAAGTGGAGCCGCAAAGCCCGGTCGGCGAACTTGCCGACGAAGCTGCACGGCTTCGCTGGCTCAGACAGCAAAACCTTGCCTGCCCCGAAGTCCTCGCTTTCGAAATCGCGCCGGAACACAGCTTTTTGCTGATGACGCGCCTGCCGGGTCAGGATCTGGCTTCGGCAGTCGGCACGCTCGCGCCGGAGCGTATTGTCGATATTCTGGCGAGCGCCCTGAAATCGATGCATGCCATCGACCCGGCTTCCTGTCCGTTCGATCACCGGCTGGAGTTCCGCATCGAAGACGCCCGCAAGCGTGTCGAAGCGGGTGCGGTCGATGAAGAGGATTTCGACGAGGAACGTGAAGGGCGGGACACCGCAGGGAGTTTTCGAAGAACTGCTTCGCCTGAAGCCCCAAAGCGAAGATATTGTCGTCACCCATGGCGACGCCTGCCTGCCGAATTTCATTGCCGACAAGGATGCCTTCACCGGTTTCATCGATTGCGGCAGGCTCGGCCTCGCCGATCGCCATCAGGATTTGGCGCTCGCCTGCTGGAGCATCCGTTACAATCTGGGTGAAGAATGGGTAGCGCCGTTTCTGGCCACCTATGGCGGGCCGGCAATCGAAGAAGCAAAGATCAGCTATTATCGCCTGCTGGACGAGTTCTTTTGAATCCGGTTCAGCTCGATTGAAACTCCGCATATCGTCACCGATTTGCAGATGGCGCAGTTTTTCGGGATTGCGAACGAGATAGATCGCGTGGACCCGCCCCTCGGCAATCTCCAGTGCGGCGACCTGCGGCAATCCATCCGCTTCCATGCTGATATGCCCCGGCAGACCGTCGAACACGGCGAACTGCCGGATGGCGGGAGGCACACCATCAGCCTTGCGGGAGATTCCCTCGTAGAAGCGCATGATCTTCGCTCGCCCATAGATGGGATTGAGCGCCGCGTTGCGGACACCGCCGCCATCGGAATACATGATGGCATCTTCCGCCAGAAGGCCCTGCAATGCGCTGAGATCGCCACTGCGGGAGGCTTGAAAGAAGGCTTCCGCGATGGTGCGTCCGCGGTCTTCCGGCAAGGTGAATCGCGGCTTTTCCTGGCGCACATGCATCCGTGCCCGGCTTGCAAGCTGTCGGCAGGCCGCCGCGTCACGGTCGAGCACTCGCGCGACTTCCCCAAAGTCCATGCCGAAAACATCGTGCAGCAGAAAGGCCGCCCGCTCCAGCGGCGACAGCCGGTCAAGCGCCAGCATGAGCGTCAGCGTGATATCGTCGCTCCGGTCTTCCTCTTCCTCGACCAGAGGTTCGGGAAGCCATAAACCGGGATAGGTCTCACGGCGCACGCGCGCGGATTTCAGATAATCGAGCGCGAGCCGGCTTACGACCCGCACCAGCCAGCCTTCCGGTTCCCGGACGGTTTCCTGGGCTGTCGTATTCCAGCGCAACCATGCTTCCTGCGCAATATCCTCGGCTTCCGCATGAGAGCCTATCATGCGGTAAGCGATGCGAACGAGCCGGGGCCGCAGGGCCTCGAACGCGTCCGCATCGAAGCTGTTGCCCGTATCAGGCTGCTGGCGCATCGGTCGTGACCGGATGCACGGTGCGGAACCCGACCGCAACACGGTTCCAGAGATTGATCATATTGATGGCCATGCTGAGCTTCACGATCTCCTCATCCGTGAAATGCGCTTTCAACGCTTCGTAATCCTCGTCCGGCGCGCGGGTCTGCGCGATCAGCGTCAAGGCTTCGGTCCAGGCCAATGCAGCGCGTTCACGGGGCGTGAACAACGGCGATTCGCGCCACGCGGCCACGAGGTAAAGGCGTTCTTCAGTCTCTCCCGCCTTGCGGGCATCGCGCGTGTGCATGTGAATACAGTAAGCACAGCCATTGATCTGCGATGCGCGAATACGCACGAGTTCATAAAGACTATATTCCAGCCCGGCCTCCGACACGGCCTTTTCCGCCTCGACCATAGCCTGCATGATCTTCGGTGCCAGCTTGTAGGGAACGAGTCTTGCTTCCATGATATGTCTCCTTGGGGCTTACGATTTGAGGTCGTTCACCATCAAGACGAAACAGGCACCGCAGATGTGACATGGTTCACAGAGAAATTTACCTGTCTGCTTCCAGCAGTTTTTCGGCAATCTTCCCGGCCAGTCTTTCAGCGACCTGTTCCTTGCTCATTTCCGGCCATTCCTCGATACCCGACCGGCTGAGGATACGGACATGATTGCGGTCGCCACCCATCACGCTGCTTCCATCCGGTGCGTGCGAAACATCATTGGCAACGATCCAGTCCGCGCCCTTCTTCTCAAGCTTGGCTCTCGCATTTCCGGCCACATCCTGCGTTTCGGCGGCAAAGCCGACGACAAGGCCGGGACGCCTGTCGCTATGGCCGACACCGGCCAGAATGTCGGGGTTTTCGACCATGGCGAGCGTCGGCGCGCTTTCTCCGGGCTTCTTCTTGATCTTCTGCCCCGCTTCATTGGCCGTGCGCCAGTCGGCAACCGCCGCCACCATCACCGCCGCATCGGCGGGGAAGATGCCGCTCCACCGCAGCCTGCATTTCACGCGCAGTCTCGACATGAATGACATCAACGCCTTCGGGATCGGGAATGGTTACAGGGCCGGACACCAGATGCACCGTCGCGCCAAGCCGCGCGAGTGCTGCCGCGATCGCATGGCCCTGCTTGCCCGACGAGCGATTGGCGATATAGCGGACCGGATCGATAGGCTCATGCGTCGGCCCTGACGTTATGACGATGGTTTTGCCCGCAAGCGGTTTCGCCTGCGGTGACAGCAGGTTTTCAATGGCCGCGACGATTGCCAGCGGCTCGCTCATGCGGCCCGTTCCAGCCTCGCCGCTTTCCGCCATTTCGCCCCTCTCCGGTCCGATGAAGCGAACGCCATCCTTTTCAAGCGTCAGGCGGTTGCGCCTCGTCGCGGGATTGTCCCACATGGCCGGGTTCATGGCAGGCGCGATCAGAACCGGCACCTTACGGGCCAGCAGCACGGCACTTGCCAGATCGTCGGCAAGCCCGTTGGCCATCTTCGCCATCAGGTCGGCGGTCGTCGGCGCGACGACGATCAGGTCCGCATCGCGGGCAAGCCGGATATGCCCGACATCCTGCTCGTCCTCCCGCGAGAACAGATCGGTAAAGACATGATCGGCGGACACCGCGCCGATGGTCAGCGGCGTCACGAATTGCTGCGCGGCAGCCGTCATCAACGGGCGCACATGCGCGCCACGCTCGCGCAGACGGCGGATGAGGTCAGGCGTCTTGTAGGCTGCAATGCCACCGCCGATAATAAGAAGAATGCGCCTTCCGGCCAGTGAAGCCCCTGCCCCGGGCGACGCTGCCACGACCGGCGCGGCTACATTCAGTCCGGCCAGCAGGATGCGCGCCTCTTCTTCCATCGAGCGCCCATTTTGTGCCGCACGAATACGGAGACGTTCCTTGGCGGCGTCATCAAGATTACGGATGGTAATGCTGGCCATGTGATTGCACCTGCCTGTTACAAGTGCAATCATTGAAATCAGTTTAAAAGCTGGCTGTCACCTTAAAAGTGATTTCATAGCCATAAATAGAGCTTGATAGCTATTGCAGCGAGCGAAATCGCAATCACGACCTGCGCGATGCGGCCCCAGCGCGAATGGCGCGCCTCTGCCCGACCGATAGCTTCCGCGGTGGCCTCGTCAAAGCGTAATCCATTTACAGCCATGTCGTCCAGCGCAACGGAAACACGTTCCACGCGCGCCACAAGTTCCGGCGTCTTGCGCGTGAAATGCAGCAGCGAATAAGCGCTGTCCTTCGCATCGAGAAGCATACCCTGCGGCCCGAGGTTCCTGGCGATCCAGTCGCCGACCACCGGCTCCGCCGCCTTCCACATGTTGAAATGCGGATCGAGCGTGCGTGAAACACCTTCTACAACCACCATGGTCTTCTGAAGCATCAGAAGCTCGGGGCGGGTTTCCATATCGAAAAGCTCGGTCACTTCAAACAGCAAGGTCAGAAGCTTGGCCATGGAAATGGTTTCGGCGGGCTGGCCGTGGATCGGCTCGCCAATGGCGCGGATGGCCTGTGCAAAGCTTGCCACGTCGTGCGTATGCGGGACGTAACCGGCTTCGAAATGCACTTCCGCCACGCGCATGTAATCGCGTGTGATGAAGCCGTAGAGGATCTCGGCAAGGAACCGCCGCTGCTGCTTGTTGAGCCGCCCGGTAATACCGAAATCGACCGCAACGATCAGGCCCTGATGGTCCACGAACAGGTTGCCCGGATGCATGTCGGCATGGAAAAAGCCGTCGCGCAGCGTATGGCGCAGGAAAGACTGGATCAGCGTTTCAGCAAGCTTCCGGAGATCGAAACCGGCGGCTTCAAGCGCTGAAATGTCCGACATCTTGATGCCGTCGATCCATTCGAGCGTGAGCACATCGCGGCCCGTGCGCTCCCAATCGACCTTGGGAACACGGAACCCCGCATCGTCCTTGATGTTCTCGGCAATCTCGGAAAGCGCTGCCGCTTCAAGACGCAAATCCATCTCGATGCGGGTGGTCTGCTGGAGTGTCTCCACAACCTGAACCGGACGCAGGCGGCGGGTGAAAGGAACATGGCGCTCCTGCATGCGCGCGACCATGTAGAAACCTTCGAGATCGCGGGCAAAACGCTGGCGCACACCCGGACGAATGACCTTGACGGCAACCTTCTGGCGCGCTCCGTCCTTCATGATTTCGGCCGGATGCACCTGCGCCATGGAAGCGGCGGCTATCGGCGCATCGAATTGCAGGTAAAGATCATCGATCTTGCGGCCCAGCGAACCTTCGATTGCCGCAACGGCATCGACCTGCGGGAAGAAGTCGAGCCTGTCCTGCAAAAGTTCGAGGTCGGCAGCAACATCGCGCCCCACGATATCTGGCCGCGTCGCCAGAAACTGGCCAAGCTTTACATAGGACGGGCCGAGCTTGTTCATGGCGCGCGACATGCGCTCGGAACGCTGCATGTGACGCGCGCGCGGACGCGCCAGAATGCCCGCGATCTTGTGCCCGAACGCCGGAAGACCGGAAAGACCCTCAACAGGCAATGCACTGATGACGCCTTCGCGCGTCAATATCCATCCGGCCCGCATCAGCCGGAAAGCGGCGGAAAAACTGCTCATGCCCCGATGCCCCGTTCCTGACCCCGTTTCATCACAGGCACGATCAAAGCTTCCAGCCGGAATGGAGCGCGGCAATGCCGCCGGTGAAATTGCGATAGCTGACGCGCTCGAAACCAGCCTTCTCGATCATCAGCGCAAAATCCTGCTGCTTGGGGAATTTGCGGATCGACTCGACCAGATAGCTGTAGGAATCCCCGTCGCCCGTAATCATCTTGCCGATGCGCGGAATAGCGTGGAACGACCATTGGTCATAAATCTTGTCGAGAACCGGCAGTTCAACCTCGGAGAATTCGAGGCACAGGAACCGACCGCCCGGCTTCAACACGCGATAGGCTTCGGACAGCGCCTTGTCGATATGCGGCACATTGCGAATGCCGAAAGCAATCGTATAGGCGTCGAAGCTGTTGTCCTGGAAAGGCAGTTCTTCGGCATTGGCTTCGACGAATTCGAGATTGTCGGCAAGGCCCTTCTTGATCGCGCGTTCACGACCGACGCCCAGCATCGAGCCGTTGATATCGAGAATGGTGACATGGGCCTGACGGCCGGAAGCCTCAACGATGCGGAAAGCGATATCGCCGGTGCCGCCAGCAACGTCGAGCGAGGTCCAGCCCGGGCGCTTCGACGGCGCCAGCCATGCGATCATCGCATCTTTCCAGACGCGGTGCATGCCCGCCGACATGAGATCGTTCATTACGTCGTACTTGCTGGCGACCTTATGGAAAACGTCGTTGACCAGACCCTGCTTCTCGCTTTCGTCAACCGCCTTGAAACCGAATGAATGCTCCATGCCGCCTTGTGCGCCCACGCGGTCCGCATTGCCGTTCTGCTGGCTCATAGCTCATCCTGCTTCTGATTATTAAGACGAAAACGATTTCCGTAATGCATATAAAGCTTGTGCCGGACGATACAAGCAGAGACCGCCCTCCACTACCCCTTTTGTGAAGGGACCTTGCGAACCGTCTTGCGTTAGCGTTTAAAAATGGCCAAAGAGACATAAAACTGTGCGTGCGCGCTCGCCACGCGTTTTCTCCGGCGCAAACTGCCGCTAAAGTCAAAAAGATAACAAGAAAAGTGGAAAGATCATGGGCGTTACAGTCGTCAGCCATCCGCTTGTCCAGCACAAGCTTACCATCATGCGCAAGAAGGAAACGTCCACGGCCAGCTTCCGGCGGCTGCTGAAGGAAATCTCGTTGTTGCTCTGCTATGAAGTGACGCGCGATCTCGAACTGACCACCATGCCCATCGAAACGCCATTGATGCCGATGGATGCACCGGTGCTCGAAGGCAAGAAGCTCGTCTTCGCGTCGATCCTGCGCGCCGGCAACGGCCTTCTGGAAGGCATGCTCGATCTGGTCCCTGCTGCCCGCGTCGCCCATATCGGGCTTTATCGCGATCACGACACGCTGCAGCCGGTCGAATATTACTTCAAGGCGCCCGAAGACATCGTAAACCGCCTCATCATCGTGGTGGACCCGATGCTGGCCACCGGACATTCGGCAATCGCAGCCATCGACAAGCTGAAGGAACGCGGCGCGACCAATATCCGCTTCCTCTGCCTGCTGGCGGCGCCGGAAGGCATCAAGCGTTTCACCGAAGCCCATCCGGATGTCGACGTGTTTACCGCGTCCATCGATGAGCGCCTCGATGAAAAGGGCTATATCGTTCCCGGCCTCGGCGATGCCGGCGACCGCATGTACGGCACCAAGTAAGCATTAACCCGCGCCTGCTATCGTGCCTCCAAACGGGGGCAGCATGGCGCGGGCTTTTACGATCCTTCTGGTATTCGCGGGACTGGCAATCGCCTTCCCGCTCCTGTTTGAAAAATTCAGCCCGCAACTGAAAGCCGGTTCAAGCACAGCCGCGACAGCCTCATCCGCTTCTTCGTCGCCCTCCACTGCCTATAGCGGCCGCCGCGCGCAGATCGCGCCGGACAGCCGCGGCCATTTCATCGCGGACGTCAGGATCGCCGGTCAAACCCTTCGCGCCATGGTGGATACCGGGGCAAGCGTCGTTGCAATCAACGCAAATGCCGCGCGGCGCATCGGCCTGTCGCTCAAACCCGATGATTTCAGATATCGCGTCTCGACCGCCAATGGCGAGACCCTTGCAGCACATGCCATCCTGCCGAGTATCGAAATCGGACGTATCCGCGTGGAGAATGTGGACGCGATGGTCCTGCGGGACGACGCGCTCTCGGATACGCTGCTTGGCATGAGTTTTCTGAAGCGTCTGCGTCACTATGAAGTATCGAATGGCGCACTCCTGCTGACGCAATGATGTGATAGCGTACTTCCGATACAGGTCAAAAGCGGTTACATCCACTGATCAGAAAGCCTCAAGACCGATGGAAGCCAGCCATGACACCGGACCAACGCCTGACCGAGCTCGAAATTCGCGTAGCCGAACAGGAAAAGACAATCGATGAATTGTCATCCGTTCTGGCCCAACAATGGAAAACCATCGACCAGCTTTCCAAGAAGCTCGGCGCACTGACCGATCGCTTTCTGGAACTGGAAGAGCAGACCGCGCCGGACGTGCCGGTCACCAAACCACCGCACTGGTAGAACATTATGCTTCAGATTGTCCCGCTTGCCGACCGTCCCGATCTCGTAACCGTCTGCGCCGCATGGAACCATGCGGAATGGGGTGAATTTACCGGGTCCACCCTCGATGAGACCGCACAAGCCTTTTACGACATCTCCCGTGAAGACGATGGGCAGGCAGCGCGGGTCGCGCTGTGGAACGGGGAACCTGCCGGGCTTGCCCTCCTGATCCATAGCGACCTGGAAACGCATCCGCATCTGAAGCCGTGGGTGGCGAGCGTGTTCGTTGCGCCCGGCCATCGCGGCAAAGGCATCGCCAAAGGTCTTGTCGGCGCCATTGAGGACGCCGCCCGGCAACATGGCTATGGAGAGGCCTATCTCTACACCAACAAGCCGGATCTCTACCGGCAGATCGGCTGGAGCGATTTCGAGCTGCTCGATGGCGACTATGCAGGAATGCTGATCATGCAAAAGAAAATCGCGCGGTAAGAACCGCGCGATCTTTTATTACCGGCCCGCTTATTGTGCCAGCGGGATCGGGCAACTCACGCCAGTGCCGCGCAAGCCGCAATAACCGTTCGGGTTCTTCGCCAGATATTGCTGGTGATAGTCCTCGGCATAATAAAACTCCGGCGCATCCTCGATTTCCGTAGTGATCGGGCCGAGTGCGCGAGCGGCGAGCGCCTGCGTGTAGTTTTCACGGCTCTTTTCCGCCACGTCACGATCCGCCTTGTCGAAAGTGTAGATGACCGAACGGTAGGTCGTGCCGATATCGTTGCCCTGTCGCATACCCTGGGTCGGATCGTGCTCTTCCCAGAAAAGGGTCAAAAGCTCGTCAAGGCTCACAACCTTCGGATCGTAGACGACCAGCACGACCTCCGCATGGCCGGTGAGGCCTGTGCAGGTTTCCTCATAGGTCGGGTTGGGCGTAACGCCGCCCGCATAACCGACCGCCGTCACATATACGCCCGGCACCTGCCAAAACAGGCGTTCGGCACCCCAAAAGCAGCCCATCCCGAACAGAACCTGCTTGTAGTCTTCCGGCCACGGTCCTTTCAGCGGGCGCCCGTTCACGAAATGGGTGGCGGCAGTCGGGATCGGCGCCGCGCGCCCGGGCAAAGCCTCGTCCGTCGAGGGCATCTGCATCTTCTTGCGATAGCTGTCCAAGAAACTCATGGTCTCCATCTCCTGATTATCGGGCGGTGAAACGTCCCAAAGGGCGCTCTCGACGATGACCGATTGCATAGAATAAAAGGGCGAGAATGCCGAAAAGAAGCCAGCCAGGCTGCTCAAGCAAAGGAACACAGACGGCATTCCAGGCTCCTGCCCCTATATAGTGCGTCACGAAGGTTTCTGCATCGGCCAATGTTTCGGGCGCGTTGCGTGACCACATGGATAAAAGCGGCTTGGCGATAAACTGCGACGCGCCAACGGAGCGCGCACCATCAAGGACCGCGAAGATCACCGCGAAAGCGAGAAAAACAACCGCAAAACTACGCAATACAAATCGGATCACGATTCTTCGCCCCGGATTCCTACCCTGCTCACGGCCCCGGTTTTGAGCCCGGCCTGCCGAAGATTTGTCTTTTTGACGTTACTAAAGCATAGCACACAGAACCTGCCACACTCAAAGCCAAGCTCGAACACAATTCCTCGACCGCAATAAAATTCAATGATTTCAAATATTTATCGCGCCGACATCGCTCTTTGCACAGGTTCGGCGATTTAGACGCAAAAACTTGCAAATAGCTGTTGAACATATGCATTTTCTGGCTATATTCGCGCCGCACCCGCTAGTTGGCGATTAACCAGCGCCTGTTTCGAAAAGCGGTGTCACGTTTGCAGTCAGTTTTCACCGTGAGACACGGTTTCCCGACAGCAAGGCAGACGGAGAGGTGGCCGAGTGGTTGAAGGCGCACGCCTGGAACGCGTGTATACGGGAAACCGTATCGAGGGTTCGAATCCCTCTCTCTCCGCCATTATCATCGACCCGGCGACGGGCCGCGCCTATCTTGATGCAGCGTAGGGTTTTGATGATGATATCGTCTCTGCGGTGACGTTTTCCCTAAAGGTAAAAAATCTGACTTGGATATGAAGCCCGCAGACGCAGGCTTCATAACGTTCCCCGATCAAGACTGATCGAGAAATTCCGTCAGGAAACGTCGAAACGGTCGGCTGCATTCGACCGGGGCCATGTGAGTTTGGCCTTCGAGAACTTCCAGTTTAGCGTCGACGATACCATTTCGGGCGGCTTCCATCATGCCGTCGCCAAAAAACTGATCCAGTTCCCCTCCGATAATCAGTGTCCTTGCTGTGATCGCGGTCAGATCGACTGGCTCAGCCTGCATTATCAATTGAAGATACCGCACAATAGCGTCACCGGAGTTCATTTTTTCTGGAAGTTTGTTGCGGTCCACCCATAGCTTTATCTTCAGTAACAAATTCAGCAGGGGATTGCGGAATATTGCCGCAAAGTCATTGATCAGCTCGTAGTACTGCTCCTGTTGGGCAAACTGGATTTGTCGATTTATCCTGATTTCGCCATTCTCGCTGAACTTGTGAGCGCTCGCCACCAAAATCAGCTTCTTAACCGACCCTTCGCGCGCTGCCGCAAGCCTTGTCGCCAGCAGTCCGCCATAGGATATCCCCATGAGCGAAAACGCCGGGACCTTCATTTCTCTGATCGCGCGCTCATAGTCTGACACGATTGTCTCAGTTGTTGCTTTCGTGTCGAGCTGCTGATCGTAGCCGATCAGGATAAAGCCCTGTGTTGGCGGCAGCATACGTGCGACACGTTTTGCGTCATGCATCATCCTGTCAAAGCTGTGTTTGCGGACAAAACCTTGCCCGCCATTGATCACGATCAGGGGATCAGATTGATCGCCCATGCGAATATAGGGAATTCTTCCGAGCAAAAAGCCGGTCTCAAATTTGGTCATGATAATCCTCAGCAGCAATAGCTGCTTTCGTCAGCATATTGGCTGTTGGGTTATTTATCAGCGATCTGGCGGGCAATAGCTTGCGCCAGAGGCGGCATCGGCAGCTCCATGCGGATGTAAACACGGCCGTCCCGTGTTCTCGATACCAAACCGGCATCGCAGATCTCGCGACGCAGCAAAGCGTGATCTCCGAAACTGTGCCACGCTTTCATAAGCGCGTTCACCTCGGCTTCCGTCAGTTTCGTCCGGGCCGGCAAGCGAGACCAAAGCACCCATAGAACCGATATCTGATCCGAACGTTTGCTTGGAAAGCGCGTAAGAACGCCATCCTTATCAAAGCAGCGGGCCACACGCTCCACGCTCGCTCGGTCGATAACAGGGTGTTTTTCTTCCTTTACAGGCTTTTTCGCACCGCTTCGCAGGTGCTGGAAGTTTTTGTATCCTGCACCTTTCGCAAGAATATTCAAAACTTCAAGGTGAGAAGGCTGTTTTTCGCGATCGGCATAGGCACTACGAATATTGCGCGCTAAAGCCGAAATGTCATTGACATGCAATGGTATTAATTCCCTGGGCATGGTCCCTGATCCTTAAGGCGTGCCTGTCAAATTGAGATCGGTGATCGCCATTCCGACGCGGCACGAACAAGGTGGTCGATGCGTCAAGGAACTAAAGAAGCAGGTTTAGCTTGCCCAGAGGGCGGCGATGCCTAGGTGAACTGCGGACCGGAGGCCCGTTTATCAGAAGGACAAATTGCCTGCAAGAGCAATTTGTTCTTGGTTCTCCGGACTATCTAACCGAGTTGCGGGACCGTGCAAGCCTCTCCCCGCTGCCAGCGCGGTTGTGCGGGGCATGATGGTAAAACGCCGTTCGAAACCAATGGTTTTGGGTATGCTCCGGAGCCCCAAAAAGGTGAGGCGTGTTCTACGACAAGTGCGCAATGCGAAGGCGGTGCATGCAGTCCGGGCCGAATTTCTTTACTGAACGACAAATCGTTTCATATGGAATGACCGTGCTGAATCGAGCATCATTCTGTCGACAACACCCAAGCCAAGCGGAAATCGATAATACGGCCCACGGATTGGCCGGGACCAGCGGTGACAAGCAATTGCGCTTATGGCGGACCGTGGTTCGTGCATGTCGCAGCAGTTCACATACCGCGAGAGCTCGTTCGGAATAGCTACCTGATTTTCGTCGGAAGACGATGAAGCAGAATCATGAGCGATTTGAAGTAACTGCCTCTGACCCGAACGGCGCCACTTCAAAAAACCCTCTTGCACAAAATCGGGGGCCCAATCGCGCTCGTCGCGCCGATTGGGCCTTGCTTTATGTAACTTACTCGGCGGGCTTACGGGTATCGCTGGTGCTGATCACCCGACCTCCCAGTATCGTTGCCAAAACCGGCACATCACGGATGGCTTTCGGAGCGACCGTCGCAGGGTCATCGCCCAGCACCACGAAGTCCGCGAACTTGCCAGCTTCGATGCTGCCGACTTTCTCATCGATCCCAAGAGTATAGGCGGCATCAATCGTTACCATGCGCAACGCCTTGTCCACCGATATGCGCTCAGCCGGAGCCAGAACCTTCTTGGAGATCGCACCAATACGATTCACAGCGATCCACACTTCTTCCAGCGGACGCGGCGGCGCAACGGGCGTGTCGGTGTGAAGCGACACGACCACACCTGCGTCCGTCAGCGTCTTCAGCCGGGCAGCGGTATTGGCCCGATCGGTGCCGAACTCAGGTCCGTTCAGGTCCGCGCGTTCGTAGACATAGTATGGGTTGATGCTCACCACACCGCCAAGGGGCACTCACCCGCCGCGCCTGCTCGGGGGTGGAAATACCATAATGTTCAAAGGTGAAGCGGTGATCGAAGCGCGGCTTATCCTTTTGCAGCGCATCCAGCGCATTGATGGTCGCCTCGTTTCCGGCGTTGCCATTGGTATGCACGTGGATGTGGAAGTTCTGCTCCCACCACGGCTTCATGTCGGCCACGAAGTCGGACAACTTGTCAAACATGAAGAGGCCGCTGTAGCGGTCGGAGTGGATGTAGCCCGGATTCTGTATCTGCATGCTGAAGCTCAGAAGGCCATCATCGGAGAAGAATTTTACCCCTTCGAACATCAGCCTGTCATTGCTCGAGTCGCGCAGCTTGTTTGCTTCGGCGATCGCATTGTCGCCATAGGTGCTCGCGAAAGTATGCCCGTCAACCACAACGACGAGGCGCTGATTGGCCTTCGAACTATCGAAGGAAGACTTCAGCACCTGGTGCTCAAGTGGAATATTGATCAGCCCGAACGCCAGGTCGGACATCGTGGTCACACCCGCCTGCTGGGACAGGTCCGACAGATATTTGACGTTCTTCAGCGCGATATCCGGCGCCAGCAATGCGTTGATGGTTGGAGCGAGCACATATTGAGCAGCGCGCTCACCCAGGAACTTTCCATTGAGTTCCCCGTCGGAGCCAACCCCAATGCCCAACACCTTCTTGGCGTCCTCGGTGGTGAGGCCCCGCTTCTTGATCGCGGCACTGTTGGTGAAGACGAAATGCTCGGAAGCATCCCAGACAAAAATCGGCTTCACGGTAGAAATCTTGTCGAGCTCGGTTTTGTCGAGATGGCCGCCCATCGCCACGACGTCGAAGCCAAAGGCCAGCACATCGGCGTTCGGGTCCTTCGACGCCTCTACATATTCCGCCAGCTTGGCAAGCGCTTCCTGCCGCGTCTTCACACCGGGAAACGCTGGCCCATAAGGGTTGAGCATCGGATAGTAGCTCAACGGCGGGCGGGTCAATGAGGTTGCGCCGACGATAGGATGGGAATGGGCCTCGACAAACCCCGGATAGATGACGCGATTCTGGAACTGCTTGTCGATCTTGTGCGGATACTTATCGAGCCAGGGCTTCAAGTCGTCCAGGGTCCCTACCGAGAGAATCTTTCCGTCCTTCACCGCGACGGCCGTTGCCTCGGGCCAGCCCGGATCCATCGTCACAATTTTTCGCGCCGTGTAGACGGTGACCAATCCATCATCCGTTGAGGCAGTCGCAGATTTGGCAGAGCCATCAGTAGATGTTTGAGCGAGCGCTAATAAAGGAAAACTTAAAGTAAAGGCAACGGACAATACGCCGACAGCAGACTTTATCTTCATCACGACCCCTCAAACAACCTCTAATAGAACCTTAAACGAAGAAGGAGCCAGCCATCAATAAAGTAAATCTGCCCCACCCAATGCCAATCTATGAGCAGTGATTACAATTGTCAATCAGGTGTTCTTTGTTTTATATTATAGAATTACATTATATTCGAGATTTATCTCAGGTTTGGATGGTGCATTTTTCTCGCGCGCGGAGGGAGCACGCGCTGCAAAATCAATCCTGCTGTCCTGATCGACGCAGCAAAACACCGCTGCATCCGAAACCGGCAATTAAAAAGCCGGAGGTTTGGCCTCCGGCTTTGATTTTAGTTCAGGCCTTCTTCCTTGAACGCCTTTTGCACGTTCGGGCGCGCCAACACGCGTTCGCGCAGCTTCAGCGCCTTGGGATAGGCACTTAAATCGAGTTTCAGTCCGACGCCCCAGCCAATGATGACAGACGCATAGGCATCCGGCTGCGTGAAATCATCGCCAAGCCAGTAGGCGTTCTTGTCCGACAGCATGGCTTCGAACTGCCCCAGACGACGATTGATATTGGCAATGACGCCCGCCTTCGCTTCTTCCGTGAGGGTGGGAGCGAACAGGCCGCTGAAAGCCGCATGCAGATCCGAGCAGAAGCCCAGCGCTTCCTGCAGGCGTGCGCGTTCGATCGTGCCATAGGCAGGTTTGAACGCCGCAACATCGGAATGGTCGCCGATATATTGGAGAATTGCCGCGTTCTGCGTGATGACAGTGCCGGGCTTTACTTCCAGCGCCGGAACCGCGCCGCGCGGATTGATCGCGAAATAGTCTTCGCCGTCAGCCGTCTTCTTGGCCTTGATGTCCACGGCTTCCAGCTCATAAGGCAGGCCTGCTTCGCTCAGGATGATGTGGGGTGCGAGCGAACAGGCACCAGCCTTGTAATAAAGTTTCATGAAAAACTCCCATCGGTTTCGATGAAAGATATCTATCAAATTCGCCCCGCCCGCAACAAACCGGGGATCACATTTCTTTGTGTGCCCCCGATATTCGAAAGATCGTCCTGAAACAGGCCATCTATCAGAAAAGCGATGCTATCCGGGCGGGTTTGGAGGATTGCATCCGGGTCACGACGACCAGCTTGTTGAACTCGCCGCGCTTGAAGGCGCGCAGGAAGCGCGGATAGTCCTTGAACACCACACAGCCATTGGAATCACCACGGCGTCCGAGCATGAAAGTATGCGCCAGAAGCCCATCGCGATTGTAGCGGTTATTGCCATCGACAGGCGTGAGGCGGATCGCCTCGACGCCGTGGAACAACGCCTCGCGCATGCGCAGATCATAGGTATGCGGCGGTGTGGGCCCGCGGTTCTTCTGGTTCACGTAGCGCGGATTGTCACGCATCGGACCGAGGCCGGAATGGGCTTCCAGACGCTCGCCGCTCGGCAGGTAAACGGTGGCCGCGGAAATATCATAGATGGCAACCTTGCTGCGCGAAGCCTGATTGAGAAGCGGGCTGAACAGGCCGAGGCGCGGCTCCTCGGTTGCGCCGCTTTCCGGCGCATAGGCGAGTTCGGTCTTTTCACGCATGCGGGAACGGCGCAGCGAAGGCTTGGCACCAGGCAGCGGCACGTCATCGGGCAGGAATGCGTCCTGAGTGGCACCGTCTTCTGCGGCGACAGCCGAGTTCTGGTCCGGTGCGAGCTGCGGAACAGGAACGGCATTGCCGGTGGGCAGATGTGCCTGCTTCTCCGCCGCATCCACTTCTTCGGCTTTCGAGAGCGGTTCTATCTTGCTGAAAGCCGCTGCCGCGTCCGATGGGGCAGGCACCGGCGCATAGGCGAGCATAGTCGCACCGGCCTCCGCAGCAGGTTGCTGTGGCTGAACGCGCGCCAAAACGGGCTCTTCGCGCCGAACGCGATCAGCGCGCAGTTCAATGAGGGACGCCGTATCAACGGGCTTGTCCTCGATGACGGAATCCGGGCCGATATCGGCGATGATAGGCGCACCATCCGCGCTTTTGCTCCGGCGCCAGTCGAGATTGGAATAAGCGGCGTCAGCGGTATAGGTATCGATGAAGCCTTGCCTGATGCGTCGCGACGGTGCGAGCCTGTGGTCGACGACGGCAAGCGCCTGCGGTGCGTTCAGGGAGACACGGCGCATGACCGGGGCAACAGGTGCAAAGGCTGGCACCACCGTTTCCAGCGTATCGAGCGCGGTCATCATCCAGCTTCCGGCTACGAGGCCCGTTGCGGCGAACACCGCAACACGCGTAAACCCCTTGAGACCGAAAGGAAGCCGGATGCCCTTGCCGCGCGGAGCTGCGGAGCCATACACTTCTGTTACACACGCCATGATACAAATCCGAGTGGAGAACAACTTTCACTGCACCGCCTTGCATGTCAGTCCGGCAAAAAGACGAACGCAACATGGCAAGGCGGTGACTGGAAGGTCATCTCCAGCATCGCCAATTATGGTAACCAAATCCTTTACGGGATGAAGAAAACCGGATCGCCCTTAGCCGGTTCAGCCTGTCAGAAGCAATGCGCCTTGCTTGGCGCTGGGGAACTCCAGCCCCTCCACCGCAACGCGATTTCGTCCACGATGCTTGACCCGCATCAGGGCAAGATCGGCCCGTGCCGCCGTTTCCCACAAGGTTTCGCCGCCGCGCACCATGGCGATACCGAAGCTGCATGTCAGCTGGCGGCCTGACAGCATGAGGAACTGATGCCGGGCCACGCGCCCGCAAAGCAGATTGCCCAGTCTCTCGCATGTTTCGGCATCGCCACGGACCAGAAGAACAAATTCTTCGCCGCCAATGCGTCCGACGATCGTCGTTTCGGCTGCTATGGTTTGCAGGATGCGGGCGAACTCGACCAGAACCTGATCGCCGGTTGCATGGCCCAGTGCATCATTGATCGATTTGAAGTGGTCGATATCGGCAATGATGACCCCATGGTCGCCGCGCTGGACCTCGGCCAGACGCATGCGCGCCCGGCGTTCCAGTCCGCGACGGTTGAAAACGCCGGTCAGCGGATCGGTGTCGCGTTCCGCCTGCAATTCCTCCACCACATCGGAAGTCGTTACCGCCAGAAGGACAAGGCCGGCGAACACGCCCGCAAAGGAACCGAATATCATGACGCCCTGCCAGTAGCGCGTATGTATCAGTTCCGACGGTTGCACAATCTCATCGGGGAGGCCCAGCGCCATTCCAGCCTGCACATAGAAATGCACCGTCAATAGCAGCAATGCACCGAACAGCACCCGATCGATCGAGCTTCGACAGGCGAGATCGCGCGCCTGAATGCAAAGCACCGCCATCAGGCTGCCCAGCGACAGATGCACCGCAGGCGCAATGCGCGCGTAACCCGTATCATTTGCGATGAAAAAGACCATGGCCGCCAGGAGACCGAGCCCGATCAGGCGGGGCGCCACCCGCGAATAACGCATGCCCATCCGCATCATCACACCTTCGCAAAGCAGCCACCCGCCCATAAAATGGAGAGCCGTTGCTATCGGCGAAGTCAGGGCAAGACTGTCCGGGATCCCCGATATCGGAACCAGAAGCCCCATGGCGAAACAGCCAAAGCTGAGGCCGAAAAACAAGAGATGCCTGCGCTTCATGTCGAGCGTCCAGACGCCCGACATCGTCGCAGCAAACAGCAAGACTATAAGCGGCGGCACAAACTTCACGAACTGGCCCTGATCAGTCAAAACAAGATTGCAGAAAACGCTATTTCAGGTTGAACGTAATGTGCAATTACAAACCGGGGGCAAAGTCAAGTTAATAGCTGTCAATATTGACAAACACCAAAGCCTAAAGGAGCAATATCGAGTATAAGTGAAT
This sequence comes from Brucella intermedia LMG 3301, assembly GCF_000182645.1. NCBI lineage: Bacteria > Pseudomonadati > Pseudomonadota > Alphaproteobacteria > Hyphomicrobiales > Brucellaceae > Brucella > Brucella intermedia. The sequence goes on from NZ_ACQA01000001.1 coordinate 2,023,227, forward strand.
GCTAAAAATCATCTGAAAACAACATCATTCAGGAAAGTTCTGCTTTCACATAGTTTTTACCTTGAGATTTATCCCCAGAAGCTTTTCGGCGATCATCCGCCCGATAGGTATGGAAGATGTTGCCGCAGGTGACGGCGCGTTGCAGACGTGAAGCATTCTCTCCGTTTCCCTGAAGAGGAAATCATGCACCAGCATACCGTCATCGAGCACGGCTTGCGCGCGTATTCCCGCCCCCGGCGCGCCGAGATCGGAAAGCTCCAGCGTCGGGCAATATTTCCGGCATTCCTTGAGATAACGCGCGCGGGACGCGGAATTGCTGAACTCGGACAGTGCAGAACGCCAGTTCTTCATAGCCATCTTCCAGAAGCCGGGAAATGCAGCCATGTCCGCGACGTCGCCCGCACGGAAACTGCCCTTGTCATATCCTTCGCGGGCGAACCCGAGCACCGCGTTCGGGCCGACCGTGACGCCGCCATCGATCGTTCGCGTCAGGTGGATGCCGAGGAATGGCAGGTCGGGATCGGGGATCGGATAGATCAGATGCTTGACGATATTCGCCTTCGATTGCGGCAGGGTGTAGTATTCGCCACGAAACGGCACGATGCGGTGGCTGATATCCAGCCCGGCAAGACGCGCAATGCGGTCCGACTGCAATCCGGCACAAGCGACCAGTCTGGAAGCGCGCACGGTCTCGCCATTCACCGTCACCGCAACGCCCGTGTCATCCTCCCGGATGGCAGTCACCGGCGAATTGAGCCGCACAATACCGCCGCGCTCGACGATTTCCGCCGCCATCGCCCGCGATATTTTCGCATAGTCGACGATGCCGGTCGCAGGAACCAGAAGCGCGCCCAGCCCCGCGACCGCAGGCTCTGCCTTGCGTAGCGCCTGCTGATCCACGTGCTGGAACGCGATGTCGTTCTGGACCGCACGCCTTGCCAGAGCCTCCATGCGCTCGACCTCGTGTGGAGAGGTTGCCACCAGAAGCTTGCCGCATGTTTCGAATGGAATGGAATATTGCCTGCAAAAGGCTTTCGTGGCTTCGGCACCGGCCCGGCACAATTGCGCCTTCAATGAACCGGGCTGATAATAGATGCCGGCATGGATGACGCCGCTATTATGTCCCGTCTGGTGGCGCGCGAAATCGCTTTCCTTCTCCAGCAGAATGATCCTTGCGCCCGGCTCCGCCTCCTGCATGGCTTTTGCTGTCGCAAGCCCGACAATGCCGCCGCCGATGACGCAATAATCATAATCCGCCACGAAATCCCCTCCTCAAGCCCTCTTCCATGCCCCTGCGCCCCGCCTTGCCACGGTTCGACAGGATGATTACCTGTTACTTATACGATTGCGGCCTTGGTTGCAGCACCGCAAAATGGCATTCTTTGCCAAACCCGTTCCCCCATGCGGAGAAGTTCCATGCGCCATCAGTTCGACCTTTTTGCTCCTTCCGCGGCGGAAGGACAGGAACGGGCAGAACTGCGTCCCGCCCGCGCCAAACACGGCAAGACCACCGGTATCGACGAAGCGGAAATGGTGAAGCGGCTGAAGGAGAGCGGACGTTACCGCATCCTCCAAAGGCTAGACCCGCCGCCGACCGTTCCCGACGCCGACAGGATCGCCTTCCCCCGTCTGGGCGTTGTCGTGGACACGGAAACGACCGGCCTCAATCCAGCGCAGGAAGAAATCATCGAGATCGGCGCGGTTGCCTTCCGTTATGCCGATGACGGGTCGATAGGCGATATCTGCGCCACGTTCGGCGCATTGCAGCAACCCTCCCGGCCGATCCCGGCTGACATCACCCGCATCACCGGCATCACCGACGAAATGGTGAGGGGCCAGACGATCCCCCGCGAAAAGCTGGACGCGCTCATCGCCGAGGCCGATATCATCATCGCGCATAATGCCGGTTTTGATCGCCCGTTTCTTGAACGTTTTTCCATCGCCTTCGCCAACAAGCCGTGGGCCTGCTCGGTCAAGGAAATCGACTGGACTGCACGCGGCTTTGAAGGCACCAAGCTTGGCTACCTGATCGGCCAGAGCGGCTATTTCCATAACGGACACCGGGCCGAAGATGATTGCCAGGCCCTGCTTGCGGTGCTGAAGGAACAGTCTGGCGATACCACGCCCTTTGCCGAACTCTTGAAGGCCAGCCAGCGCGCGCGGATGCGCATCTATGCGGAGAACAGCCCGTTCGAGATGAAGGATCATCTGAAAGCGCGTGGCTATCGCTGGTCGGACGGCACTGACGGGCGTCCGAAATCATGGTGGACGGAGATCGGTGAAGAAGAGCTCGACGCCGAACTCGAATATCTGCGCACCGAGATTTATGGCTGGCGCGACGCCGACCCGCTGGTCCAGAAGCTCACCGCCATGGACCGTTACAAGGAACGCGCGCCGCTTCGCCCGAAGAAGTAACCGCCCCCAACATCCCGAGCGCCTGCCCATCTCCCTCATCCTGAGGAGGTGACCTGAGCTTGTCGAAGGTCACCGTCTCGAAGGATAGGAGATGGCCCCTCGCCCTTCGAGATGGCGCTTCGCGCCTCCTCAGGATGAGGGGCAGGATTTGGCAGTCACGCAATAACTGGCCACGGCCTCTGCGCTGGCCGCATCTCCTCATAGGCTTTTGCAAGGCGCAATACGCCCAGATCATCGAAACGCTGGCCGAAAATCTGCAAGCCGATGGGCAAGCCCTTGGCCGTGTAACCGCAATTGATCGAAATCGCGGGCTGCTCCGACATGTTCATCGCCACGGTGAAGGCAATATGTTCGAAGGGACGCTGCGGGTCGTTGACCGGAGACGCCCATTCCGCCGGATAGGTCGGCATGGGCGCGGTAGGCGAAATGATGAAGTCGAAGCCCTTGGAAGCGGCAAGCGCCGCATTGCGCATCGCATCCATCTGGGCAAAGCCGAGATAGACTTCTTCGCCCGTTAAGCCCTCGGCGGTTTCCGTCCACTGATAGATATATGGCAGAATCTTCGCACGGTTTTCCGGCGTCATTTTCCTGATGTCCGACCACGACCGCGCGCGCCAGAAACGATCCAGACCGTCGATCATGGTGCGGTTCAGAAATGGCGCAACAGGCTCGATGATCGCGCCCGCATCGGCAAGCAATTTCGCTGCGGCTTCAACGGCGGCGCGGGTTTCATCCCCCACCGGCTCGCCGAAACCGGCATCGAGCCACAGGCCGATCTTCAAGCCCTTCACATCGATGTCGAGGCTCATCCAGTCGATGTCCTGATAGGGCAGGCTCATGCCATCGCGACGATCAGGTCTTGAAAGCACCGACATGTAAAGCGCGCTGTCAGCGACAGTGCGCGTCATCGGCCCGGCCACGCGACCGAGAAATGGCGGATCGATGGGAATGCGCCCGAAGGAAGGCTTCAGTCCAACGAGGCCGCACCAGCCTGCAGGCAGGCGGATCGAGCCACCAATATCCGTGCCGATATGCAACGGACCGTAACCGGCCGCACCGGCGCTGCCCGCACCGGCACTTGATCCGCCCGGATTGGTGCCGAGGTCCCATGGATTGCGCGCAAGCTTGTGGAAGCTCGACAGGCCGGAAGACAACATGCCAAGATCAGGCATGGTCGTCTTGGCCAGCAGCACGCCGCCAGCCTCGCGCGTGCGCGCTGCAGGCGGGGCGTCGGCGCTGGCAGGCTTCAGCGGCAGCGCCGCGCAGCCGAGCGGAACAGCCGTGCCTTCCGTCGCGATATTTTCCTTGATCGTCAGCGGAACGCCATCGATGGGTCCGGCAGGCTCGCCCTTTGCCCAGCGCGCTTCCGAGGCCTTGGCCGAAACACGTGCGGCGTCGGGATCGTAAGCCCAAAGCGCATTCAGCTTCGGCTCATAGGCTTCGATGCGGGCGATGACGGCTTCCGTGACCTCGACCGGCGAAAGCGACTTCGCCTTATAGGCGGACACGAGTTCGACGGCTGACAAATCGGCTGGATTCGACATTGGGATTTCCTCAAATCACTCAGGCAATTTCAGTGTGGAGCTTGGACGTCGCACTCGCTTGCGGCGACCGGAGAACGGCTTCGGCACGGCGTCGACAAGTGCCCGCGTATAGTCATGCCGGGGATTGTCGAAGACTTCGTTCGTCGGTCCCTGCTCGACAATATTGCCGCGATAGATCACGGCGACGCGGTCGGTGATGGCGCGCACGACACCCAGATCGTGGCTGATGAACAGATAGGAAAGGCCGAACTTTTCCTGCAGATCCATCATCAGGTTCAGCACCTGCGCCTGAATGGAAACGTCAAGCGCCGACACCGGCTCGTCCGCGACGATCAAAGCGGGCTTGGTAATCAGGGCGCGCGCGATGGCGATACGCTGGCGTTGCCCGCCCGAAAACTCGTGCGGATATTTTTCCGCCGATGCCTTCGGCAAGCCAACCGCTTCCAGCACTTCCGCCACGCGGTCGTCGCGGTCTTTGGAACTGGTGCCGCTTTCCAGCGACACAATCGGCTCGGAAATGATGCGCTTGACCGTATGGCGCGGGTCGAGCGAGCCATAGGGGTCCTGAAAGATCGCCTGAAAGCCCTTGCGCGCCTCACGCAAGCCAGCGCGATCAAGCGCATAGATATCCTGCCCGTTGATGAGAATTTGTCCCGCTTGCGGACGCTCCAGCCCCATGACGGCGCGGGCCAGCGTGGACTTGCCGGAGCCGCTTTCACCCACGATGCCAAGGCTTTGCCCGGCTTCGATCTCGACATTCACCCCATGCAGGACACGCAACGCGCCCGGTTTTGAAAAAAATGACGGACGGGGCAGCTGGTATTCGCGCACCACATCGCGCACCTGCAAGATCATCTTGCTCATGCGAGCACCTCGCCGTCTCGCGGATGAATACAGGCGGCACGATGCGCGATCCCGTCGTTCTCACCGATGAAATCGAGCGGCGGTATCGCCTTGCGGCAATCCTCCTGCACAAAGGCGCAGCGGTCAGCAAAGGTACAATAGGGCGGGCGCGCCAGCGGGTCCGGCACGACGCCGGGGATAGCGGCAAGGCGCTGGCGCCCCGTGCCGTGGCTGCGCACCAGCGCCGCACCATGTGGCGAAGCCTGGAACAGCCCCCGGGCATAAGGATGCGCCATGCGATTGAACACCGCTTCCGTGCGTCCCGTCTCGACGATGCGGCCCGCATACATGACGGCGATGCGGTCGGTCATTTCCGAAACCACGCCGAGGTCGTGGGTGATAAGCATCAGGGCCGTGCCGGTCTCGTCAATCAGTTCGTCCATCAGGTCGAGTATCTGCGCCTGAACGGTGACGTCGAGTGCCGTTGTCGGTTCGTCGGCAATCAGCAGGTCGGGCTCGCAGGCAATCGCCATGGCGATCATCACGCGCTGGCGTTGCCCGCCGGAAAGCTGATGCGGATAGAGATCGAGATTGAAGCGGGGCGCAGGCAGCCCGACGCGATCAAGCAGCCGACGCGCTTCACGCTCCGCATCGGCGCGGCTCTCACCCATATGCAGGCGGCGTCCTTCGGCAATCTGCGCGCCTATGGTCTTGACCGGATTGAGCGCGGTCATCGGTTCCTGAAAGATCATCGCCATGCGCCGTCCGCGCATCTTGCAGAGTTCCGCTTCCGGCATGGCGGCAAGGTCCTCGCCGTCGAAACGCAACGTGCCACGCACGCGCATCCGGTCGGGCAGCAGGCCCATGGCGGCAAGGGCGGTGATCGACTTGCCGCTGCCGGATTCACCCACCACGCCAAGGCGTTCACCGCGATTGAGCGTCAGGGTAATGTCGGACACGATATCCGCGAGTTTGAGCCCGATGGGCAGTTCGACGGACATATTGTCCATTTCAAGCAAAGGTGTTGTCATCTCTGCCTCCTGACGCGCGGATCGAGCACATCACGCAATCCATCGCCCAGCATGTTGAGGCCAAGCACGGCGAGCGTGATGGCGAGCCCGGGGAAGATGGCGAGCCATGGCGCATCATAGATGAAAGTCTGCGCATCGTTGAGCATCTTGCCCCAGCTCGGCATCGGCGGCTGGGTGCCAAGCCCGACATAGGAAAGGCCCGCTTCCGCGACGATGGCCAGCGCAAACTGGATCGTCGCCTGCACGATCAGCACATGGTTGATGTTGGGCAGCACATGCAAAAGCGTGATCGATATATCGCCGCGCCCCGCACAACGCGCCGCCTGCACATATTCACGCTTCCAAAGCCCCAATGATGCGCCGCGTGTGACGCGCGCGAACACAGGAATGTTGAAGATGCCGATGGCGATCATCGCATTGACCGCGCCGGGCCCGAAAATGGCAGTGATGATGACGGCGGTAAGAAGCGCTGGAAACGCGAAGGCGAGATCGGTCATGCGCATGACGAAACCATCGATCAGCCCGCCGCGTGCCGCTGCAAGCGACCCGAGTGGAATACCGATACCGGCCCCAACCAGCACCGCGATGATCGATACGGCGATGGAATTGCGCGCACCGACCATGATCATGGAAAACACATCGCGCCCAAAATTATCCGTGCCGAAGAGGTGATTGAGGCTCGGCCCTTGCAACTTGTCGCGGAAGTTCATCGCCGTCGGCGAATAAGGCGTCCAGACATAGGAGATGACGGCCATCGCGACCAGAATGATCGTGATGAGTGAGCCTAGAGCCAAACTGCGGCTGGTCAGTATGGTCTTGAATATGCCCGGTTTCGGGAAAGCCTGCGCCTCACTCATCGGCTGCCTCCCGTCGAAAGGCGCGGATCGATGAAGCCATAGACAAGATCGACGATGAAATTGACGGCAATCACCGAAGCGGCAAGCAGCGTCACCAGCGACTGCACGGTGATGAGATCGCGCTGCGCGATGGCTTGAAACACCAGCCTTCCAAGGCCGGGGAGATTGAAGACATTTTCGATGATGATGGTTCCCGCCAGCAGAAAGGAAAATTGCAGCCCGATGATGGTGACGACCGGGATCAGCGCATTGGGCACCGCATGACGCCAGAGCGCGGCCTTGCGCGTCAGGCCCTTGGCGCGGGCAGTGCGCACGAAATCCTCCCCCAGTGTCTCGATGACGGCGGATCGGGTTACGCGGGCCAGAATGGCGGCAAGCGGCAGCGCAAGCGCCAATGCGGGAAGGAACAGCGAACGGATACCGTTCCAGAACCCGCCTTCCCAGCCCGCGAAACCCGAAGCCGGAAACCAGCCAAGCTGCAAGGCAAAAAGCAGGATCAAAAGCAGACCAAGCCAGAAATTCGGAATTGCGACACCGACCTGCGCCACGCCCATGGAGAGCACGTCGCCGGTTTTGCCGCGCTTGGAAGCGGCATAGACACCGACCGGAATGGCGACCGCGACCGACAGGACCATCGACAGCAGCGCCAGCGGCAGCGTGACCATGATGCGCGGCCCGAGCAATTCGCTGATCGGCACGGAATAGGTATAGCTCGTGCCGAAATCGCCTTTCAGAAAGCCGCCAATCCATGTGAGGTAGCGCCACCAGAGCGGCTGGTCGAGGCCAAGCTGCTTGTGAAGCGCTACCAGTGTCTCGGGCTGCGCATTGATGCCCAGGATCACCGCCGCCGGATCGCCCGGCAGCACCTGCATCAACAGGAAGACGATGACGGAAGCCGCAAGCGTCGTAAGCAGGAGCGAAACCAGTCGCCCGGAAATGTAAGCCAGCAAAACGACCTCCTTGAAAAGACGGAAATCCGCTTTCCACATTCCAATCCGCCGCACGCCCTCCCCTTATCTTTATGGGGTGCGCGGCCATCTATTTGGTCCCCCGCCGAACGTGCGACGGGGCGAGCCAGAGCGTGTCCAATCAAAACGGGCATAGGACCCGCTCCGGCTACTTGTTTCTACGCATTATCCAAGCCAAAACCGCTTCGCGCTTTTGGCTCGAAAATGCTTCGTTTATTCCGCCCAATAGGCTTGCGTCAGATCGTCAGCCGGGACCGGCATGTTCTTCCACAGGCCCTTCACATTCTTGTTCCACACACCGATTTTCGGCAGCGCATAGAGGAAGATGTTCGGCTCGTCGGCAGCAAGTTTTTCCTGCAGCTTCTTCACGAGTTCGAGCTGCTCCTCATCGCTACCAGCCTCGGCATAGGCCTTGTAGAGCGCCTTGTATTCCGGGTTGTTGTAGTTGAAGTAGTATTTGTCGCGGGCATAGATATCGAGATCGCGCGCCTCGGTATGCGCGATGATCGTCGCGTCGAAATCCGACCGCTTGAACACCTGATCCAGCCATTGCGCAAACTCGATCGGCACCAGATTGGCCTGGATGCCGACCTCCGCCAGCATGGCCGCGATGATCTCGCCGCCGCGCCGCGCATAGGCCGGTGGTGGAAGCGTGATGGTGATCGACGTGCCCGCTGGAACGCCAGCCTCCTCCAGCAACTGCTTCGCCTTGGCCGGATCATAGGGATAGGTTTCCGACAGGTCGACATAACCCGGATCGACCGGCGCATAATGCGAGCCGATTGGCGTGCCGAAACCGGAATAAACGCCTTCGATCAGCGCCTTGCGGTCAATGGCGTGGGCCAGCGCCTGACGCACCTTCACGTTGTCGAAAGGAGCCTTGGCATTGTTGAGCGACAGCAGGACCTTGCCCGCAGTATCACCCACTTCGACCTGCAACTTGTCGTCGCTCTTGAAGCGGCTGATGAGTTCCGGTGCCTGGAACATCGGGAAGACGTCGATGTCACCGGCAAGGATGGCCGCGGCAGCAGCCGACGGGTCGCTCACAAAACGGAACGTAACGGCGGAAAGCTTTGCCGGTTCGCCCCAATAGTCCGGGTTGCGTTCCAGCTCGACGCGGTCGCCCTGCACCCAGCGTTTGAATTTGAACGGGCCCGTACCAACCGGCTTGGTCTTGTTGTCGGCGGCCGAATTGGGCGCGACCATGACCGCGTCACCCCAACCCATATTGAACAGGAAATTCGAGGTCGGACGCTTCAGCGTGACAACGGCTGTCGCGGGATCGGGACATTCCGTGCTCGCAATGGGCTCGAACAGTCCCTTTTGCGCATTGGTGGAATCCGGAGCCACGGCGCGGTCATAGGAGAATTTCACCACCGGGCAGTCGAACGGCGTGCCGTCATGAAACTTCACGCCCTGCCGCAACTTGAACGTATAGGTCTTCTTGTCGTCGGAGACGGTCCAGCTTTCAGCCAGAAGCGGCTTCACCGTGCCGTCCTCGACAATGCGCACCAGACCTTCATAGAGGTTCGCATAGGTAACCTGCCGGATGCCGGCGGCGGCGTTGGCGGTCGGGTCGAGGCCCGGCGGCTCCAGCACTTCGCCGACCACCAGCGTGTCTTTTGCAAATGCACCGTTGATCGATGCCAGCATCGCGGCTGTTATCAGCCCGGCTTTCAGCAGCTTACCCATTGTTCCTCTTTGGCTCCCCTTGCCTTTTTTCCTAAATCGAACGCCCGCCATCCACGTCGAGCGCAACCCCGGTAATCATAGAGGCAGCAGGCGAGCAAAGGAAAGCCGCAGCTTCAGCCAGATCGTCGGGTTTCAACAGGCGGCCCATCGGAATGGAATCGCGGAATTTTTTGCGGATTTCCTCGGTGTCCTCACCCATGAAAGTGGTAAGAAGCGGCGTTTCACCGGCAACCGGGTTCAATGCCACCACACGGATTTTCGCCGGAGCAAGCTCGATGGCGAGCGCCTTGGTGACCGAAACCACCCAGCCCTTGGTGGCATTATACCAGGCGAGGTTCGGACGCGGACGCCCCGCGCCGGTCGAGGCGACGTTGAGGATTACGCCCTCGCCGTTGCCCTTGAAATGCGGGATGAGCTTGCGGGTCATCAGGTAGACGCCGCGTACGTTGACGCCGAGAATGCGGTCGAATTCTTCCGGCTCGACCAGTTCGGCATTTTGCGGCTTGTGGCCGATGCCGGCATTGTTGATCAGAATATCGACCTTGCCGAACTTCGACAGGGCAGCCTCCACCGCCGCGTCGACATCGGCTTCCCTGGAGATATCGGCAGCAACGGCCAGCGCCGCCTCGCCTATTTCGCCTGCCACACGCTCAGCGCCTGCCTTGTCGCGGTCCACGATAACGACCTTTGCGCCGCCGTCAGCAAAGCGCTTCGCCATGCCTTCGCCAAACCCCGAACCTGCTCCCGTGATGAGCGCGACCTTACCTTCAAGCGACACTGTAATCTCCTTAACCGTGATACACGGAAATCGTCTTCAGCGAGGCGAACCCATAGAGCGCCTCGAAGCCCTTTTCACGGCCATGGCCGGATTTCTTCACACCGCCGAAGGGCAATTCGATGCCGCCACCGGCCCCATAATTGTTGATGAACACCTGACCGGAATGGATGGCACGCGCCAGGCGGAACTGACGTCCGCCATCATTGGTCCAGATACCGCAGACGAGGCCATAATGCGTGCCATTGGCAATCGCGATGGCTTCTTCTTCGGTGTCGAAAGGCAGGATGACCTGCACCGGACCAAAAATTTCTTCCTGCGCCAGACGATGGTCGGCAGGAACATCGCGGATCAGCGTCGGCAGGACATAGGCCCCGCCTTCCGGCGCATCTTCTGCCAGCACCCCTTGCGCGGCAATGGCCAGGCCGCTTTCTTTCGCAAGAGCCAGATAGTCATCGACAATCGCCTTCTGGCGCTGCGACACGACCGGACCGACAGACAGATCGGCGCTGGCTGGCCCGACCTTCAATGCGCGGTAGCGCTCGCTCATGCGCGCGACAACTTCTTCATAAATGTTGCGCTCGACCAGAATGCGCGACGAGGCCGAGCAGGTCTGACCGGCATTCTGGATGCCCGCATTGACCAGAAACGGCAGGGCGCGGTCGAGATCGGCATCGGCGAAGACGATCTGCGGAGATTTTCCGCCAAGTTCCAGCGTCACCGGCACCGTATTCTTTGCAGCCGCAGCCTGAACCGCTTCCCCGGTACGAACGGAGCCGGTGAATGAGATGTGATTGACGTCCGGATGTTCGGAGAGCGCCGCACCGGCTTCCGCGCCAAGCCCGGTCACGACATTGAGCGCGCCTTTCGGCAGGCCGGCCCTTTCGGCGATCCTGGCAAATTCCAGAATGGTCAGGCAGGCTTCTTCGGCAGGCTTGACCACGGCTGCATTGCCCATGGCAAGCGCTGCGCCAAGACTGCGGCCCAGAATCTGCATCGGGTAGTTCCATGGAATGATATGGCCGGTAACGCCGTGCGGCTCATAGATCGACAGAACCGTAAAACCGTTCTGATAAGGCAGCGTGTCGCCGTGCACCTTGTCGGCGGACGCGCCATAAAATTCGAGATAACGCGCCAACGCCACCACGTCGGCACGCGCCTGCGTGACCGGCTTGCCGACATCCTTCGATTCCAGATCGGTCAGGAGGTCGATGTTCTTCAACACCTCTTCAGAAATGCGGTGCAGCACACGGCCACGTTCAGTCGCCGTCAACTTGCCCCAGTCGCCCGAAAGTGCGCTGCGCGCCGCTGCAACGGCCAGATCAATATCGGCCTTGGTGCCGCGCGCAATCAACGCAAGATCGCTGCCGTCGGAAGGGTTTTTGAGCGTGATATGCTCGCCGCCAACGGCATCCTGCCATTCGCCCGCGATGAAATTGCCATAACGGAGCAAGCCGGCTCCTCCCGTCTTGTTCTCATGCTTCATTTTCGTTCTCCCGAAGCGGCATTCCCGCCTCCAACCTTGCCGTGGTTGCGCGAATATGCGCCCGCGCCAGCCGCTCGGCCTCCTCGCCATCGCGCGAAGCGATGGCTTCGACAATGGCTCCATGCTCGCGGATTGCATCGCGCGCCCGATCCACCGACAGCGAAAAGGACGGCGCAAAAACCTGCGATGTCATGCGCAGAAGCGGCACGAAGGCGATCAGCGAAGCATTGCCTGCCGTATTCATCACCGCCATATGAAAATCGACGTTGGATTGGGTATAGGCTTTCGGGTCCCATGGATCGACAACCGCGCCCTGCCCCGCAACATGCGCGCGCAGCCTGACGATGTCCGCATCCGTTGCCCGTTCGGCGGCAAAACGCGCCGCGACCCCATCCAGCACTTCGCGCACCGCATAGGCATCGATCAGCCGGGTGAGATCGGCGGAAGCAACACGAACGCCTCGCCCCGGCAGGTGAATGACCAGCCCGTCACGCTCCAGAACGCGCAGAGCCTCGCGCAAGGGCGTGCGGCTGATGCCGAATTCAGCCGCGATATGTTCCTGCCTGAGTATAGCGCCCGGCGCATAATCGCCCGCATAAATCCGCTCGCGAAGTGCATCTGCCACTTCGTCCAGCAAACGGGTCTGACTGCGCCATTCAAAAGCCGCCAATATAAAAGCCTCCCAACTTTTCTGGACACAATATCCTGGATACAAAATCAGTCAATCTGAAAACGGATAGGCTTTTCAGAAATTAAATCGCGTGGAAAAGACCGGAAATTTCGTGGATGGCTCCCGAAAAGACGCAAACCGCCAAAGGCCCCATTGGGCAAATAACAGGAGACAACCCTCCGGGATTCTCACTCGCCAACGACTTCCGCCAACATGGCGGCAAGCTGGCGGATTTGTTCGGGTCCATTGTCCATGTGCCGTATGACGATTTCCATCGGTTCGACGAAGGGCAGTTCAGCGGCGGCAGGCACTACCCGATGACCAGGCAACGCCACACGCTTCGGCAACAGGCTGACACCCAGTCCCTCGGCAACTGCGCTCTGGATACTCGCCAGGCTGGAGCTGGTGAAAACCACATGCCAGCGCCTGCCTGCCCGGTCGAGTGCCTCCATCATGTCGCTGCGATAAAGCCCGTTCGGCGGGAACACGACAAGCGGCAGGGGATCGACATGCGACACGGGGAAGTCGGCGCTTTCCAGCCATGAAAGCGGTTCCCGCCAGCGCATCGTCCCGACCGTTTCGCCGCGCTTCTGTTTCACCATGACCAGATCGTATTCCCCGGTCTCGAAACCTTTCTGCAAGTCGCGGCTGAGACCGCTTGTCACCTCGAGTTTCGTGTTTGGGTGCGCGCGCATGAAACGCGCCAGCGCCGGTGTCACCAACCGCGAGGCAAAATCTTCCGGCAGGCCGAGACGGAACACGGCGGCGAGCGCCGTCCCGGTCATCGCGGCGGCTGCCTCGTCATGGAGCTGCAGGATGCGGCGCGCATAGCCCAGCAGCTTTTCCCCTGCATCCGTCGGACGCACATCATGCCGGGCACGTTCCAGAAGCGCCTGACCGGCGGCTTCCTCCAGCCTGATGATCTTCTGGCTTATCGTCGATTGGGTCGAATGCAACTGCGCGGCAGCTACCGTGAAACTGCGGCTATCGACGACAGCCACGAAGGCCCGCAAAAGATCGAGATTGAAAGCAATATTCATGAAGCCACTGAATAGCAGTTAAACATTTAATTTCCAAATATGTCACCCGGCCTGTATGAACGCAACAAGCAGGAGAACCAGCCGATGCGTCAAACGATATTCAGCTTGAGTGCCTTGGCAATGATTGCAGGGACCGTAGTCATGACCGAACCGACATTGCCCGGCCACCATGCCGCAGCCCGTGCCGAAACCTCGCTTATTCAAGCCGCGGCAGCCGGAGACCTGGCCTCGGTCAATTCGGCCATCAAGGCCGGAGCGGATCTCGAAGCACGCGGCAGAAATGGCGAGACGGCGCTTCTTGCAGCAACCCACGCAAACCACATTGATGTCGCACGTGCGCTCATTGATGCAGGGGCGGACGTCAACGCCAGGGATGCCATCAAGGACAGCCCCTATCTTTATGCGGGCGCGCGCGGACACCTCGAAATTCTCAAGATGACGCTCGCGAATGGAGCGGACCTCAAAAGCACCAACCGCTATGGCGGAACGGCTCTCATTCCCGCTTCCGAACGCGGGCATGTCGAAACGGTGCGCACGCTGATCGAGGCTGGCGTGAAGGTCGATCACGTCAACAATCTCGGCTGGACGGCGCTCCTTGAAGCCATCATGCTTGGCGATGGCGGCCAGCGCCATGTCGAGATCGTGAAGCTTCTCATCGAAGCCGGTGCCGACGTCAATCTCGCCGACAATGACGGCGTGACGCCGCTCCAACATGCCCGCAGCCGTGGCTATGCCCCCATGGTGGCCCTGCTGGAAAAGGCTGGCGCGAAATGAGCAGCGACGGCACATTTCTCGATCAGGCCATAAAGCTCGCCTTCGACAATATTGAGCAAGGCGGACGCCCGTTCGGCGCTGTGGTCGTCAAGGGCGGCGAAGTCATCGCCACCGGGGTCAACCGTATGCAGGCCGATTGCGATCCCACCGCGCACGCAGAATTGCTGGCGCTGCGCGCGGCAGGAAAGGCGCTGCGATCGCCGCGCCTCGATGGTTGCGAAGTCTATGCCAGCGGCCAGCCCTGCCCCATGTGCTTTGCCGCCATGCGCATGGCGGGTGTGGAAAAAATCCGCTTCGCCTATTCCAATGAGCAGGCCGAACCTTTTGGCCTTTCGACCGCGAAAATCGCCGCGGAACTTGCCAAGCCTCTGCATGCACAGACCGGCATCAGTTTCGAACATTCCCCGCCGGAAAACGATCCGGAACTCTATCAGCTATGGGAAAGCAAGAATAAGACTGGCGCCTGAAACATGCAGACTACCAACCACCCGGCAACCGGCGGCGGGCGCACCGCAAGCTTTGCCCTTATTGCGCTCGTCGTCCTGATCGGCCTCAACCTGCGTCCGTTCCTGACTGCACCGGGGCCGGTGCTTTCAGACATTGCGACCGATACGGGCATGGGTTTCGGCGCCCTCTCCCTGCTCACCTTTCTGCCGATGATGCTGATGGGTCTTGGCGCTTTTGCAACCCCGCGCATCCAGTCGCTATTCGGCACCCGCCGCAGCATGTTTGCAGCGCTGGCCATTCTTGGGGCAGGCTCTCTCCTGCGCGGCTTCGTGCCGGATGGCGTTTCGCTGGTTCTGACCGCCGTGCTGTGCGGCGCAGGCGTTGCTATGATTCAGGCATTGATGCCCGGTCTCATCAAGGCCAGCTTCCCATCCGCCATTGCCCCCGTGACGGGACTCTACTCAGCCATGATCATGGGCGGCGGCGCGCTCGGTGCGCGGCTGACACCATGGCTTGCGGGAAGCCAGCATAACTGGCGGTTCGCCCTCGCCGCGCTTGCCTTCCCGGCTGTGCTCGCCCTGCTGGCAGCAGTCCCCATTCTCCGCGAAACCTCGTCGTCCGGCAAAAAATCCGGAATAACCGGCCATTTGCTGCGCCGCCCGCGCACCTGGGTGCTGATGGCTGCATTCGGCCTCGTCAATGCGGGTTATTCATCCATGGTTGCGTGGCTTGCCCCCTACTACCAGTCGCTGGGGCTTGCGGCGTCCACCACCGGAAATCTCGTCGCGGCGATGGCAGTCGCGCAGGCGCTCGCGGCCTTCGGACTGCCCCTGCTCGCCCGCCGCAGCACCGACCGCCGGCCTTTCCTGTTGCTGACATTGGCCATGCAGGCAGTTGGCTTTGCTGGCCTTGCCTTTGCACCGCAACTTTCCCCGTTCTTCTGGTCGGCGATCTGCGGCGCGGGTCTCGGCGGCAGCTTTGCCCTTGCGATGATTACATCGCTCGACCATCTGCCCAGGCCGGAGGAAGCAGGCGCGCTTACCGCCATGATGCAGGGCGGCGGCTTTCTGATCGCCGCTCTCGGTCCGGTCGCCACCGCTTTCCTGCACGGATTGACCGGCTCGTTTGCTTCCGGCTGGATCATGCACCTCATTCTGGTCGCAAGCATCTGCCCGCTCTATCTGAGCTTCAATCCGCGCAAATATGCGCATGTGATGAAACTGCCAGTGCAGGCGGAAACTGGCGCATGATAGCGTTCCCCGGCCAGTTTTATCCGTCCTAACGCCGCTGCGATGCAAGCAGCATGGGGCTGTCATGGGGCTGCGGGCGCGGTGGGCTCCGATTTCATCCACAGCTTTGCGAAAGAACAGGCAAACATCTTGCACAAAGAAGCAAATTTCCCTGTTGCAATCTGCGAAGCGTTGGTCCATATAGCGCCTGCCTGACGGAAACGAACGGTTCCGGAATGACTGGCGCGAGCGGGTGTAGCTCAGGGGTAGAGCACAACCTTGCCAAGGTTGGGGTCGAGGGTTCGAATCCCTTCGCCCGCTCCAGTTTCTCAAATCAGGTTTTACGAAGGCTGCCGACAGGCGGCCTTTCGTGTTTCAGGACATCTCGTCATTTGATTTCAACTAGAGCATTTCCAGCAAAAGTGTGAAACGTCTACGCGGGGAAATCAGTTTACTGGACTGATTTCTTATCCCGCTTCGATACGTTGGATAATGCGATAAAACAAATATTTAGAGCGGTGCCGGCGATTCTGTTAGAATAGGAACCGCTCTAGATCAGCTTGAACGGCAGCCCCGTAAGAAGCGCCTTGATATAGCGCTTCTTCTGAAAATAGCCGTTGAGGGAAATACGCGGAATGGCCGCGACCAGCATCACGCCGGACTGCTGCAGCACACTAGGCTGCGTGGTTACGCCCACATCGAAACCTGCTTTTGAAACGGCTTCGATTTCACGTTCACCGACCGCCGTCTTCCAGCCATACGGATAGGCAAAGGATCGCGGCCTGTAGCCGGTATAGTTTTCAACCGAGGCGGTCGAATCGGCGATTTCCCTTGCCAGCCTGTCGTCATCCACGCGCCGCAGGTTGACGTGAGTGACTGTGTGCGCCCCAAGATGCACAAGCGGATCGCGGGCCAGGTCATGCAGTTCGGATGCATTCATCACCGATTCGTCGACGAGAGAAATCGGATCGATCCCGGCCATCTTCGCTGCTGCATCGATGCGGGCTACAGCCTCGTCTTCGTCGAAATGTTGCATGAACTGGACGAGCCTTGCGAAGGCAGCTGATTTCTGGCCTTGGCTTTGCGCGCGGACATCAACGGTACCGCCGCCGAAGTCGAACCGGAAACCGTCGGCTTCCGTTACCAGAGCCGCACTGGTTCTCCACCACATGGATCGAGTACGTTCCACAAAGCCGGTCGTGATGAAGATCGTGTAAGGAATATTGTGCCGTTCAAACACGGGCGCTGCGAATTCCGCATTGTTGCGATAGCCGTCATCCAGAGTGAAGGCGACATACTTCTGTCTATTATCGGGCTCGGAAAGCAGCTTCGGCAAATCATGCAGGTGGACGGGCACAAGGCCCGCTTCCAACGATGCTTCTATGGCCATTTCGAGCGTCTGCGGCGTAATCGAGAGAATAGCGTTCGGGTCCAGCCGGTCTGTCGCCTCTTCCGGTTTGACGTGATGCATCGTGAAGACGACACCACGTCCACCGGCAGAAGGGAAAAGCGCTTCAGCACCGGAAAAGGCGATAGCCTCCAGCCCGGCCCGGATCAGCGGATATTTCAAACTGCCCTTTATCGACCGCAGCGACATGGCCTGATTCTTTTCCCCCCAAAGGCTCCAACGGGAACTGCCTTGCCCCCGTTGGCCTATAGCAATTACGTCGCCCCGCGTGAATTGCATTCATCCATTCACGCGAAAGGCCGCACGCTGAGCGTACGGCCTTTAACATGCTCTTCGTTAACACATCAAAGCGAAGTCGAACTCTTCCACCAGTCGGTTCCACCGTCATGCGCATACTGGTCAATCTCTGCCAGCTCCTCGGCGCTGAATTCCAACCCCTTCAGGGCTCCCAGCGAATTTTCAAGCTGTGTTACCGAACTTGCCCCGATCAGCGAAGAGGTGACACGCGGGTCGCGCAGTGTCCAGGCGATAGCCATTTGAGCCAATGTCTGACCGCGACGTTCCGCAATGGCGTTCAGCGCCCGGATACGGCCCAGCAGTTCTTCGTTCTGTGCACTGGCCTTCAGGGAGCCGCCCTGATTCGCCCGCGCCCCTTCGGGAATTCCGTTCAAATAGCGGGAGGTCAGCAATCCTTGAGCCAGAGGCGAAAAGACAATGCAGCCGGTTCCGATCTCGCCAAGCGTATCGAGCAGGCCATTTTCGATCCAGCGATTGAACATGTTGTAATTGGGCTGATGAATGAAAAGCGGAACCCGCTCTTCCTGAAGGATCGCGGCCGCCTTCTGCGTCAGTTCCGGTGAATAGCTGGAAATCCCCACATAAAGCGCCTTGCCCTGACGGTGCAGATGCGCGAGCGCCCCCATCGTCTCTTCAAGCGGCGTCGTGGCGTCCACACGGTGCGAATAGAAGATGTCGACATAGTCGAGCCCCATCCGCTTCAGCGACTGGTCGAGGCTGGCGATCAGGTATTTGCGACTGCCGCCAATGCCTCCGTACGGCCCCGGCCACATGTCCCAACCGGCTTTTGAAGAGATGATCATTTCATCGCGATAGGGCCGAAAATCACTGGCCATCATGCGACCGAAATTTTCTTCCGCTGAGCCGGGAGGCGGTCCATAATTGTTTGCGAGGTCGAAGTGGGTCACACCCAGATCGAACGCCCGGCGCAGGATCGCGCGACCGTTTTCATAGACATCGCGACCGCCGAAATTGTGCCAGAGACCAAGCGAAATGGCTGGCAAATCGATACCGCTCCGACCAGTGCGGCGATAGATCATATCCGACTGATAACGGTCGGCAGCTGCAGAATAGTGCATCACGCATCTCCATCAATGAAATGATCGATCATGCGGGGAAGCCGATGCCCGTTCCACGCATGACAGACGTGGCGCCTATTTGAACCTGAAAGGCACGCGAGGCAACGGCTATCTGTTTACATCGCTCCGGCGAACACCACGCGATCGCTGTCCGGACCTGCGCGCAATCTACCGCAAGCAGGTCGCCTGATCGGAGGGCTCAATGCCGCCCAGATGACGCGGCACCGGCAGCAGCTCTGCCGGGCCGTCTTCAGCACAATCCGTCCTGCAACCCGACGAAATGGGAGAATTAGAGATTGAGCATATCGAAGAATTGGGAGCGATTATGCTTTGATGAAGGAGGATCAAAACGCAAAAAAGCCCCGTTACGTTGGTAACGAGGCTCATTCAACAACCATGGTTGCGGGGGCAGGATTTGAACCTGCGGCCTTCAGGTTATGAGCCTGACGAGCTACCGGGCTGCTCCACCCCGCGTTATGGGTGCGATATTCTGACCGGTTTTGGTATTTTTTTGGCGCTTTGAGCGTGATTTGGTCTGTTTTGCATGGGTTTGAGAAGATGAATTGATTTGTGTGCTTTGCAGACCTGGCAGCGACCTACTCTCCCGCATCTTAAGATGAAGTACCATTGGCGCTGGAGCGTTTCACGGCCGAGTTCGGAATGGGATCGGGTGCAGCCGCTCCGCCATAACCACCAGGTCGGCGAAGAACACAAATGAGAAGCTGGTTCAGGGCAGTAAGGCAGTAGGGGAATAGGGCAGTATGTTTGGTCTGCGCCTATCCTTTGCCTTTGTGCTTTGTCTTTCTGTGCAGGCGATGGTTAAGGGCTTTAGGCAACATATTGCCTTATTGCCCTACTGCCATATTGCCTTCATCGAACTTCGTTCGATGGATATTGTAAATGGGAGTGATCAAGTCGATCGAGCTATTAGTACCGGTAAGCTGCATGCGTTGCCGCACTTCCACACCCGGCCTATCAACGTGGTGGTCTTCCACGGCTCTGATAGGGAATACTCGTTTTCAGGTGGGTTTCCCGCTTAGATGCCTTCAGCGGTTATCCCGTCCGTATATAGCTACCCTGCTATGCCGTTGGCACGACAACAGGTCCACCAGAGATACGTCCATCCCGGTCCTCTCGTACTAGGGACAGATCCTGTCAATATTCCTACACCCACGGCAGATAGGGACCGAACTGTCTCACGACGTTCTGAACCCAACTCACGTACCGCTTTAAATGGCGAACAGCCATACCCTTGGGACCTGCTCCAGCCCCAGGATGCGATGAGTCGACATCGAGGTGCCAAACAACCCCGTCGATATGGACTCTTGGGGGTCATCAGCCTGTTATCCCCGGCGTACCTTTTATCCGTTGAGCGATGGCCCTTCCACGCGGGACCACCGGATCACTATGACCGACTTTCGTCTCTGCTCGACTTGTCAGTCTTGCAGTCAGGCAGGCTTATGCCATTGCACTCGACGAACGATTTCCGACCGTTCTGAGCCTACCATCGCGCGCCTCCGTTACTCTTTAGGAGGCGACCGCCCCAGTCAAACTACCCACCATACACGGTCCTGGACCCGGATAACGGGCCGCAGTTAGACATCCATATAGGCAAGGGTGGTATTTCAAGGATGACTCCACAATGGCTGGCGCCACTGCTTCAAAGTCTACCACCTATCCTACACATGCCGACACGAATGCCAGTGTAAAGCTATAGTAAAGGTGCACGGGGTCTTTCCGTCTAACCGCAGGAACCCCGCATCTTCACGGGGAATTCAATTTCACTGAGTCTGCGTTGGAGACAGCGGGGAAGTCGTTACGCCATTCGTGCAGGTCGGAACTTACCCGACAAGGAATTTCGCTACCTTAGGACCGTTATAGTTACGGCCGCCGTTTACTGGGGCTTCAATTCAATGCTTGCACATCTCCTCTTAACCTTCCAGCACCGGGCAGGCGTCAGACCCTATACGTCGTCTTGCGACTTCGCAGAGCCCTGTGTTTTTGGTAAACAGTCGCTACCCCCTGGTCTGTGCCACCCCCACATGGTTGCCCATATGAGGGTCACGCTTCTTCCGAAGTTACGCGTGCATTTTGCCGAGTTCCTTCAACGCAGTTCTCTCAAGCGCCTTGGTATTCTCTACCAGTCCACCAGTGTCGGTTTAGGGTACGGTCTATATGCAGGAGCTATTTCCTGGAACCGCTTCGCTGCACGTTCAATCCAATAAGAACGTACAACACACGCGATCCGTCACTACCTGCAGGCCCACGAATATTAACGTGGTTCCCATCGACTACGCCTTTCGGCCTCGCCTTAGGGGCCGGCTAACCCTGCTCAGATTAACTTTAAGCAGGAACCCTTGGACTTTCGGCGAGGGAGTCTCTCACTCCCTTTATCGTTACTCATGTCAGCATTCTCACTTCCGATACCTCCAGGATGTCTCACGACTGTCCCTTCACAGGCTTACGGAACGCTCCGCTACCACGCACATACGTGCATCCACAGCTTCGGTGTATGGCTTGAGCCCCGGTACATTTTCGGCGCAAAGACCCTTATTTAGACCAGTGAGCTGTTACGCTTTCTTTAAATGATGGCTGCTTCTAAGCCAACATCCTGGTTGTTTTGGGATCCTCACATCCTTTCCCACTTAGCCATAACTTAGGGACCTTAGATGGTGGTCAGGGTTGTTGCCCTCTCCACGACGGACGTTAGCACCCGCCGTGTGTCTGCCGACTAGTACTCCCCGGTATTCGGAGTTTGGTTAGGATCAGTAAGACGGTGAGTCCCCATAGCCCATCCAGTGCTCTACCCCCGGGGGTATTCGGTCGACGCTCTACCTAAATAGATTTCGCGGAGAACCAGCTATCTCCAAGTTTGATTGGCCTTTCACCCCTAGCCACAAGTCATCCCGATCTATTGCAACAGATATGGGTTCGGTCCTCCAGTACGTGTTACCGTACCTTCAACCTGCTCATGGCTAGATCACTTGGTTTCGGGTCTAATGCATCGAACTGAACGCCCTGTTCAGACTCGCTTTCGCTGCGCCTACACCTACCGGCTTAAGCTTGCTCGATACACTAAGTCGCTGACCCATTATACAAAAGGTACGCTGTCACCCAGGACGAACCTTGGGCTCCAACTGTTTGTAGGCATCCGGTTTCAGGTACTGTTTCACTCCCCTCGTCGGGGTGCTTTTCACCTTTCCCTCACGGTACTGGTTC